>CBFHYJ010000004.1:0-66376 GCA_965659945.1 Sedimenticolaceae bacterium | reverse complement strand
TTTAGTGCCTCCAGCTTTGTATTTCCACTCTCAGGCTATCAGGAGCAAGTACTTCATTCTTCGACAGAATACAATGTTGACAGGAGTATTTGTTTAAGTAGGAGTAATTTCGAGACTTGGAGAGTTGCGCCTTATTGTGATGAACGAGGCGTCGAAAAGTTTGGAGGTCAAAAGCGGGTGGCAATATGGGGAGACAGTCATTTGGAACCCCTGAGAGCGCTATTTGAAGATGGCGGTCCTTATTCACAATATGACGTTCATTTTTATGGTACTGCTGGCTGTCCGCCTTTGCTTGATGTAGATCGCCTCTATGGCAGGAAGCATTGCGACCGGTATGCATCGGTGATCTTTGATTATTTACTAAAGAATCTTTCGGATTATGAGTTTTTAATAGTTGGCGGGCGGTTCAGTGCATATCTTTACGGTAATACCTCAAGTTTTGGGCCTGCAGAAGGGGGGTTGCCTCAATTGATTAAGGATACGCGATCCGATAGTGTCGATCTCGAGCCTTTGTTCGAGGAGCGGTTTTCCGAAGTTATATCGGCATTCTCTCGTGGCGGCGGTAAGGTTGTTTTATATGGTTCCGTACCCGAATTCGGTTACGCAGTCCCTAGATCTGTTTACGCCCAGCTCCGCGTTTTTGAAAACTTTAACAGAGAAGCGTACATTCGAACCATGAATTCTTACGGCGAACGCTATGACTTCGTCGACGGTATCCTTAAGAAACTCGCTTTAGCTTACGACAATGTGGGTTACGTCGATCCAAAATCCTACCTGTGTAGGGACTCGACTTGTAGTGCATTCGTTGGGGATGATATTGCCTATTTTGACGATGACCATTTAAATCGTCTTGGGGTCTATTACATTTCCCCAATTTTTAATAGCGAGTTGAAATGATGGCAAGGCAAGCTTTATATTTTTATTTAGGTGTCTATTATCTTCTCCCGATTTTGCTTGTTGCTTTGATGGGGTGGCATAGGAATTTTGCATTTGTTCCAACAGGTTTGCTTCTATTATCTACTCTGGTTTTATTTGCTCTCTCCATGTGCGTTATAGGGTTTTCACTAACGGAGAAAAGATTACATATTCGAGGCTTTGTTATTAATGTGAAGTTCCTCGACTATGCGTTCTTAGTATTTATTGTTTCATTTTTTATATTCTCTTTGTATATGGCAGCATCTTTCGGTTCAAATTTCCGGCATGCAGGGCCCGCGCTGTCTGATGCAGGGGGTGTTGCAATACTCTTCACTACTTTGAAGGTTGTAGTTCCGTGCTTTTTGTTATATAGGCTAAGAAAAATTGGTCAAAATATAAATATTAATTACCTAGACAGAATTTCAGGTCTTACATTAGTTTTTAGTTTAATTGTATTTCCAATAGCAGCCTTTGATGCTGTATATTTATTTATTTTATCTATGCTTTCGTCAAGAATCTTGAGTAGAAAAATCTATTTTCTAGGAGTATGGAAAACTATAATTTTGGGTGTTTTTATTCTTTCAGGTTTAGTGTATTTTGGTTTGTCGTCAAAAATTGGATTTGAAGAGTCATTGCTATATCTGTCGGAGAATGGCGATCGGTTCTTAGTGTATTTGCAGTACCGCGTTTCAGTTTTTTATGCTAGCTTCATTGTTTTTTTTGCCGATTTAAATTCTCTGCTTTATGGCTGGTTAGAAGGAGTGTCTGTTGTTTTTGAATCCATTGTGTACAGATTAGGTTTTGTTCTTGGTATTGATATAGAACGGCCTTATGTAACTAACATAAACGTTTTAAATTTTCGTAAGATTTATCCAGAGTATAACGACTTGTATGAAATTGGTGCTTCACCCGGGCTCTTGTTGTCATTTTTTTACTACTTTCCAGCACCGTTAGCATTATTAGTTCTTCTTTCTTTCATACATATTTTCTCACGGATTCTTAACAATATAGCAAATGGTCAAAGGCCAGGATATCTGGTGGTAGCCGTCACTGTTGTAGCCTTTTACGGTGTTATTAGTAATCCACTACACATGTTTCTTAATATAGGTCCAGAGTTGGTAAAGGGGAGTGCCTTGTTGATGACTTCCGTTGTCGGACTGGGCGATGTTCGTGCTAGTAATCTTGTTCAAACGTAACAAAGGTATTTTATGCGTGATTCGCTTTTTCCAGTTTTCAGTGTGATTATGCCGACATATAATTCAGCGGCTTTCGTTCGTGAATCGTTGGAATCACTCATTTCGCAAGACTTCGAATCGTGGGAGTGTGTTATCGTTGATGATTGCTCTGGTGATAATACGATTTCGATCATTGACGAGTTTTGTGATCGGGATTCGCGGTTTAAACTTATACGTAACAGTAAAAACGAGGGGCCTTCATTTTCCCGCAATTTAGCGATTACCGAGTCGTGTGGAAGGTACATTACTTTTCTAGACTCGGATGATCTTTGGATGCCTCGTAAGCTCTCGTCGCAATATGAACATTTTTCAAGGACGGGTGCGCAGTTTATTTTCTCCTCCTATTTTTTGATAGATGAATCTGGAAGGCATTTGGGTCTGAGGCTTTCACCCACCGTGGTCTCTTATAGTGAATTATTGAAATCTAACGTTATAGGCTGTCTAACGGCTGCATATGATACTCATTATTTTGGTAAGGTCACTATGCCGATGATTCGAAAGCGACAGGATTTTGGACTTTGGTTAAAATTATTGAAGTCTGTGGATTTCGCCTATGGCATTGAAGAGCCTCTAGCAAAATATCGTGTTCGAAGCGACTCTGTATCAGCCAACAAGTTAAGTGCTGCGAGCTTCACGTGGAGATTATATCGCGATATAGAAAAGCTTTCGTTTTTTCCAGCGCTTTACTATTTCTCGTTTTACATTTTTAGATCCTTAGGTCAATTTAAGCCTAAAAACTTTTTGGGAAGGCTTCCCTGATCAACCGGACGTGCACAGGTTGCTGTTATTGGCGGAGTATCGAAAGTTTCGTATGTAAAGAGATGTATTAGATGAAGTGCAATGTACTGTTAACAGGCGCCACGGGTTTTTTAGGTGGTCGACTCGGCGCCGAGTTGTCGGCGAGTTCATCCTGCAAACTCTCTGTTGCTGTCCGTAATACTGTTTCCTTTCCAAATATTAATGTTTTTCAAGTATCAACTCTTGATGGAAGCACAGATTGGAGTAGGGCTCTGTCCAATCAGCAGGTTGTCATCCACGCAGCCGCCCGAGCTCATATCGTAAAAAATGAATCGGTAGATCTTTTAGTCAAATACCAGCAGGTTAATGTTGATGGCACGCTAAATCTAGCGCGTCAGGCTGCAGCGGCCGGCGCTCAACGTTTTGTTTTCATGAGCTCAATTGGTGTGAATGGCAATATCAATATCTGTCCTTTTACTGAGGCAGATACGCCAGCCCCCGTTGAGGTGTATGCCCAATCTAAGTGGGAGGCAGAGCAGGGCTTATGGGACATTCAGAGTGAAACCGGTATGGAGTTGGTTATTATCCGGCCACCGTTGGTATATGGGCCAGGAGCCCCAGGTAACTTTGGTAGTTTGATCCGTTGGGTTGAAAAGAGTGTTCCGCTACCCTTGGGCGCAATCCATAACCAGCGCTCCCTTGTGGCTGTGGATAATCTGGTTGATCTAATAATCACCTGCATCGATCATCCTGCAGCGGCTAATCAAGTGTTTCTGGCGGGAGACGGACAGGATTTGTCGACTACTGAGTTGTTGCGTGGCGTTGCCCAGGCAATGGGTAAGCCGTCGCGGTTGATTCCGGTACCCCAATCCTTGCTGATGTTTGTAGCTACTCTCTTAGGTAGGCGTGCAGTCGCCCAGCGGTTACTGGGATCGTTACAGGTTGATATATCTAAAGCTCGAGACCTCTTAGGTTGGGAGCCCCCGATCTCGGTACAGGAAGGGCTACGTCGTTGCTTCGAATCGAAAAGTAATTAAGGTGTTGTTTTGTGATACGTTTTTTTGATGCGTTGCTTTCTTTTTTTGGTCTTCTTTTGTTGTCCCCTTTGCTCGCGATAATTTTTATTACCGGGTTCTTCGATACAGGTTCACCCTTGTTCCGTCAGGAACGAATTGGTCGTAATGAGAAGCCGTTCACCTTGGTTAAATTTCGTACCATGCGGATTGATACTGCTTCGGTGGCTAGCCATTTAGCTGATGCATCTGCCATTACGTCGTTTGGCCAGTTTCTTCGTAAGACCAAGTTAGACGAGCTTCCTCAGTTATGGAATGTTTTGAAAGGGGAGATGAGTCTTGTTGGTCCTCGACCTGGGCTTTTTAATCAACTCAAATTGAAAGATGCGCGTAGGCGCCATAATGTTTTTGTGGCTCGCCCAGGCATTACGGGCTTGGCTCAGATCAACAACATTGATATGTCTACGCCTGAGCTATTAGCTGAAACGGATGCAAAGATGATCAAAGACTTGTCAGTCTTTTCATACTTCAAATATATCTTGATGACAGTGTTGGGTAAGGGGCAGGGTGATGCTGCAAAGAGTGATACCTAACAAAAGTATTGTTCTTTAGTTTTTTATTCTTCTAATTGCTGATTTATACACTTGGTTACGTTCTCTTTTACCAATTGCTACTACAATAACGACAAGTTCATTGTCTCTAACTTTGTATACAAGTCTGAATCCAGCACTTTTCAACTTAATTTTGTAACAGTTTTTCATGCTACTTAGTCTGGATGATTCAACATGCGGAGCGATTAGACGTTCTTTAAGTGTTTTCCTGAAAAGAGCTTTTATAGAGCCGTCTAACTTTTCCCATTCTTTAAGAGCTATGGCATGAAATTTGAGCTTATAGCTCATCTATATCGACCTCTACTTCCATTCCGCCTTCACGCTCAAGAACAAGTTGAGCTAACTCCATATCTTCAAGTTTATCGATTAAAGCTTCATAGGCTTTTGCTGGAATGCAGTAAAAGGCTGGCTGATTGTGGTTCAAAACTGCAATTGGAAAACCTTCGCCTTCCTCAATGACTGCCATTGGGTTTTTTTTGAACTCGGAGATGCTTGTAGATGTTTCTGATAGTATTTTATGTACCATTTTTAACTCAAAAAAAGATCTATATATAGATATAATTTTAGATCGATAAAGCGTTTTGTCAAATTCTTTCATTAACAGGTGTACAACAATGAACACAATGACATACAAGGGCTACACCGCTCTCATAGAGTATGACGAGCGTGACAATATCTTTGCGGGACGCATTCTGGGCATTCGCTCTATCATTAGCTTTCATGGTGAAACGGTTGTTCAGCTGCGTGCTGAGTTTGAACTCGCGCTCAAGGATTATCTGTCCGATTGCAAGGAACATGGCATACATCCCGAGTAACCCGCTTCCGGCAAGTTGCTACTGCGCGTGCCGCCTGAACTTCAGGATCGCGCACTCGTGGCGGCATAAGCGGCGGGTAAGAGCATGAACCAATAATACACCCATTTACACCCATTCTTTACGGGTAGCCATTAATACGCCCATTTGCTCTCATTTCTTAAACGGCGTTACATAAGATTGCGGTTAAGCTTAGCCGTTCTGCCACCTACTGGTGATCAGTTGGGAGTTGTATTTAAGGTTTGAGTGGGACACTAATCCGTACTTAAGTTCATAAACGCAACGGTTCGCTAGGATAAAGCATGATAAGCGAAATTTTGTTCGACCTAATAAGCGAAAAATGGTACAACATAATAAGCGAAAATATGATACGCGTCATAAGCGAGTAAAGCTACCATGTTGACACCCTCCGAAAAGCTGGCTGATGCCTTAGAGGTCCTTCACGACCTTCAAAAGAGTGGCTCTGTAGCCATACGGTCTGCTGATCTTACGCGCACTCACCGAGAACGCCTCGTTCGCAATGGCTTCCTTGAGGAAGTTATAAAGGGTTGGTATGTGCCGGCGCGTCCTGATGAAACACGAGGGGAGAGCACAGCTTGGTATGCCTCCTTTTGGCAGTTTTGTGTAGCTTATCTAAACCATTTAAAGGGCGATGACTGGTGCTTATCACCTGAGCAGTCGATCTCACTTCATGCCGAGAATATGACCGTCCCTAAACAGTTGTTAGTTCGTGCGACCAAAGCGCGTAATCATGTAACGCTGCTGCCCCACGGCACGTCACTTTTAGATATTCGCGCTGCGCTACCTGAGCCGCCCCAGTTGACTACCAAAAACGGCTTACGCATCTATAGCCTTGCGGCCGCGCTGGTCGCCTGTGGTAAGCAAAGCTTTATCAATAATCCGCTAGACTTGCGAGCGGCATTGGCGATGATCAGCGATTCATCTGAAGTCTTGGAGCACCTTCTGGAGGGTGGTCATAGCGTTATTGCCGGACGTCTAGCAGGCGCATTTAGGAATATTGGCCGCACGCGAATCGCCGACGATATTATCGGCACAATGCGTGCTGCTGGTTATGATTTGCGTGAAACGGATCCGTTTGAACTTAAATCAAGCCTGGGCTTATCGCAGCGTGAGCAATCTCCATACGTAAATCGTATTCGGATTATGTGGGAGGATATGCGGGAGACAGTGATAGCGCACTTTCCAGAACCCCCGTCGCAATCTGTCAATAAAGCTGCATATATGCAGCATGTTGAAGATGTTTATGTGACAGACGCCTATCACTCGCTATCTATTGAGGGATATCGTGTAAGTCCTGAATTGATCAATCGTGTTCGTCTAGGAGATTGGAACCCAGAACGAAATGCTGATGATAAGGAGCGGCTTAATGCGCTAGCTGCCAGGGGCTATTGGCAGGCTTATCAAGCTGTTCGAAAAAGCATCGAAAAAATACTTGATGGAGATAGTGCCGGCAAAGTTGCCGAGAACGATCTACATTTATGGTACCGCGAAATGTTTGCACCCGGAGTGACGGCGGGCATTAATAAGCCCTCTGACCTTGCGGGTTATCGCAACGCCTCGGTTTTTATTCGTCGCTCCAAGCACATTCCGCCAAGCCGGGAGGTTGTACGCGACGCAATGCCAGCCTTTTTTCAATTACTACAAACAGAAAAAAATGCTGCCGTACGAGTTGTGCTAGGACATTTTATATTTGTCTTTATTCACCCCTACATGGATGGCAATGGTCGCGCAGGGCGCTTTTTAATGAATGTGATGCTAGCAAGTGGTGGATACCCTTGGACGATCGTTCCGCTAGAAATGCGCGAGGCTTACATGGCGGCTTTGGAAGAAGCTAGCACAAACCAAAACATAGAGCCGTTCACAAAATTATTGGGATCACTTGTTCGCACGTCTCCACAGAGTAAAGCGGAACTTTAATGCTCCGGCTCCATAGTTGGGGTAGAAGTTGAAAAACCACTGAGGTGCAACTCGCCACCTAAAGCATCAATAACTTTTAGTGTGCTTTCAAGTCGTACGGTGGGTTTGCCGGCCTCTAAGTCAACGATAAAGCGAACACCCACGCCCGCGGCCAGCGCCAGTTGTGGCTGTGTTAGTCCAAGTGATTTGCGGGTAGTTCGTACCGCTGCTCCCAGTTGATGTGGGGCATTAATAGATAACATGACATTCTCAATATATTGATCGGGAAATTTTTGGTCAAGTAACCGCTAAAAGCAAGAAAATTTCCCGATCGGTAAGTTTTCTTGTCGGCGATCGATTTTTCGTGAACGTAAATATTTAAATGCATGTGATCAGATAATAGTTAATCCGCCAAATATGGCTGTCTAATGTACAAATAACCCATTAATTAGCCATACCTGACTATTTGACATCAATAAGGAGCGTACCTAAAGTGACAAATAAGACGTATTGCGCAGCATGAAGTCTGTTAATTAGTCAAAGAAGGCGGCTTATGAAGTTCACTAAGGATCTTTCAGACGATGCGGTGCTAAAGGAGATTGGCAACCGTATCACCCGATACCGTTTAAATCAGGATATAACCCAAGTAGCGCTAGCTCAGGAAGCCGGTGTCTCAAGCCGAACCGTGACTCGGATTGAGCATGGTGATTCGGTTCAGGCGTCTAGCATCATTCGTGTGTTACGAGCACTGCAACTGGCAGAAAATCTTGACACGCTGATCCCGGAACCAGCGATAAGCCCGATTCAGCAATTGAAAATGCAAGGTAAGCAGCGTCAAAGAGCTTCTTCGAAATCCGCAAAACCTATAAGGGGAGTCCCATGGTCGTGGGGAGATGACGAGTGACTGTTTCTGAGGTAAATCTATCGGAGCGGTGAGCTAGGGTGCTGTTATGCAATGCAGGCTATTTGCTGACAAATCAGCTGTACCAACAGAGGTGGTTGACAGCATTGCCAAGGCGCATCGAACTAATATTTTGAGTTAAGTCCGCCAAGAGTGCTCCATCGGGCCCGTATCAGGGATTAATTTTTCGGACGCGAAGGGTTTAGATGACGATTGTCGTTATCTACGGTCTGGATATTTTAAGTTATTAAAAACGTAACGGGTTGCCTGGATAAAGCATGATAAGCGAACAACGGTACAACACAATAAGCGAATAACGGCACAAGACAATAAGCGAACAAAGGTGCAACACAATAAGCGAATAACGGCACAAGACAATAAGCGAACAAAGGTGCAACACAATAAGCGAATAACGGCACAAGACAATAAGCGAACAAAGGCACAACACGATAAGCGAATAACGGCACAACACAATAAGCGAATAATGGTGCATCACATAAAAATTCGCGAGGTTTACATGGCGCCTTTGTAAGAAGCTAGCACAATCCAAAACATAGAGCCGTTCCCCAAATTTTTGGGATCACTTGTTCACGCTTCTCCAAAGGGTAAAACTCAGCCTTCAATTCCGAGCGGTTAAATACTAATTCCGATAATTGCAGTCACTCGTTCTTCTACGTACCTTAGCTTGCCTAACATCTGTTTCTGGGGTTTCTCTTTAGTAGCCTTTGGGTCGACGTTTGTACTGTATAGCCTTTCATCATTATGATGCTAGGGTCTGTTATGTGCCGAGGGGTGACTTGTTAGAGCGAGGCAATGGATAGCCTATGCTTAAAATACCAGATTTGCTCAACCTGACTAGGTTATTAATCGAGTTGCTAGGTAAGGTGGAGGGCGATGAACTTAAAAGGTTCGTATAAATATAGGTTTCGCTAATTAGCTACTCATGGAGTTACTAAAGCTAAAAATGCCGAGGCAGATATTATTTTCGCTTTAGGGTGTTGGTGTTCTAAGAGTAATTTATCACCTGTTACTAACGTTGAATGTGGCTCATTCGAAAGTAGCTCCCATAAATGTTGATCACCTAAATCAGGTGCAATCGATTCATTCTTGTCTTTTGGTTCGCGCCATAGACCGTTAGCAGTTAGCTCAATGAGTAAGTTGTCAACTTCTTCATCACTAAGTCCGTGTAGTTCTATCAGTTTGGGGCGAGAAAGAACCTCTTTGTATTCATTTAGAAGCTCAGGCGAAATGAGGTAAATAAGCTCCCCATTGAGCATGGCATCTACAATATGTACTGTAGGGCTAGAGGTTTTTCGCGTGATTAGCCCAGCAATCAATATATTCGTATCGATAACGAAAAGTTGATTCTTCATTTAATTTGATTGCGTACAGCTGATGTTTCTTCAAGAGCAATTTGCATAGCGTCATCTTCTTCACAATTTGCATTTGATCTAGCACGAGCTACAAGGTCTCGGGCGCTTTCTAGTGATTTGATTCCACGGAGAATTAGTCCTTCTTCAATAATTTTGCCAATTGGACGTCCTTGGCGAGCAGATGCTTCTTTTAGGGCTTGGTGTAATCCATCATCAAGAGTAATTGTTAAACGACTCATACCTATCCTTTCTAAGTGAGTTGGTGTTTTAACACCATATCACCAAATCTCATGTGTTTGCAAAATAAGCTACACACATCAAAAGGCAAGGCGGGGTTCGTTCTGGAAAGATTTGACGTGGTAACTGATTTCAGGGCAAAGCTAGACTGGTTTCCCAAAATCGGTAGGACAGTAACTAGCAGACTGACCTGCTTATAAAAAGGATTCGTTGAATCCATCTATCTTCTCATCAGCCATTTTTCTCGGGATGGTTATTTGATATGTCTTATCTAAAGCGCCGCCTTGTTCAATAACACGCTTACCACTTCCTAGGTCTATAGCCTCTTTATCAAGATGCTTAAACCAGCTAAAACCTTTTCGTTCGGAAAACCAGAGAAACAACCGTTTTGCTTTTACATTGTCGCAACTCATCAGTAATTTCATGATTAATTGGGGCCGCAGGGTTGCCGCTGATTCAAAGAATTTTTCTAAAACATCGAAATCACTTGATCGCTCAACTTCAGCAGCTAGCTGAAGTAAAGCTAGCTCTGGTTTTGCGAAGTTTATTGGCCAGTCCCAATGGCCAAATGGTTTAGTTGTTATAGCTGCAGAAGGAGTGTTTTTAAAAAGCCGTGTCTTATGAAGGATAAATTTATAAGAAGCCTCTAGGTTGTTTATCCAGCTAGGTAGTTTACCCACGCCGTATAGATCTATTTGCTTTATGCCTTGAAGGGGTAGGTAATGCGCATAGCCTTGTAGCTCTAATGCTGAGCGCCCTCCAACATGTATTGAAAATCCAAGTTCTTGAAGGGAGTGTGCTATGTGTTCCCATTTTAAGTTTGGTCCGGGGCGGCGATATGCTCCACGTGCGACAGGCTTTAGTGCGCCTGATCTAAGATAGTAATCGACTAAAGGTCTTTTGAAGCCATGATTCGTCAGCCAGTCTCGGTTAACAACGAGACCTTCCGGTAAAACATCTCTGATTGAATTTTGTTTCATAAGCTTTGATTAAATAATAATGCATAGTATTACTATGCATTATATAAATTTAATAAACCCCGTGGTAGTGTTTAACTAAACTCGGAATAATTTTTTTCGTGAAGCCTTTAGGGCTCAATCCTTTCTAATAGTTCTAGGATTTCAATCTGCGATAGGTTGTTTTCAGAAAGAATGAAGTCAACCCAAGCGTTGATCGCTTGGGCGTAATCGGTCTGTGGCGCGGTAATGAACTCTTCATAAAAAGTCTTCCAGTTTTTCCAAAGTGGATTGTTTTTAAAGTGCATATGCAGGCTGCTGTGAACTGCGATCCGATGGGCCACAGCAAACTCCTCCCGTTGTGACTTGAGAGCGATCAGGGTTTTAACGTTATATCGCTTAATGAGATACACAATTTCTGCAAACGACGCATACGTTGAACGGTCAGCCAAATGCTTCACGGTCGTTTTACCGCCAAAGAAGTGACCATAGCCTTTCCATTCGTACCAATATTCGCGATCAATTTTCAAAGGGGCATTCTTTGGCAGACGCTTATTGATCTCATTGATCTGATGGAAGTAACTGATCTCTTGTCTATTTGAATCTTCGTATTTTGTGATGCCAAGTGCCTTTACGACTCTACGCACCTCATCAAACGGTGCAATAGGACTGTAGACTTCATACCCCTTTATGTTGGCAAAGCCGACACGATGTAAATAGGCATCGATACGTTGATGTATCGCTTCTGGAAGTGAGACCTGTTTTTTAATGTTGATGATCAGACTTTTGATCGCAATGAGTAATCCTTGTGGGTCGCAGACGACATCGCGATTTTTATCGATTAAGAAACATTCCGCATTCGGGTTGACCTCACGTAAACGAAAAATCAGGATGCCTTGTTTTTCCGCGGCCAGGTTTTTGGCCAAATCAGCCTTCTTTTTGTTTTGGTGGTAGTACATGCCATCGTATTCGACACCGAAGCCAAAGCATTCAAAGTAGATATCAATTTCGGTTATGCCGACTTCGCGCTGACGGAACTTAGTTGATGGGCTATCGAAAATGTACTCAAGCTCTGCTCGCAGACGGGCTTCCGGAACAGAGTTTTTTGAGATACCGAAATGTGATTCGATCTCTTCACGGTATTGAGGAAACTGTCTTATCGGGTCGACGTTATAAAAGATGTATTCCTCGGAAGTGGCGTTATTCGCATGCGTTCCGTACGCCCACAAAGAGGTGATACTGTGTTTGTCGACTAAGCGCCAGAAATCATGGATGGTGGCTGACCGACGATGTGATGTCAGTTTATGTTTGCGTTTCGATTTTTCAAAGTCTTTAGGTGTTTGCATAGTTCCTCCTAGGTGTTATGCGAGTTTTTTTAAAACTGATACTCTTGGATTTGTTGCCGTGATGTGTTGTTTTGATTGACGACAGGTTTGAAGGATTAAGTGTTTAGTTATTGTTGGTGGGCATGATCAATCAGTGACCAGTCTTGATCATTCCAGTTACGTAGATAACGCATCGCAGTACTCTCAGACTTCCAGCCGCCGCGTAGCATGATGCGTTCGAGCGGTGTGCCACGTTCGAGCATGTCTAAGGCTGCCCCCACTCGAAATGAGTGACCGGATAATTCACCGATATCATTGACCTTAGCTTTGCGTTGTAGGCGCTTGAGTTGTGTGTTGATTGAAGAGGGCTCTAAGCTGTCTCGGACGGTAAGGTCGCGTTTGAAACTGCGCAGAATGCAGCCTGTTGTGCAGTTGATCTGTTGTGACCACGCAGTGATCAGCTCTGCCAGTTCATCTGAGATCGGAATTAATTTTCCTTCGCCATACTGATCGGTCTTGGATTTGCGAAGCAAGAGGGCATATTTACCGTTACCTAGTCGTTGAAGATCCTCAAAGGTAAATGCGCAGATCTCTGAGCGACGACGCATCGTCTCGTAGCCCATTTGGAGCATTAAGCGATTACGGATGCCGACAACATCATCACCACAGACGTTTTGTAGCTTGCGCATGACCTCAAAGGTCAGTGGGCTCGCTTGCTTCTGTGCCATCCCAAGTTTCCGTTTGAGGCGCTTCAATCCAAGAATGACATCTGGGTCTTTTGTGGGATTGGGCTGTTTCAACAGGTCGAGTAGGCGACCAATACTGGCGACGCGACGCCCAATGGTGGCGACGGTTAACGACTCGCCCATCTGCTCTAAGTAGCTAACGAACTGCTGGGCGGTTACGTGTAGTGGGTGCAGGCGATTGATCTGACACCAGTTCTCGAAGTGATCGAAGTCTGATCGATACGCTTTTATCGTGTTGGGAGCGTAGGCCCCATCGAGTGCGCTAAATAATTGATTGAGATCCATTTTTTGTCCTTGTTGTTCTTGATGGGGGTGTGACCATACAGAAAACGTAGAACAAAGATAGAACAAATTACCGCTTAGTAACTAAGGATTTGGCGTCTAGCGTGCTCCAGTCAAAACGATCACCTTCTGAAATTCAAAACGGTGTACTAGCCAGATGTTGCGCGTACTAATAAACCCACCTTGCCGGGCGGTTCTAGTGGGCATTAATGATCTTTGTGAGGTAGTGGGTGTAATACAGCGGTACAACAAGATCGATTTTTTCAGTCATCTCCGATCCTTGGGTTGCGGTAAGTTTTACCGTCAATTTAGGCGCGCACTTTTGTTTGTAAGATGCCAGTGACTTTGCCCGTGTTCGACGGCCACTTTTCACTTCAAGCGGAATAATGTTCTCTGCATCATCTGTGAGAAGAAACTCAATTTCTGCACGTGCGTCATTCCATGAATAACTCGGTTCGATACCTTGAGCGGCAAGTTCTTGTTGAACAAAATTTTCAGCAATATAGCCTTTGTACTCTTGCTTTTGGTCTTTTATGGATTGGTAGTTAGTGCGCAACATGTAATTGAGAAGACCAACATCGAACAGAAAGAGTTTGACCTTATTTTCTTTTCGGTAAGCAGCAAGTGGTGCTTTCGGTGTTCCCTCAATGGGGTAGTTGGGTAACGATAGGCGACAACGAATTAACCAGTGAATAGCCGTCTCAAAATCACTGTATCTCGTTTTGCGCTGATAGACGCCTTTAAACTTAAATCGTTTAACCGAGTCATCGATTAATAAGGACAGTTGTGATGGGATACTACTAAACACCGCTTCAATTAATTGAGCATCGACCTTGCCGGCATATTTACCAAAGTCGCGTTGATAACCTTCAATTAAGTTTTCATGAATTTTGTTTACCTTAGCAATGCGTTCAATAAGCCCCGTGTCTTTATTGTCATACCAAGTTCGAACAGCCTCAGGCATACCACCTGTAAAAAGATAGTCGGTTAGCCTATCCCTTAATTGCTCATGAGCTGCCGTTGATTGGGTTTGTGCGTCATAGGCGGTGATTAAACTTTTTTCGTTTGATGCATGGATGAATTCTTGAAAACTCAGCGGTCGTAATTTGTATTGCTCGACCTTACCAACAGGAAACGTATTGAGTAGACCGATATTCGATCCACTCGCAGCAACGTAGGCTGTTGGTTCTTTCTCAGCAAAGTATTTCAGTGAGGTGAGGGCGCGTTCACACTCACCAATCTCATCAAGAATTAAAAGATCTGTTTTGAGGTTGAACGAGCGGTTACTGATCAGTTCGATGTTATTGATAATGTCATTGGGCGTGAGCGAGCCATCGAAAGCCGATTTGTAGGCTGGGCTCTCTAAAAAATCGATTCGAATGACATTCTTAAAGGTCTTGCCTAGTAGCTCTTGGAGTAAGAATGTTTTACCCGTTTGCCTCACGCCGTCGATGAGTACGGGCTTTCTTTGCGGCTGTTCCTTCCATTTCAGCAATGACTGCATCAGTGATCGTTGCATTGTTTTTATCCTTAAAAAGTCTAGAGAGACTGACTTTTACACTTTTATGCGCATAAAAATGTAAAAGCTGGCACTTATATGCGCGAAAAAGTGCGGAGTGCCCTGTTTGCGAATCAATCGAAGGCAAGTTTTATGAGGTTTTCTATCGTCTCTGGCCTTCTAATGACCCAGGGGAGGTAGAGTAAAAAGCCCCCCTAGTTGAGTCTCATGCGGCTACCTCATCTACAGACAAGCTCATCAGACTGTTAACTACAGGTCCCAGGGTATGAGTGTAATGCAAAGCGGTTGTTTGAAAGTTGGCGTGTCCTGTGATGCGGGATAACTCAACAAACAGGTGAGTCCATTCGCTTGACGGTTGATGACGCCCCCAGCTTAGATGACGTTCAAGCTGATGATGGCACTTAGGTTCTAAAAGATTAGGTGCGTAATGATTCAAGAGATTGTTAATGGCCGGGAGTTGGGAGAACAGTCGTAAGAATGACCAACTGACAAAGTTATGCCGCAAGGTATGGAGGTCTAGTGCATCACCAAAGACAGATTTCAACAGTGTGAGCGCATAAAGCACGCCATGCTCAGGCTGTTGTGTTTCTGGATCTTCATCTTCACCAATTAAAAAGATGTTCTTAGACGCGATGTTGACGTGATCAAATTGCGCATAACGTTCATCGACTAACTGAATAAAACGATCAAGTATCTTGGTGGGTGCAAAGGCATGCAAAGGGACTGTACGTTTACCTGCCTCAGACTTGCTTACGCGTACGTTGATCCATACTTCATTCTCAACGATGTGGATATCGTTGATCGTTAGATGCGTGATTTCGATGACACGAAGAGAGCCATAGTAGGCAAGGATATAGATCAGGGCGGCATTATGCGTTTTGACAAAGGGATGTTGAGCGACATCGAGAATGAATGGATCAAAAACAACCGGTGCGATTAAATGATTCCGATAGCGAATTTGATGGTATCCCTTTGTGATAGGGGGAAGCTCCACATCGGATAATTCACCATGTAATTGGCAAAAGTGTAGAAAGCGAAGGAGAAGCTGAAGATTGTATTCTCGGGTGCTACTTTTCCAATGCGTGCTTTCTTTAAAATCGTGAATGAAGCCGTCCACATCCTCTTGGTCCCATAAACCGATATTCCATGCGTTAGGCTGATGAATCAGATAACGACGAATAATCAGACTGACGTACTTTGCCATAGAGGCGCCTTTTATTGAGCCCGAAAGCATCAGTTCACGGCACCAAAGCACGCCATAGCTGGCAGCACTAAAATTATTCAATAGCGGTTGTTGTAAAACAGTCCCTATCTCCTGTGCGAAGGTTTTCTTGTTTTTGGCACTCTTTAACTTCTTATCAAAATCTTTACTTTTTAGAAGACTCTCCACGGTTTTGAGTGGGCCTGTGAGCGCCTTGGCATAGTCACTCTCTTTTATATTTTTATCTAAACCTGTATTGCGATGAGTGAGACGGCGGCGACGTTGTACTTCTGTTTTGATGAACTGATCGTTGAAGACATCAAGTGTGGTTAGAGGTGAATAAGGCGTTACAGGAGTTAAGGTTTCGAAAGTAATACCGCAGTCTTCATTTGGACCTGAGGGGGCAACATGATCTTGTAAAGCGTGAAAGATGCCCGCAGGGACAGCACTATGCGCTAATAGATGGTTTTGAACCGATTGGGATAAGCGTCGAAAAGATGTTTTATCGAGTTGTTTATGAAGACCCTCAAACTGAGTTTGAAGTGATCTGAATCGACTGGCATGACTTTCCTCGGGCAGATCATTGGCATTTTGTGGGGTATCAATCACCAAGTGATGAAAGCTTTGCTGTCCTTTCTCTGGACGCAGTGTCAGCAGTTTCTTAAAGATACTTTTTACCTCTGGATCAAAGTTGATCGGGTGGGTGATGGATCGGGTTTCTTCGAAATGAACCGGGCAAGGGCTACTTATCAAATCGTTGGCATCAATAGGCTTAAGTGCCTCTCGTAGCTTCCCCCATGTCAGCTGACTGATCCATGTGATTGCCAGCTCATCGCGGTAACCTTTTTCGAGTAAGTGGTAGATGAGATTAAGGAGTAGCCACTGCCTTTTCTCTATCGGATCGGCTGCCTTTTCGCTGCGCTGATAGGCATCCTTTTGACAGCGTTGGAGTGTCTGTAAATGGTTGGTTTGGTCTTTGAGAATGTTTTTTTGATGACATAAGGCATCAGGGCGAATGGGCTTCATTATCGGTGTCCCTCCAAAAGCGTGTGAGCGCTCAATGGCCGAAGGTCATAATCCTCAATAAGAAAATCTATGAGTGTTGCTTGTTGGCTCGCTAAGTTGGTGGTTGAACTACAGTCTGCGTTGTACAACCCAAGGCCGGGTTGATGGTGGCCTAAGAGACTGCGAATCACTTGTGTACTGGTGGGTAGTTGCTCACTGTCACCTGATTGCTCAAAGCTACCTACGCGGTGACGTATATGATTATTCGGCGGGAGGTCTGAGCTTAGGATCTGTAACGTTGTGACCAGAAACTTACGGTAAGTGCTCTGCTTCATGGGTTGAAATGATGCAAGGGTAGATGAGTGCATCAATTCAATGATGTCTGGATACAGCTGTGCTTTCTTTGTGTTTGAGCTTTCAGTGATGTAGTTGGCCTGTTTCAGAAACCTGATTAGCACCTTTTTGAATGCGTGAATCTCCTGAGTTTGTTTCTCTATCAATTGATGTGCATTACCGCTTAACTGAATCAGTCGAGGCTCTCTGAACTGCCTGCTATCTTTATCTTCAATGTGATAGTTATTGCCTGTTCGTTGAATATCTAAACGTTGCCAATGAGGTCGTATGATAAAAGCGACCTGTAGGATCAGGGCTAAATTAATATTCAGCAGGTTATAGAGGCGAGCAGCCGTTTCTATCTGTTGATTGAGTGATTGTTTTTTCCAAGCTCTTTTTTCCTGTGTTAGACGCGTGCGAAGGGTATCGATAAGCGCTCGAAATTTACGGCGATCATTCCGGGTATTTGGGCCAAACCGGCCATCAGGAATGACAGGCGCATGAAAGGCTAATGACTCTTTGAACCAAACACAGGAGGCATGTTCGGTTGCAAACTGTTCAAGGGCAGTAACAAACGAGCGTGTTAGTGTTGATTCATTCGTTTCAACATAGTGTTTCTCACTAGAGTACGTAAACGATATTGAACCGGAGATCAGTTCGCGATCGTAGGGTGTTAAAGCAAAAGCCAACACATCATGAACAGTATGGCGCCATTGTGTTATTCGGGACGGCGGGGGATTACGCAGAGAGGCTAAATGCTTTACCACTTGTTGATAGCGTTCTTTGAGTGTTGTGGTGCTGGCCCGGTGCTCATCAAGCGCTCGAATGAGTGCTGGTGGCAGAGGTAGCGACAGTTTTCGTGAACGATTCTCCCGTGCACTGTGCTGATAACTCTCAATGGCATAACCTAACCATTGGTTATGGGTATCTATACAAAGATCGAGATCATCATGATTGGGTCTCTGAACGGTATCAATTCGCTTAGGATGTAAGCCTGTCACGCTGATAAGCAGTAACACGTGGGCCAAGTTGGAATCTATTGCTTCTATCGCAGTTAGCCAGCTAATGATTTGTAATCGACTAAAGGTATTCCGCATCGACGGTGAGGGGTTATTTTGGCGAGATGTGTGCGAGGTAAAGTCAATCGATCGCTTAATTACTGCAGGATGGGCACCCTTCAATTGGGGATTTTTTGCCATAAATCCTGACAGGCTGGCATCAGGTTTTCCTTCACTTAGCGCATTGATTGATAATTCTTGATCGTCAGAGTCACCGCGACGAAAGCTGCTGATCTCATCTGTTATTTTTGTGTTGAGCGACGTTTCTTTTTTGGATATCCCTTGGGGTAGCTCAATAGCTGATTCTTGCCACTGCATGACCGCTTCACTCGGTGTTGAGAGTGCGATTGAGGCTTCCTCTAGCGCTGTGAGTTCTTCTGAATCGAGTAAATCGTGTAATGATTCGGTTGAAGCTTGAGCCTGACGGTTTTTTCGTTTTTCGCCAAGAGCTAAGTCACCTGTAATGAGTAGATAGGCTGTCTCAGCATAGATTGCTTCTTTTGCGAGTGAATCTGGTGAGCGTAGTACGTTGATTTTCTCGATTAGGTCTTCTCTCTTAGGAGCCATTCCTTGTCCATAGTGCTTAAGTGCTGAGATTAGCGTTTCTCGAACGGATAACAGATGGTTGTAGTACATGCTTGGCTCAGCATTCGCCTTTAGCTTCGCTGGAGCGCAAAGCTCTTGGAAAAGCGATAAAGCGGCATGATTGGATGTCATGTCCTTTTGCTGAAGCTTATGGAAACCTGCAAAGTAACAATGAGATTGTTTCCAAGGTCGCTGTGCCTTAATACTTTTTGTGTTTTCTCTTTTTACGTGGTCAGCTGAATCTAAAAGCGTCTTCTTGTTATCGTCATTGAGATCGTTCAGCTGGCTATAGATATCAATGGCCAGTGATAGCTCTTTCAATGGAGGTAGCAGAAATTCAAGTACTTTGATCAGTTCAGGATGGTCTTCTTGAAGAGAGTCTGGATAAGCGCTAAGAATATCTGAGGGGAGTTGAGTGGTAGATTGTTTAGGCATGAGATTTCCCTTTTGCAAGTTTCAAGCTGAGAGATCGCGTCGGCTCCATGTGCCAAGGGTTCTTCAGATCAAGTTGATGGTTTTGATGGAACAGCTTGAGTGTTTCATCCATAGAGAATGAGTCTTTTAATACATGCGATATAAAACGGTTCTCATCGAAGTTAGTGGAATGATGCTTAGCTGCCAGAATGACGTGCAAGAAAGAAATGGAATGCGCTGTTTGTTCGGCCTCCCATTTTTGCTTTGCAGTCTTATACTGCTGTAATGAGCAAGTCGTCTGAGTGAGTACTGTTAGTGTATTAGCGGTTTTATCAGAAGGCGGTGTGGCCCGTTTTGATTTGATAAAAGGCATCTTTATAAGGTTGGCTAGTTCAAAGGTTCTTTCTTTGTATTCAGCTGCTGATGCTTTGGGGAGCTTCATTTCACCTAGTGCACGATTGATGCTTGGCCAACCGTGTTTATTAACGCTTAACTGATGAGCCATCGCTTTAATGAGGTCATTGGTTTGACCTGGGTGCTGTAATTGAGCAAAAACTAGAATGCTGAAAAGCTCTTTATGCGAGGTACGTGTTGCACTCGGCCAATAGTGAAAAAGATAATCACTGTATGTGCATTGTCGAATAGCGTTTTCAACAGTTGTTAGAAGCGATTGTTCTTCCGGCAAGATCAGTTGGCCACGTGCCGTGGCGCCTGAGTTATTTTTGCCATTTTCAAGGTGAGTAAGCCCAAGCGCAGTTTTCATTTTTTTGATGGAGCTTAGTCGTGCTTCATCAACCTCTAGGGTCTTGAGGGCTTTTTTAAGCGGCATGCGGACAGGTAATGTTGAGCCAAAAACGAGTTCTCTAAATCGTTCAGCATCTTCAAGGGTGATTTCACCCTCCATTTGGACGGGCATGTAAAGCAGTTTCACCAACTGCTCAGTCTGTGATTTCTCCGTTAGTGATGGGAAGACCCGCTGAAGGAGCTGTCCGATTTTTGCATCATTAATGACATATGCTGTGATCTGATGAGTATGAGGCAGGGAATTGTTCGGTAATCTTTTCATCTGACCTTTGTTAATCAGAATCGTTTTTTTGCCTTTTTTGAAGACCAATGGGTTTACCACATTAATTGCGACGGTCTTGCAGTTCGATCTCGCCAATGAAATACAGTCGAGATAGCCTGTTTCCTCATTTTTTAAAATCTCACCTGCCGAAAAATTCATCGGTTTAACGCTAATGGCGCCAAATAGTTTTTTCACGTAAGTCTCCTAAAACGTTTTTTTGTTTGTCAGAGGCTTGATAACGAGTGAGGTGAAAAATCTGAAAAAGAAAATAAAAAAATTTCAGTGGGAATTTTGAGTAGGGTGGTGAGCTGCTAATTGATGGGGATTTTGGGAATACTGTCGTGCGAGAAAAACAAAGTAAGATATTGATTTAATTAATCTTTATGTTTTACATCGACGACATTTCGATGCAGGTAGCAGGGGGTGCCTGGAAGCTTGAATTGGCTATGTGTAGTTCTGTAACCCCCCCCCGAGCTTACTGATGTGCACCAAAAATAGTCACCAAATATCTAGGCGCAAATGACGTCGAATTTCATTTATTAAGGTGTTGGGCACACTCTCTTCTCGCGCAAGTTAAGGCCAGGTTGATACGTACTCAATCGTAGATTCAAACATCTTGATACTTCGAGCTTCTAAAGGTTGCTCAATATATTCAAGAATTTCTTTGCTCTTCGCTGAGAGCGGAATGGCTTTCGGGAACCCATTTCTCTGTGCCAACGATGGCTGGTTTCATGACTTAAATGACGCATTAATTTTTAATATGGCGCAATTATGGCGCAATTAGTTTAAATCGCGCCAAAGTGAACACAAGACTTCGAACCTGATGGCAGGGGGCATAGTCGTCAATCCTTTATCTTGCTGAATAAAGCAAAATTTAGTAAAAAATAATTTACAATATTGTTAATTCATGCTGATATGTAAAAAATTTTTGGCAAATATGTGATGGATTATATCGAACTCGGGCAAATCGTTACTCAGCTCCGAAAGGAGCGTGATTGGACGCAGCAACAGCTGGCCGAATACACCGGGATATCAAGGCAAACATTGAGTGCTTTTGAGAACGGCAAGGCGAGTGATCTTGGGCTGAGAAAGTTTCTATTTTTGTTAGAAGTTCTTGGTTACAAATTAAAACTGACTGAGAAAAGTCGATTCCCAACGTTAGAAGAGTTACAAGATGAGCAATGATCAACTCAATGTAACGGTACTCAATTCAGCTGTTGGGTTTATTAAAAGAGAGGGGCACGAATTCCTTTTTGCTTATGGAGCAGGTCAAGATTTTCCTGGGGAAGATAGTTTTGTTTCATTAACGATGCCGGTTCGACATCGTGGCTACCTACAATCTAACTTGCATCCAATCTTTGAGATGCATTTGCCTGAGGGATACTTACGCTCAGTTATTGTGAAGCAGTTTGCAAAGCTGGTAGATGTAAGTGATTTTGGGCTTTTAAAGCTCATGTCTCCAAGTTTAAAGGGAAGACTTGCATTCAATAATGCTAACCAGAATCAACATTTAGTAGAGCTTGATGAACTGCTTAATCCATCATCGCCCGAGCTATTCTCAGAGTTGATTACGCGATATGCATTGTCGTCACCACTGAGCGGTGTTCAACCCAAAGTTATTGCTCCTGTTAGCAATAAAGCAACGTTAAGTGTTGATGATTACATTGTTAAAGCGTGGGGTACTGATTATCCAGAGCTAGCATTGAATGAATATTTCTGCATGCGTGCAGTACAGATGGCTAATGTGCCAGTTCCAACGTTTTATTTGTCCAATGATGATGCGTTATTCATCATGAAACGATTTGATCTAACTGAAACAGATGCGCCACTAGGTTTTGAGGATATGTGTGTCT
The DNA here is from genome assembly GCA_965659945.1 of Sedimenticolaceae bacterium. GTDB lineage: Bacteria > Pseudomonadota > Gammaproteobacteria > Chromatiales > Chromatiaceae > VMDJ01. Next base: position 44,281 of record CBFHYJ010000004.1, on the reverse strand, counting down.
TACAGGGTAAACCAAGTCAGAAAAAATATGATGGGAGTTATGAGGGCATTGTAAAAACACTGAGAACCTTTTGTGCCTCTCAATACCTTAAGTCATCTATCGAACAGTTTTTCAAAATGGTTGTGCTAAATAATCTGTTGAAGAATGGTGATGCCCATCTTAAAAACTTTGGTGTCATCTATGAAACTGCTGACACCGTTCGTTTGGCGCCAGCTTATGATGTGATATCCACCACGGCTTACATTAAAAATGACATGTCGGCATTGTTGTTAGCAGGTAGCAAGCGATGGTGGAGTATCGAGCAATTAGTTTCTGTTGGTGTGCAGAGTTTCGATTTGTCACAAAAACGAGCTGAAGAGCTGGTTGGCGAATGTTTAGCGGGTGTTAGTTCAGCTAAAGAAGAGGTCAGATTACGCCTGGCCGGTGAGACAAACGCTCACAAAATTCGAATCTTGGAGCATTTTCTTGAATTATAAATACGAAAAAAATAATTTTATTGAAGTCGATGCTTCTGATTCAGAAGAGATGCTAGAAGAATGGGTGGATCGGACAGTGGTCGATGGAAAAACCTTTCGTATTCATCATGGTGCAGGGACATCAATCCTTATGAGCGAGGCAAGTTATCTAGAAGCGAAAAAGTTACTAGAGATCTCCGAGGAAACGAAGTGTTAGTGCGGATACCGCTGTAATGCTAAGCCGATTTTTTGGCAATTCCGAGAAGTTCTGGCTCGGGTTGCAGGGTGACTATGATCTTGAAGAGGCGAGGCAGAAGATTGATTTTGGTTCAATTGAGCGCTTCAGGCGGCGTAGCCTGATTATTCCCTCGTAGTCTGGACTTATTAAATTATAAGTTATGGCAGATAGGTGCTTTTGTGTTGACAATAGATACACGTAAAAACTACAATTTGTATATCTAATGTATTACATAAGGGGTTTCTTATGCGTGCTGCTGCCATAAATTTACGCGCTCTACCTGAGCAGCGCGATCTTATAGATCATGCCGCCAGCATGTTAGGTAAAAATCGGTCTGACTTTATGCTCGAAGCTGCCTGCGAGCGGGCCCAGTCAGTTTTACTGAATCAGGTACACTTTTCCCTAGATGCCGAAAAGTTCCAACAATTTACTGACTTGCTGGATGAGCCTCCCAAGCCAAATGATGGCTTGAAGCGTCTATTAGAAGTGGAGCCTATCTGGAAGAAAGCGTGAGCCTTGATCTTGTCGCTCCGCAGCCACTTGCATCAGATCACAACTGTATAGATTTTTCCTGTGGCGAGCTTGTGCTCGATGATTGGTTAAAGCGTCGAGCTTTGATCAATCAGGTGAGTGGAGCAAGTCGCACGTTTGTCGTGGCGGATCGAGACCATCGTGTATGGGGATATTACGCAATGGCTGCTGGCGCTGTTTCACATCAACTTGCGACAGGAAACATCAGAAGAAATATGCCTGATCCGGTTCCCGTTATGGTTTTGGGTAGGCTTGCAGTGGATCGTCGTGCTCAAGGCATCAAGCTTGGTGGCTCTCTACTGCAGGATGCTGTAAACCGAGCAATAAATGTCGCTCAGAACACGGGCGTTAGAGCATTGCTTGTACATGCTCTGAACGATCCTGCGAAGCGTTTTTATGAGTACTATGGGTTTCAGGCCTCGCCGGCTGATCCATTAGTACTCATGTTGAGGCTTAATCAAGTGCCATAACTTTTGGAGGCTGTGCTCATTCCCAATGAATTTGGATTTGAAGGGACAGAAGTCGAGATATTCAAGCGGGGTGATGGAGTGATTCTGAAGCCTAGACTAAGAAATCTAGGAAAGGCTTTCGATTTGCTTGCAGATTTATCTAGCGACTTTATGGCTGATCGGCGTGATGATGCCTATCCTTAAGAGCGTGAAATCTTCTAGATGTATAGATGCTCGATGCAAAATCTTTATTTCTTGGCTAAGTTACGTACTCTTTATTTTTAGAGTGCCAAATCCGGTGGCCATCATGATTTTAGTTAACGCGATATAGGTTATGCCATGACGACATCTACATCTATTCGAATTGATCAGACGCTTTATGATCAGGCTCGCATCGAGGCTATCGCCGAGCACCGGACCATTTCTGGTCAGGTCGAGTACTGGGCCAAGGTTGGTCGTGCCGCACTGGATAATCCCGATCTGCCTGTTAGTTTTATAGCCGAGGTGTTGGTCGCGCTGGCTGAACCTCGCGAGATGGCAACGCCTTTCATACCCACAAACCGTCAGTGACGAGCTATCAACTGAAGTAAACCCGCTCTTATCTCGTGTTTACAAGTAGCTGCACGACCATATCCGCTGATGTTGATACGGCAGTAGCAGAAATGGCTAAAGCCCATTCTATCGGCGAGCGTAAGAAAGGGGGGGCTGGTGGTGGAGGTGTAACCGAGTCGTCAACAATTAAGCGCTTTAAGGTCGGATGACCATGAGGGCTCTTCATTGTGGTTAGATCTGATGTATGCGTTTGCTTGTTATGCAATTGACCCTTAGATCTGAATTAGCTAATTTTAGCTAAACTAACCATGATGAATCTTCTATGAAAGTAAATATGAACGAGGCAAAATCTCAACTATCTAAGCTAGGTGAAATGGCTTGGAATGGTGAGACCATTGTTATAGAAAAAGCTGGAAAGCCATACTTAGATCTAATACCGCATAGGATAAAAACTACAAAAAGAGTCCCAGGTTTAGCCAAAGGTAAAATCAAAATTCACGATAATTTTGATGCTTCCAATAAAGAAATTGCTGTCCTATTTGGTTTATCGATTGAAGCGCTTGTTACTTGATACTCAAGTCATTCTATGGTGGTTAAATGGTGGAGGAAATTTAAAGAGTTTAGCTGGAGATTTGTTATCTTATACCTGCAACCCTTTTTTGTTTTAACTTTAAGCCCAATTAGTTGTCCGCAATCCCTGAACTCGGTTAAATTCTTTTTCGTTATTGGTTACTAATATCAGGCCACGGGAACGAGCGTGTGCTGCAATTAGATTGTCATAGGGTCCTATAGGCTTTCCACTGCGTGATAATTCTGCACGTATCTGTCCAGAATGAAACGCAGCTATGTGATCAAAATCCATCACTTCAAGTCGAGCAATAAAACCTTCAATCACTCTCAAGTTTTCTTCAGGTTTAGCAGATTTTTCTGCCCCATAAACTAACTCCATCAATGTCACGCTTGAGATACACATTTGATCGGTATGTAACTTGAAAGTTTGCCGAACTTTTTCAGGCAAATTTTTCATGGTGTAGATAACGATATTGGTATCTAGCATGTACTTAATCATCAGAGGCTCTCTCGCTCCTGATCATTTGGTTGCTCTCGATCAGCTAGACAGTCTTTTGTTACCATTGGCCCGTCAAACCAGCTATCCCATCCTTCACCAGCGGGCACAATTAAGCGGCCATTTCCAACCGGGATAATGTCGACCCGCTTTACCGAATCAGGAAGGGCCATTGCCTTTGGTAAGCGTACTGCCTGAGATGTATTACTTTTAAAAACAGAACCCTTATTCATAACTCTGCTCCTTGGTATATAGTCGATGGAAATACATTTTAGGTGGAAAGATGTATATGTCAAATGTATATCCAAATGGTGTTGGATAAAATTCGATCTTAATTTGATGTGATCCGATAACTGCCGTTACCTGGGACTCAAATAAAATGATGTGTTTTCGGGGGGGGGTAAAGTACAATTATGAATACTAAAAAGAGCCCCCTATTTAAGATGCAACATTCATCAATAGATAAAACGTGGCATGCCTGGTTTCTGAAGCTGCCGCGTAACGCTAAGCGATCGATCATGGTCCTCAGTGACATGATTATGCTCAATGTCGCACTTTGGTCTGCATTCGCGCTTCGCTTTTCTGAGTGGTGGCCTGAAAAATATCTGTCAGATGCTTGGGCGCTTTTCGTTTTCACTCCCATAGCGGGTGTTGCTATTTTTATTAAGCTTGGCCTTTATCGTGCCGTAGTTCGCTTCATGAGTATGCGATTACTCTCATCTGTCGCTTCAGGTGTTGCGTTACTGATAATAGCTGACTACATATTAGTTAAGTTGGTGGGGATCACAGGCATCTCAGAATCAATCCCTTTGATTTTTGGGTTGGCGGCATGGCTTTACGTAGGTGGATCACGCTTGTTAGTCCGCAGCTATTACCATTGGCTAACGACTAGTAATCAATCAATTCAAAAAGTCCTTATCTATGGTGCAGGTTCTGCGGGTTCACAATTAGTGCATTCGTTGAACCAGGGTGAAGAATTCCGGGTTAAAGGTTTCATCGACGATGATGCATCGATTGTGGGTTCGAGTTTGGCGGGCATAAAGGTTTTCCCAACAAAAGCACTTAAAGATCTAATTGAGGCAAGCAATATCGATGCGGTTCTTTTGGCGATTCCCAATGCATCGCGAGAACAGCGTCGTTCCGTTTTGCAGTTACTTTCTCAATTTCCTGTGCATGTGCAGTCGATCCCATCTATGTCTGAAATCATTTCGGGCGAGCAAATTGAGAAACTGAAAGAGATTGAATTGGATGATTTGTTGGGCCGTGATGTCGTCGTGCCTGATGCTCAATTGATGTCTAAATGTATTCTCAATAAATCTGTTTGTGTGACAGGTGCCGGTGGTTCAATTGGTTCTGAGTTATCCCGTCAATGTATTGAGAATGGCGCACAACGTTTAGTACTTTTTGAGCAATCAGAATATGCGCTGTATGCGATCGAAAAAGAACTCAGCGATAAGATCGTTGAGTCTGGTGCTCATTGTGACTTGATTCCAATCTTGGGTTCTGTAACTAACAAAGAGCAGATGTGTCGTGTCTTCCGCGATTACCGCATTGATACCGTTTATCATGCGGCAGCTTACAAGCACGTGCCTCTTGTTGAAGCGAATGGTTTTGCCGGTGTTTGTAATAACGCTGTTGGTACGCGTACTGCAGCAATTGCAGCAACGCATGCCGGTGTTGAGCGTTTCATTTTGATCTCGACAGATAAAGCGGTTCGACCAACTAATATTATGGGTGCAACTAAGCGTATCGCTGAGCAGGTTTTACAAGACCTAGCAGAGCGTAAAGGCCATAACACGATCTTTTCGATGGTGCGCTTTGGTAACGTTTTGGGTTCATCGGGTTCAGTTGTGCCATTGTTTAAAAAACAAATAGAGCAGGGTGGGCCTGTGACGGTGACTCATCCCAATATCACGCGTTTCTTCATGACCATTCCTGAAGCTACATCATTGGTTATTCAAGCCGGTTCAATGGCTAAAGGTGGTGAAGTCTTCCTACTAGATATGGGTCAACCGGTTCGTATTGCCGATATGGCTGAATCCATGATTCACCTCAGTGGTCTTGAAGTTAAATCAGCTGATAATCCAAATGGTGATATCGAGATTCAGTTCACCGGATTACGACCAGGTGAAAAGCTATACGAAGAATTGTTGATTGATGACGCATCCTTTGAAACCAGTCATCCAAAGATTCTCGCGGCAAATGAGAAAAAGCTACCAACCGATGCTTTAGAGACGCTATTTGTGAATATTGAAAAGGCAGCGAAAGAGGCCAATGTTGACGAGCTTAAGAAGCTTCTGATGAGTGCTGTCAGCGGCTATAAACCTGATGCAAAGTCAGCCGCACCAACATCAAATGTTGTTAAACTACCGCTTTAATTTTTAGCACAACTGAGAATTTTAGATGGAACCAGTGAATTCGCCTGCGCCTTATCAAAATGATGAGATCGATTTATTTGAACTGTTCGAATCCCTCTGGAAAGAGAAAGTTCTTATAGTTGCGATAACGCTTGTTATCACGCTCTTTGGTGGTGGCTACGCGTCCTTTGCTAAACCGACCTACGAGGTCAGCGTCAAGCTGAACCCCGAGGCGTCTGAGGCTGCGCAGATCCTGTCGGGATTGAGCTTTGGCGATTCTCTTAATGTGTCAGTTGATAAGTACGTTCGTTTTATCGAGTCGCCAGCGTTTTTAGAGGCGCTCTACAACCAGGGTTACTTTGATGGGCTCTTTGGTAACAAGAAACCAGACTCTGCCGAGGCGGCGCTGCGTGGTATTTCAGGCTTATTTAAGGTTAATCAGTTAGGTGATAAGAAGCAGGCATCGATCTATCCTTACGAGATCTTGTTGCTAGTGAGTGATCCGTTGGTAGGTGAGCGGCTGCTAAACCAGGTGCTGTTCCTCGCGGATAATCAGCTCCTTTACGACGCCAGTTCAAAATATAACTCGCTCAAGGCTGACCGTATAGCCCGACTACTAAAACAAAAACAGACCCTTGAGGCTGAGCTTCTCGCTAAGCGTAACGATGAGATCACGCGTTTAGAAGAGGCTGATAAGTTGGCGTTACGTGAGCTAGAAGAGCAGCTAAAGATTAAAACCGCGTCTTACTTTGAGGATTTGTCAGATCGTATGAAGTCACTCGAGGAGGCGATCGCTATAGCGAAGTCACTTAAACTAGTTGAGCCAGTGGCGCTAGATCGCTTGGTTCGTAAGAACGAGCGTCTCGGTGCCAATCAGGTCGTGGAAGTGGTTAGCTCCAATAAATCTGACCCGCTTTATATGCGTGGTACAAGATTATTAAATGCAGAACTTGATCAGCTACGTTCGCGTCCTAAAGATTATGTCCCTGATGCTGAGATCAAGAAAATTAAAGATCAGATTGAGGCACTTAAAACTAACAATAAGATCGAGATCTTAAAATCGCGCAAGAGCGATGAATCTTTTAACGAGACCCTGCAGTCCATTCGTGCGGAGCTCGCCAAACTTCAGGCTGAGTCTTTCCCGGATAACCTTCAGTTCCAGTTTGCGAACGGAAAGGCAATCGTCGGTAGCTCGCCTATCAAGCCAAAGAAGCTTTTGATCTTGGCGCTGTCGGTAGTGATTGGTGGACTCGTGGGTATCGTGGTCGCGCTGGTGAACTCGACCCGCAAAAAGCGCCAAGCGGCGGCATAAGGTGAAAGTTCTCGTTACCGGTGCGGCGGGTTTTATCGGTTCGACTCTGTCTATGCGTTTGTTGGATCGTGGCGATCAGGTTATCGGTATCGATAACCATAACGATTACTACGACCCTGCGTTGAAAGAAGCGCGACTTAATCGCTTTATCGATAACCCAAACTACACTCACGTTCGCATGGATCTCGCTGATCGTGTTGGCATGGCGGCTTTATTCGAAGAGCATAAGCCACAGGGCGTGGTGAACCTAGCTGCACAGGCGGGTGTGCGTTACTCGCTTGAGAATCCGCTCTCATATATTGATAGCAACCTCGTTGGCTTTGGTCACATCTTAGAAGGTTGTCGTCATAACGGGGTAGAGCACTTGGTCTATGCGAGCTCATCGAGTGTGTATGGTGCGAACACGCAGATGCCGTTCTCTGTGCATCACAACGTGGATCATCCGTTGAGCTTGTACGCAGCGACTAAGAAAGCGAATGAGCTGATGGCGCACACCTACAGCCATTTGTACGGTCTGCCAACAACCGGCCTCCGTTTCTTTACCGTCTATGGTCCGTGGGATCGTCCAGATATGGCGCTGCAGAAGTTTGCGCAAGCGATCACCAAGGGCGAGACCATCAAGGTGTTCAACTACGGTAACCACCGTCGAGACTTCACCTACATTGATGACATCATTGAGGGTGTGATCCGCATACTTGATCGTCCTGCACCACCTAATCCTGACTGGTCGAGCGAGAAACCAGACTCGGCAACAAGCTCGGCACCGTGGCGCGTGTACAACATCGGTAATAACAATCCTGTGAACTTAATGGATTACATAAGTGCACTTGAAGAGGCCTTAGGGAAAGAGGCTAAGAAGGAGTTCCTGCCGATCCAGCCCGGTGATGTGCCTGACACCTACGCGGATGTGACTGACTTGGTAAAAGAGTTTGATTACAAGCCAAATACCTCGGTAAAAGACGGCATCGCAAATTTTGCGAAGTGGTTCACTGAGTACTACGGCTAGTCAATTTGTAAGTGCCAAGCCCGCAAAATAGTTTTTTTTTGCGCAAAACTAATATATATTAGTAGATATGAAATCTGCTGAATATGTACCTATGTCTGCATCATCCCACAAGCGCTTTGCTTGGATTGCGCTCTTAGCTCTGACTCTCCCTGTTTATGCTGATCAGCGTCCGTTATTTGATGGCTCGAGCCTGATGGCTGACTTTGACTACATGGGCGGCGCTAAAGTCTTAGTGGATGGCTTTGCTGCTGTTGATGCTTCTGTTTGGAATAAACATGTAAAGACTCGCTTGGCATCAAGCGAAAATGCAGACCGGTTGGCCACTGCATTGCTCTCGTCAAAACTTACTGAATCAAACGGTGCCATGGTTGTGCAGTCATAGTGCAAGACGGCTAACTGTGTTTTTTATCGCTTTGTACTGGGTCAGTCGTTAAAAGGCGAAGTTGTTTTAACACTGAATACGCTGCTACCGGTTACCAATAACTCAGTTTCAGTAAAGCTTAACGACAGGGTGTTTGACGATATCAAGGTAACATTTGAGCGCCGTGGGTTACTTGACAAATCACAACTTGCAATGCCTATTAATGCACTTGTTGATTTATCAAAGGCTGGTGAAGTGACAGTTACGCACAAGCGCGGTGATGAGGTCTATACACTGACAACACCTGATAAGGCGGTGATCAGTCAGGCGGCTGAACTCAATTCTTTGCTCGCCAAATAACGCTTTTTACGAAACGAACTGGGTTTCGATAATTGCGATTATCGTAACTTGAAGAATCCTTAAATGTATCTACAATGTAGATACAGGAGGGTTTTATGCAATCTCAAATTAAACGATGGGGCAACAGTGCTGCTGTAAGGCTAACAAGTCAGCTATTAGCCGATGCTAAGCTTGACATTAAATCGAATATTGATATTTCAGTTGTGGATGGAAAGATCATCATCGAATCGATCGATCATTCAACAAAATATCTCCCCTTCACTGAGGCGGAGCTACTAAAAGGGTTAACGCCGGAGCTCGCGCATGCAGATGAGATTATTCAGGTGTCTGCTGATGAGTTTGGTGAAACTGAATAATGGCGTATACCCCAGAAAGAAACGACATCATATGGCTTGATTTTGAGCCAACAAAAGGCAAAGAAATTGGCAAGTATCGTCCAGCAATTGTACTCTCTTCAAAGGTATATAACTCTCAGACTGGTCTATTAATTTGTTGTCCTATAAGTACAAGTATCCGAGGCGCATCAACGGAAGTTGTCATTGAAAACTTAGATAAGCCGTCAGTTGTTGCTGCAAGTCTTGTTCAGACGGTTTCATGGAAACAACGAAAGGCAAAACTTATTACCAATGCGGAGGATGGGGTGCTTACAAGAGTGTTACAAAGGTTACTGCCATTAATGGGCGCAGAAGGTTTTGATCAGTAATGAGAACGTTAGATGCAAAAAATGTTGTCGATGAGTTCGAAAATTTAATCGATGAGCTTGTTGATCCCGTTTTACTTAAGAATTCAATTAATGCAGCCATACTCGTGCCCGAAAAAGTTTGGGCGGAAATGCAACAGAAGGCTGGGATTGTTTTAGATAGTTAAATTACTGCTCAGGCGTCTTCGCATTCACCGACAACGCATGCAACGCACCTGAGGTAATTTCTTCGTTAAATAACGCCATGATTGGGCGCTGACGTTGCAGCGGGTTTTTGCCCTCGAAGCTCGGGCTTACCACAGTCACTGAAAAGTTGCAGTCAGCACCATCGGTGGTGACCTCAGCATCCGGGATAGCGTCTTTGATGCGGTTGATGATCTCTTGTGCGTCCATAGGAACCTCGAATTCGATAATGGCGCTAGTGTAGAGAACTTCGCGGGGTAGCTCTACCTTATGTGACAGGCGTGTTTAAGCTGCTGATTTTGCAAAAAATCAGCCCGAAATCTGTTTGACGATCTAGAGAATTCTCATTAAACTGCGCCGCAATTAAATGGTTTCGACTGTTTGATTGGCCTAATTTACAGCTCTCCGCGGTTGTCGGTCTGGAGCTGGAGTGGCGACGGACCCCATTTATGGGGTTTTTTTGTATTCCACGTATGGGTTTTTGCCGGTACGTAACGCGGAATGGGCCTTGGGCCCATTTTTTGTTTGTCGGGAAAATATGCGATCAGTACCTGAAAACTTACTGCAAATGGCGCAAACCGTGGTTGAAGGCTTTGACCTTGAACTATGGGGTTTGGAGCTTTTGCCAAAGCAGTCGTCTGGTCAGCTATTGCGTGTTTACATCGAGAACGAAGTTGGTGTGGATGTCTCGCAGTGCGAGAAGGTCAGTCGCCAACTCGGTGCGGTACTTGATGTGGAAGATCCTATTTCAGGGGATTACACCTTAGAAGTGTCATCGCCGGGTATGGATCGCCCGTTGTTCACGCAAGTGCAGTTTGAGCGCAGCGTGGAAAGTGACATTCGCGTAAAGATGAAGTCCACCGCGGTGGGGCGAAAGAATTTTCGAGGTCGATTGTTGTCGGTCTCTGATAACGAGATTGTGATGCAGGTTGATAACGATCAGCACACATTAAATATTGATCAAATCGATACGGCGCGTGTGGTGCCGCAGTTTTAAGGCTTAAGCAATGAATAAAGAAATCCTGCTTGTTGTTGAAACGGTCTCGAACGAGAAGGCTGTTGAAAGAGATGTGATCTTCGGTGCGATTGAAGCGGCGTTAGCGTCAGCGACTCGCAAAAAGTCAGGTAAAGATATCGAAGTGCGTGTCGCGATCGATCGTAAGACTGGAGACTATGAGACCTTCCGTCGTTGGTTGGTGGTTGATGACTCTGAGTCACAAGCGCTTGAAAACCCATTAGCTGAAATCACTCTTGAAGCGGCACGTATCGACGAGCCAGAGATTCAAATTGACGATTATGTTGAAGAGCAGATCGAATCGATCGAGTTTGGTCGTATTGCGGCTCAAACTGCTAAGCAAGTTATCGTGCAAAAGGTACGTGAAGCTGAGCGTGCGAAAGTTGTTGAAGCTTTCCAAGACAAGGTTGGCCAGCTCATCATGGGAACGGTTAAGCGCGCAGAACGTGGCACAGTCGTTCTTGATTTGGGTGATGGCGCAGAAGCGCTGATTCCTCGCTCTGAGATGATTCCTAGAGAGATGGTTCGCGTTGGTGATCGTTTACGTGGCTTGTTGTTCGACATTCGTACTGATGTGCGTGGTCCACAGTTGTTTGTTTCACGTAACTCACCTGAAGTGTTGATGGAGCTGTTCCGGTTGGAAGTGCCAGAGATAGGTGAAGGCTCTATCGAACTATTGGGTGCTGCACGTGATCCAGGTCTTCGCGCAAAGATTGCGGTATTGGCAAAAGATAAGCGCATCGATCCAGTGGGTGCTTGTGTGGGTATGCGTGGTTCTCGTGTACAAGCAGTATCAAACGAGCTTGGCGGTGAGCGTGTCGATATCATCCTGTGGGATGAGAATCCAGCGCAGTTTGTAATTAATGCGATGTCACCAGCAGATGTTGTCTCAATCATCATGGATGAAGAGAAGAACTCTATGGATATCGCGGTTAAAGATGAAAATCTTTCTCAAGCGATCGGTCGTGGTGGTCAGAACGTTCGTCTAGCCAGTCAACTGACCGGCTGGGAGCTCAATGTGATGAGCGAAGAGCAAGCGGAAGAGAAGAGCCAAGAAGAAGCACAGAAATATGTTGAGCGCTTTATGGAGCAACTCGATGTGGATGAAGAAGTTGCATTGATTCTGGTTCAAGAAGGCTTCTCGACTATTGATGAAGTGGCTTACGTTGACATCGATGAGATGTTGGCAATTGAAGAGTTTGATGAGGATATCGTTGAAGAGCTACGTAACCGCGCTAACGATGCAATGTTGACTCGCGCTATTGCTAAGGAAGAAACCTTAGGTGATGGCGAGCCAGCAGAAGATCTGTTGACGATGGATGGCATGGATGAACAGTTGGCGCATCAGTTAGCTGCTCGTGGTATGTGCACCATGGAAGATTTGGCTGAATCGGCAACAGACGAATTGATGGAAATTGCAGGTATGACCGAAGAGCGTGCAGGTGAGCTGATAATGACAGCGCGTGCGCCTTGGTTTGCTGAGGAAGCTGAATAAGCGATAAGGGTAAAGACATGAGTGAAGTTACAGTCAGTCAGTTAGCCTCTGATGTTGGTATTCCAGTAGATCGTTTGCTTAAGCAACTCGGTGATGCGGGTGTAGCAAAGGCGAGTGAAAAAGACGTTATTACTGAGCAGGAAAAAGTAGCACTACTAAATCACCTGCGTCGTAGTCACGGTAAAGACGAAAAGAAAGGCGATAAGAAGGTTACTTTGAAGCGCCGTTCAACCACTGAGCTAAAAGTAGGCTCGGGTGGCGCATCAGGTCGCGCTGCTACACGTGGCACTAAGACGGTTAACGTCGAAGTACGTCGTAAGCGCAACATTGTTAAGAAAGATGCGGCGCCTAAAGTTGATCCTTCAGAGAAGGCGCAAGAAGAATTAGCAGCAGCTGAGCGCGCACTTGCTGAGCAGCGTGCACAACGCGAAGCGGCATCTGCTCAAGATGATGCGCGTAAGAAAGCGAACGAAGTGTTGCGTGCTGAAGAAGAAGCGGCGCGTGCAAAAGCTGAAGAAGCTCGTAAAGCGGCAGAAGCTGAGGCAGAAACACAAAAGCAAGCTGAAACTGAAAAGAAGAAAGGTGAGGCGGATAAGGACAAGAAAGGTCCTAAGCGTATGCGCCAAGCACCTGCTAAAGAGTCAAAAGAAGCTGGTAATGACGATGGTCGCGGTAGCAAGAAGCACGCAGGTCATGGTCGTCGTCGTGAGCTTCACGTATCAAATGAGAATCGTGGCAAGCGCTCTAAAGGTGGTCGCAAGTCAAAGCACATTGAGCAGGAGACCCAGCACGGTTTCCAAAAGCCCGTTGAGGTTAAGAAGCTCACTGTAGAAGTGCCAGAGACCATTACTGTTGCCGATTTGGCAGCGCGTATGTCGATCAAATCATCTGAGATCATCAAGGTCTTGATGGGTATGGGCATGATGGTCACTATCAACCAACCACTTGATCAAGATACTGCGATGTTGGTTGTCGGTGAGCTTGGCCACGAGTCAGTTGAAGAGAAAAAGGTCGACGTTGAAGAGACTGTGTTGTCATTGGTTGACGAGCAGCTTGATGCGGGAGAATTAGTACCACGTGCACCGGTAGTTACCATCATGGGTCACGTTGACCACGGTAAAACTTCGTTACTTGACCATATTCGTAAGAGTCGTGTTACTGCAGGTGAGGCCGGTGGTATTACCCAGCACATTGGTGCGTATCACGTTAATACCGATCACGGCATGATCTCGTTCCTCGACACCCCAGGTCACGCGGCATTTTCTGCAATGCGTGCACGTGGTGCGAAAGCGACAGACATTATTATCTTGGTTGTTGCATCAGATGACGGCGTAATGCCGCAAACTAAAGAAGCGATTCAGCACGCACGTGCGGCTGGCGTTCCGATGGTTGTTGCCATTAACAAAATGGACAAGCCTGATGCGAATCCAGATCGCGTCATGCAAGAGCTGGTTGCTGAAGAAGTGGTTCCAGAGGATTGGGGCGGTGATGTTCAGTTTATCCGCGTTTCAGCACATACCGGTGAAGGTATCGATCAGTTGCTTGAAGCAGTTCTGCTGCAAGCAGAAGTGCTTGAGCTCAGTGTTGTAGAGGATGGTCCTGCGAAGGGCATCATTGTTGAGTCGAGCTTGGATAAAGGTCGTGGCCCGGTTGCCACAGTTTTGATCCAGTCAGGTACCTTGAAACAAGGCGATCCAATCGTTTCGGGTACTGAGTATGGCCGTGTTCGAGCAATGTTCGACGAGAACGGCCAGCAAGTTAAGAAGGCAGGTCCTTCTATCCCGGTTCAGGTTTTAGGCCTTTCGGGTGCGCCACATGCAGGTGATGACCTTGTAGCTGTTTCTGATGAGAAGAAAGCACGTGAAGTTGGTGAGCTACGTCGTGAGCGTCAACGTGAAGGCAAGTTAGCTGAGCAAAAGGCAGCGAAGCTTGATCAGATGTTCTCGAAGATGGCCGAAGGCGATGTTGCTTACGTTAACTTGATTGTTAAAGCTGACGTACAAGGCTCGGTAGAAGCACTTAAAGAGTCATTGAATAAGATTGTCGCTGATGAAGCGCGCGTCAAGATCGTTGCCGCTGGTGTAGGCGGGATCAACGAGTCAGATGCTAACCTGGCTTTGACCTCGGGTGCGGCGATTATTGGCTTTAACGTCCGTGCGGATGCCTCTGCACGTCGTGTGGTTGAAGAGAGTGGTTTAGATCTTCGTTACTACAGCATCATTTATGAAGTGATCGATGATGTGAAGAAAGCAGTCTCTGGCTTGCTATCACCTGATGTTAAAGAAGAGATCATCGGCTTGGCAGAAGTACGTGATGTGTTCCGTTCATCAAAGCTCGGTGCGATTGCAGGCTCTATGGTTGTTGAGGGTGTGATTAAGCGTCATAACCCAATCCGTGTACTGCGTGACAACGTGGTTATCTACGAAGGCGAGTTGGAATCATTACGACGTTATAAAGATGACGTGAATGAGGTTCGTGCAGGTACCGAGTGTGGTATCGGTGTCAAGAACTACAACGATGTTAAGTCAGGTGACCAAATCGAAGTCTTCGAGCGCATTGAGGTTGCTCGCGAAGTTTAATCATCATGCGTGAATTTGGTCGTGAAGAACGTGTTGGTGCTGAGATCCATCGTGAGCTCGCGCTGTTGTTGCGTAACGAAGTGCGTGATCCACGTTTAAACCAAGTCACCATTCAAGAAGTGCGCGTGGTGCGAGATATGTCGCATGCACGCGTTTTCTTTACCATGATGGACCGCGATCAAGCTAAAGCCGCTGAGCAAGCATTAAAAAAAGCCGCGGGTTTTTTGCGTCGTCGCTTGAGTGAGTTGATGAATCTACGTTCTATGCCACAGCTGCATTTTGAATATGACGCATCCCTCGAAACCGGTGCGCGTCTCGAATCATTGATCACTAAGGCAATTGCCTCGGATAACAAAGACGAGAACGACTAACGATGGCGCGACGTAAGAAGGGTCGTGTTGTTGATGGCATTTTGTTGTTAGATAAGCCGCTTGGTATTAGCTCCAACGATGCCCTACAAAAAGTAAAACGTCTTTACCAAGCTCAAAAAGCCGGTCATACCGGTACCTTAGATCCCTTAGCTGATGGCATGCTGCCGCTGTGCTTTGGTCATGGCACCAAGGTGTCTCACTATCTCACCGAATCGAATAAGACCTATTTTGTCCGCGTAAAGCTCGGTCAGACGACCTCTACGGGGGATTTGGGTGGTGAGATTACGTCCGAGCGTTCGATTGATGGCATTACGCGAGAGTCGATTGAGCAGATTATTCCTGAATTTCTTGGCGAAATCATGCAAGTCCCGCCGATGTACTCAGCGCTTAAGCACGAGGGGAAACGTCTTTACGATCTAGCCCGTCAAGGCATTGAGGTAGAGCGTGAAGCCCGGCCTGTGACTATTCACAGCATCGATTTAGGTGAGTTTGCCGGCGGCGAGTTTGAAATGACTGTTGTCTGTTCGAAGGGGACGTATATCCGCACGTTAGCCGAAGATATGGGTGAGAAGCTCGATTGTGGTGCGCATGTGGTGAGACTGCGCCGTACTGGGGTCGGGCCTTATGCCAATCTGCCGCTGCACACTCTCGATAAGCTGATATCGGTTGCTGAGAAGAGCCAAGAGGCGCTTGATGCGCTGCTGATCCCGATCGATACCGCGCTTGAGGATTGGCCAGTGGTCAATTTGGGTGAGGATGCAGCGCATTACATCAAATTTGGTAATCCGGTGCGTGTCTCGGGGGTGCCTAAAGAGGGCTGGGTGCGCCTCTATGAGGCTGATGGTGAGCGATTTATCGGTCTTGGGGAGATCGATCCGGATGGAAATGTGGCACCGCGACGGCTGATGCTGCCACCCGAACTGAGCTAACCCCAAATAAACATTAGAAAATGCTGACATTCTTGGTGAATTACGGCACAATCTCGACCCAAATTTGATGCGGCAAATTAGCCGTTTTTTTAAACCGACCCGGACTGCCTGAACTCATTGTTGGGAGTCCTCCAGCCAAGGTGCTGCGGCAGGTCACAATGACAGGAGAAATGTCATGGCAATGAGTGCAGAGCAAAAAGCGGCTATCGTCGCTGAGTACGGTAAAAACGCACAAGATACCGGTTCAACAGAAGTACAGATCGCGCTGTTATCAGCACGTATTTTGGATCTGACTCCACACTTCCAGAATAACAAGAAAGACCACCATTCACGTCAAGGCTTGGTACGTCTGGTTAACCAACGTCGTAAATTGCTCGACTACCTGAAGGGCAAGAACGTTGAAGGTTACCGTGACCTTATCAAGCGTTTAGGTCTGCGTCGTTAATCGCAGGCAAAGCAAGTAAGTAACACTAGAGGATCTCGAGTGAACCCGATTAAGAAAGAATTCCAATACGGTAATCACAAAGTAGTATTGGAGACGGGCGAGATTGCTCGTCAGGCAGACGCGGCAATCATGATCAACATGGACGACACTGTCGTTCAGGTGACAGTCGTAAGTGAAAAAGGCGAGGGCATGGCTCGCGACTTCTTCCCAATGACTGTGGACTATCAAGAAAAGACATATGCGGCAGGTGTTATTCCTGGTGGCTTCTTCCGTCGTGAAGGTCGTCCATCTGAGAAAGAGATCCTGACAGCGCGTTTGATTGACCGTCCAGTTCGTCCTCTTTTCCCAAAGGCGTTCACTAAAGAAGTTCAGATCATCTGTACTGTCATGTCGTTGAACCCAGCGGTTGACCCTGAGATCCCATCATTGATTGGTGTATCAGCAGCTCTAGCTGTCTCTGGTTTGCCATTCGATGGCCCAATCGGCGCAGCTCGCGTAGGTTACAAAAACGGTCAGTACCTATTGAACCAAGATAAGACCGGTCTTTGCGATAGCAGTGATTTGGACTTGGTTGTTTCAGGTACCTCTGATGCGGTTCTGATGGTTGAATCAGAAGCACGCGAGCTTTCTGAAGAAGTGATGCTAGGCGCGGTTCTGTTCGGTCATGAGCAAATGCAAGTCGTTATCAACGCTATCAAAGAGCTTGCAGCTGAAGTTAACAAGCCAGTTCAAGAAGTGGCTGAAGTGCCTGTTAATGAAGCATTGGTTGCAGCAGTTGATGCTGCTTGTGGTGATGCATTGCGCGGTGCCTACCAAACAGCAGACAAGATGGATCGCTACGCAGCGATTGATGCAGCGAAAGCGGCAGCTAAAGAAGCATTGTGTGGCGGTGATGAGCCTCAATTCGAATCAGACGATGTGTCTAACACTATTGAAAAGCTGAAGAAGAAGATCGTTCGTAGCCGCATCTTGGAAGGCGAGCCTCGTATCGACGGTCGTGACACTAAGACAGTTCGTCCTATCACTATTCGTACTGGCGTATTGCCACGTACTCACGGTTCAGCATTGTTCACCCGTGGTGAAACTCAGGCTTTGGTTGTAACCACCTTGGGTACTGAGCGTGACTCACAGATCATTGATGATTTGGCAGGTTCTTACAAAGATCCATTTATGTTCCACTACAACTTCCCACCATTCTCAGTCGGTGAGATGGGTCGTGTAGGCAGCCCTAAGCGTCGTGAGATTGGTCACGGTCGTTTGGCCAAGCGTGGTGTGTTGGCATGTATGCCGACGCTTGAAGAGTTCCCATACTCAATCCGTGTGGTATCTGAGATCACTGAATCTAACGGTTCTTCGTCGATGGCTTCTGTGTGTGGCGCGAGCTTGGCACTGATGGATGCAGGCGTAACTGTTAAAGCACCTGTTGCTGGTGTTGCGATGGGTTTGATCAAAGAAGGTGATGCATTTGCTGTATTGACCGACATCCTTGGTGACGAAGATCACTTGGGTGATATGGACTTTAAAGTGGCGGGTACTTCTGATGGTATCAACGCGCTGCAAATGGACATCAAGATCAACGGTATTACTAAAGAGATCATGGAGATCGCTTTAGAGCAGGCGAAAGCTGGCCGTTTGCATATCTTGGGCGAGATGACCAAAGCCATTGCAGGTCCTCGTGAAGAGATGTCTGATTACGCTCCACGTATCGTTTCATTCAGCATTAACCCAGATAAGATCCGTGATGTTATCGGTAAAGGTGGAGCAACTATCCGTTCTATCTGTGAAGAGACGGGTGCGACAGTTGATATCAACGATGAAGGCTTGGTTAAGATCTTCTCTGTTGATAAGGCAGCGGGCGACGATGCTCGTAAGCGTGTTGAGTTGATCACTGCTGATGTTGAAGTTGGCACTATCTATGAAGGTAAGGTTGCTCGCTTGATGGACTTCGGTGCATTCGTGAACATTCTTCCTGGCAAAGACGGTTTGGTTCACATCTCACAGATCTGCGAAGAGCGTGTTGAGAAGGTGAGCGACAAGCTATCTGAAGGCGATGTGGTTAAGGTTAAGGTCCTTGAGATCGATAAGCAGGGCCGTATTCGTTTGAGTATGAAAGCAGTTAACGAAACTGCCGGTGAAGAAGCTGAGTCTTAATCGCCAAATTGCGGCATACTGCTGATATAAAAGGGGCCTTTTGGCCCCTTTTTACTTTGACTTGAATGGACAGAAAGCGATGAAGATCACTAACTCATTGTCGATTGTGATTCCGATGTATAAGGAGGCGGATAATGTTGCGCCTATGTTGGAGGCTGTTCATCAAGGACTAGAAGGTTATGCAGGCCCTTGGGAGCTTATCTGTGTGGATGATGGTAGTCCTGACGATACGGCTAAGCGTTTAAAGGATGAATCACGTCGCTATGGTGATCATGTTCGCATCGTTCGTTTGCGCCGTAACTTTGGTCAGACGGCTGCGATGCAGGCAGGTATCAATGCAGCGCGTGGTGAATTCATCGCGACCTTAGATGGTGATCTACAGAATGATCCAGCTGACATCCCTCGCATGATTGAAGAGATGAAAGAACGTGACCTTGATCTTCTGCAGGGGTGGCGTAAACAGCGTCATGATGAATCTACGCGTAAGGCGTTTTCTCGAATGGCTAATCGACTAATTGCGAAAGTCACCGGCGTTGAGTTACATGATTATGGCTGTAGCTTAAAAGTCTATCGTGCTGTGGTTTTAAAGCAGGTAAAACTCTTTGGTGAGATGCATCGTTTTATTCCCGTGTGGGTGGCGGGTGTCACGTCTCCCTCTCGCATTGGTGAAACGGTGGTGAATCATAGTGCGCGTCAGTTTGGCGAATCAAAATATGGCTTATCGCGCACCTTTCGCGTCATTGTGGATCTACTGACGGTTTTCTTCTTCTTGAAGTACAAGGCGCGCCCAGGCCATTTCTTTGGCAATATCGGCCTAATCTTTGGCGCGATCGGTGGTGTCGGAATGCTGTATCTTGGGTTTGATAAGTTCATTCTCGGTACTGACATTGGCGGTCGACCATTACTCTTCGTGTCAATTTTGATGGTTGTTATGTCAGTACAAATGCTGACAACAGGCATTATTTCAGAGCTGCTAAGTCGAACTTTCTTTGAGAGTGCTGGAAAAGAAGCATTCAATGTATTGAGCCAAGATGAAGGCTCTGATTGGATGACGAAAGCCTAATCAATCTCGTGCATGTGAAGCGGGTAACCGCGTTCGGCATAGTAGCGATAACGCTTACGACCTAACTCTCTGACGTTTTCATCTAAGCATAGACACTCAACCAGCCTTTCAAAGCAGCTGAAGTTAGCTAGCACCTCATCGGTGAGATTAATCAGTACATCAGTTTTCACTGAAGCTAGTGAATCTTGTTGCTGAATATGAACACTCTTTTTTTGACTCAGAGCTTTTTGTTCAATCAACTGGGCAAGAGAAAGGCGAGTCTTGTTAGAGCCCGCCTTAAGAATGTAGAAATCAATGCGTGTCACTTAAATTACGCGGGCACGCTTCATCAGGAATTCCATTAAGAGTGGAACAGGCCGACCAGTTGCGCCTTTTGCAGCCCCTTGTTTCCAAGCAGTGCCAGCGATGTCTAGGTGAGCCCATTTAAACTTTTTGGTGTAGCGCGCCAAGAAGCATGCTGCAGTGATGCTGCCCGCTTTAGGGCCACCAATATTCGCCATATCAGCAAAGTTTGAATCAAGCTGGCTTTGGTACTCATCCCAAATCGGTAGGCGCCATGCTTGATCACCTGAGGACTCACCTGCTTCCAAGAGTTCATCAGCTAACTTATCGTCATTTGCCATCAGGCCACTGGCTTGATCACCCAGTGCGACGATACAGGCGCCGGTGAGGGTTGCGATATCGATAACGGCGGCAGGATCAAAACGTTCGGTATAGGTGAGAGCATCGCACAAGATCAAACGACCCTCTGCATCAGTGTTGAGAATCTCGATGGTCTGGCCTGACATTGAAGTCACGATGTCGCCAGGTTTGTTGGCATCACCATCGGGTAGGTTCTCGGAAGAGGGAATAACACCAACCACATTGATGGGGAGTTCAAGCTCGACACAAGCTTGCATAGCGCCAAAGACACTCGCAGCACCACACATGTCATATTTCATTTCATCCATACCGGCGCCAGGCTTGATGGAGATACCGCCAGCATCAAACGTTAGTCCTTTACCAACAAGCGCAATGGGCTTTTGACTAGCTTTACCCCCTTTGTATTCTATTACGATGAGCTTGGCGGGCTGACGAGAGCCGCGTGATACAGACAGTAAAGATCCCATGCCAAGTTTTTGCATTTGAGCTTCGCTCAAAACGGTTGTTTTTAATTTGCGCTTACCGCGCGCTAGATCTGATGCGGCATCAGCGAGGTAACTTGGAGTGCAAATGTTACCTGGCAGATTGCTGAGTGTTTTTGCGAGCGTCATGCCGTTAGCGATCGCTAAGCCTTGACCAGCGGCTTTGGTTGCTGCTTTTACGTTCTTGCGCTCGCTCATCACAAAGCGAAGTTTGGCGAGAGGCTTAGATGAAGATTTAGTGGATTTGCAGTCGTCGAAAACATAGTTGGTTTCAGAGGCTGAAATCACTGCTTCTTTGATTAAGCTGACATCTTCTTCATAAGCGACGCTGACTTCAGTCGCCCCCGCAGCTTTTGCAGCTTTAATGGCATTGGCAATTCCAGCCGCATATTTTTTGGTATTGAGATCAGATGCTTTGCCAAGCCCAACAACAAGAATACGTTGAGCTGCAATGTTGTTGATATCAGTTAGCAATGAGCAAGTGCTTGGATCAGCAATGTTTTTTATCTTTTTAGCTGCTTTACTCAGCGCGCCCTTCGATTTTAGATCGATATGTTTGAATGCATCGCCCTTGGAAGAAGATGAAAAGGTGGGAATGATCAGGCATTGAGTTTTTAAGGTATCAAGCGCTAAAAAAGTGGCTGAAACTTGCATCACAGAGTCCTAGATTAAAGTTGGATAATCTGACTTGAGATGGGGTAATTTTGGTAATATCACACCATCTAAGGCAGTTTTAATTTCTGCTCAGTTTACAGAAAGGACGGCAGATTGATACCCCGTTTGACCATTCATGAGAAGGCGCTCATACGCGATATTTTTAAAGCCTTTTTGTTGGTGATGTTGATCCTTCTGATCATCGTTTTTGCAATGAAATCTGTAAAGATTTTGAAAGAGGTCACAGAGGGTTTGCTCAGCACCCAGATCGTTGTTGAGATGATCGGTCTCGAAATGATCAAAGTGATTGGCATCATTATGCCGCCGGCCTTCTTTTTTGCTTTGTTGTGGTCATTGGCAGCTTTGTATCGGGATTCAGAGATCGTCGCTCTGCAGGCTAGTGGGGTTAGTTTAAAGCGTTTATTCACTTCGTCTCTTTTTGTTGCATTGCCGATAGCTGTTTTATCCGCCGCTTTGACGTTCGAAGCGATTCCTTGGGCGCAACAAGCAAAAGAAGAACTTAAAGCTTTTGATGAAGCGCGCTCGGATATCAGCTTTGTTCAGCCGGGGAAATTCAATGAATTTCGTAATGGCGATTTGATTATCTATGCTGAGAAGGTGGATCCAGCATCGGGTCGACTACAGCAGGTCTTTGTTCAGGATCGCCAGAATGGCGAGTTAGGTGTGATCAAGTCCGAAGAGGCGTGGCAATTTATCGATGAAGAGCTAAAGGGGCGGTTTGTTGTATTGGCATCAGGTCATCGATATGTCGGTAATCCCGGTAGCGTTGAATATCAGGTTGCCTCATTCGATGAATACATTCTTCGTCTCAATTCGGGAAGTGGTCTTGTTGGCCCGCAGAAGACCTCTGCGCATTCAATGTTGGAGTTAATGGCATCACCACAACTCTCCGCCAAGGCGGAATTCGCTTATCGTGTTTCTGTGCCCTTAGGCGTCATCGTTTTCACCGTTTTAGCTTTTGTTTTATCCAAATCTGAACCGCGTAAAGAGGTGCATGGTCGATTAGGCTTTGCGATTCTCACTTACTTTATATTTTTTAATTTGCAGCGAGTGGGTGAGCGTTGGATTGTGCAAGATGTAGTGCCGCATCAGATAGGATTATTTTGGCTACTTGCATTGATGCTCGGTATTGCGGGAATCGTAATGTATTTCGATTCAGTTAAATGGCGAAAGCTTCGTCAACAATTGCTCAGTGGTATTAAGTCATGACTATCTTGGAGCGCTATGTTGCCAGAACGGTCACCCGTGCCACCTTGACCACATTGATTGCGCTAGTAGCGCTGTTGGTGTTGTTTAATTTTATTGATGAATTTGAAGATGTTGGCCGTGGCTACGAGACGCTTGATGCCTTTATTGTGGGTAGCTTATCTGCGCCGCGCTATTTATACGAACTCTTTCCTGTAGCGGTTCTGATTGGTGCGCTTTTGGCGCTCGGCGGTTTGGCGAGCCATAGTGAAATAACCGCGATGCGATCGGTGGGCTTTTCCAGTAATCATCTTTTGAAAGCACTGCTTAAGATGGGCGCAGTGCTGATGGCTGTTGTTGCGCTGATGGGTGAGTATTTTGGCCCCATCGCGGAGAATTTTGCTCAGGATTATCGCCACGCAAAATTACATGGCACGGTAGTGATGCGGTCTCGTCATGGCTTCTGGGCGCGAGAGGGTGATTCCTTTGTGAATATCCGTCGCGTGGCTAATGGGTCGACTATTCAACAAGTCAAAATCTACGACTTCAAGAAAGATAACACCTTGTCTCTGGCTACCTCTGCGAGCAGTGGTGAGCACGTTAATGAAGAATGGAAACTCAAAGATATTCAACAGACAGAATTTACCGAGCTATCGGTATCCAGTCGTCAATTGGAATCAGCAACTTGGAAATCTCAGTTTGATCCAAGCGTTCTAGCGGTGGCAGTTGTTCGACCAACCATGCTTTCAACAACTGAGCTGATTGAATACATCGCCTTTTTGGATCATAACGGTCAGAACGCTAATGAGTATGAAGTGGCTTTGTGGACTAAGCTGGCAACACCCATCGCTTCAATCGTCATGTTGGTGTTGGCGGTTCCTTTCGCGCTAGGTAATCAGCGTGATGCCTCACGAGGTAAACGTATCTTTACAGGCATGATCCTGGGCGCGAGCTTCTATCTACTGAGTCGAGCCATGTCATATGTCGCAGTAGCTTATAGTGTCAGCCCGGGTTTGATGGTGATTATTCCATCACTGGTTTTCTTGAGCTCAGCCCTCTGGCTACTAAAGCGCGTCCGTTAAGCTTTCTTGCGTTTTTGCACCATGACTAATTGAGTCTTCGATAGCAGGTCATGCCAACTACGATTCTCTTTGTCGAATAACACCCAAATAAAACCAAGACCTAGGGCCAACCATGACAGTAGGGCAGCAAGGTAACGCTTGAGTGTTGCTGATCGTGAGATGGGATCACCATTTAGATCGACAACCTTGATGCGCCAAGAGCGCATGCCGAGCGTTTGTCCGCCATGCATCCAAAACCACGCGAAGAAGATCCAAGGGCTGAGCAAAAGGTAGGCCTGAAGAACAAGATAGTTGCCGTCACCAACATGAACCATCAGCGCATTCCTGATAACGGCATCGAGCGTGGTTCCGATCAGCCAAATGGCCGCAATAAGCCAGAAATCGTAAAAAATAGCGGCCAAAATACGCAAAAGACCCGGTCTAGCAGCGTTTTCCAATTTTTCCGACATTTAGGGTAATTCCCCGGTTAACTTGGTAGGGCTCAGGATAGCCGAACTGCCGATTGAGTTCATAAGATTGCATCTCTAATAGGGGGAGGGCTCATGGCGCAATTGTCAGAACATTCGGATATCACACCGCATGAGGTGGTGGTTTCTTGTGCCCGTTTTGGCTTGTTCCGCGCATCCATGGTCCGCGTTGATGATCAGCATCTCTTTTTAAAGTCCGATCTCACGCGTTTGTGCCTTTCTGAAAAGGCAGAGATCGTTATGACGCACCACGAAGAAGGACAGCAATGGACTGAGAAGCTTTTCGTGAAAGTGTTAGAGACAGGCCCATCAGGCTCTCTAGTGGAGATCCAAGAAATTGCATCTCATAAAGAAAGAACGATTGAAAGCCACGCCGTGTTATTCAATCAAACTCAGCATTAAGCATATCGTTCCTTTATTAAGCTTCTGACATAATTCCTCTATGGTGCAGTTTGTTTCTTGGTTGCGGCAGTTTCTTCGCAGCCTACCTTTGCCAATGTTTGTCTTGATGTTTGGTCTTTTGGCCGGCGTCAGTGTGCTTTGGCTTGTCGATAGGCATCAGTCGGGCGCGCTTCAAGATATCTTTGATGAAACACTTCAGGTCCGTTTGGAATCGGCATCTCGGCAAGCCCTGATTAATTTCGACGAGCATAAGCAATCGTATGTTTACTTGATTCGCCTTTTGGCAAATCATCGTCGTATGGCGACCTACATGGACCTGACATTTTGGGGTCCTTTTATTTCAGTCTTTGAAGATCGCAAAGAGCTACCTCCTTGGATGCCGCTTCAAGAGTTGTGGCGTCAGCTCACTCAGCCAACCTATCTGATTCTTATGGACTTAGATGGCAACATGCGCGAAGGCTTTAGCCCGAAAGGTCTACCAATACCAACGAACTTACTTGAAGACCAAGCTTTTGTTATGGCAAGTCGAGGTGAAAAGTCTTTTGTAACCACTTTAGGTGGTGCGCCCTATTTTGTTGTGACAGAACCGATCTGGGACACCGGTCCTGAAATGATGGGCCATCTTGTGATGTTGCTTCGAGTAGATAGTGACTTTTTAGCTGCCTCGCAGCAGGGTGGTACCGATAACCAAGTAATAGTCGCCATAACAGAGCCGGAGGGGAAAAAACTTCTTGCGACTAGTGACAGGACACGTATTGATGCTGGTGAAGATGTTGAGCTGCTATCGCTTGAGTACTTGATTACAACTCAGTCATTTACTCAGTATGACGATGCGGACCTGAACTTGTTATTTATGACACTGATGCCGCGATCAAGCTTTTTAGCTACCTCTGAGGCAGTTATAGATCTTGAGCGGAAGCAGAGGGCTGTAGGAGCGACTGCGATCATCGTGACCTTTATGGCGGTGGTGTTACTGATTTCAGGTCGTATTAATCGAGTACTACGTCGTTTACAGGAATTTGCATCGCGAGCTTTGGGTGATCTGCCAGAAAAGACACAATCAAAAACCGGAAACCAGCTTTTGATTCTGGAAGAGCGGGTGAGAGATGTTATTGACCTAGTATTAACCGCACGTGAGCGCACTCGGACTCAACATGAGAGCCAAGTGGAGCAGCTTGAATCATTACGAGCAGCTGCTATGTCCGCTTCTGCAGATGGCATGATTACAATCGACTACGCAGGCAATGTTATTGATATGAATGCTACGGCTGAGCGACAGCTCGATAGACGATTGTCGCAAGTGCTGGGATTGGAGCTTTCACGCCTTGCTTTTAATACCTCATCAGCAGTGAGATTCGAGGAAATGCTTGAGAGTTATCAAACACCTCTTGAAAAGTTGCCTATTCAATCTGATGAGTTACAAGGCTACCCTAAAGATGGCCGCTCAAGAGACTTTGAGGTTTCTTTAACGCCGGTACATCTTGAGGATGATTTGCTGTTCACGGTGACCTTGCGTGATGTGGGTGAGCGTAAAGCAAGAGAGCGCGAGATTGCAGCGTTAGCGGCATTCTCAGCGGAGAGTCCTTCACCAATTCTTCGCATTAATCAGCTTGGCGTTATCGTTTATGCAAATAACCCGAGTGAGCCTTTACTGAAGTATTGGAATTGTCGAGCAGGACAAACCTTGCCTCTTTTTTGGCGCACAATTGTTATGCGAGTGTTAGAAGAAAATACAGATTACGAAACCGAGATAGAGACGTCTAAGTATCGTTTTTCATTGTTGGTGACCCCTGTAAAAGAGTTGGATTACGTGAATATCTATGCACGTGACATCACAGCGCAGCGATTAGCAGAAGATGAGCTACAGCGTCGTCAGGATGAATTGGTTCACGTTGCTCGTTTAAGCACAATGGGTGAAATGTCGACGGGTATTGCGCATGAACTTAATCAACCTTTATCAGCAATTAGTAATTTTGCAAATGGTTGTGTTCGACGCTTGAACAGTGATGTGGGAACTAAAGAAGATTTAGTCAAAGCACTCGAGCAGATCGCCGCACAATCCAAACGTGCGGCGGAAATTATTAAGCGCCTGCGTGCACTAGTGACTAAGCAGCAAACAATTCGTCAACATATCAATCTTAATAAAGTTGTTAATGAAGTTTGCGAGCTTGTTGCACACGATATTCGTAAAGAAAAAATCTCTTTAGAGAAAACGCTGTTTGATCAGCCGCTATGGGTTGATGTTGATACGGTACAGATTGAACAAGTGTTGATTAACTTGGTTCGTAATGCGATTGATGCGATGCAGATTCGTCTGCAGGGTGAGCGTCGATTACTTATTGAAACCAGCCTTACAGAGGATGAGCGTGCGCAGATTAGAATTAAAGATGATGGTGCAGGCATTCCTGAAGAGCAGTTGGTTAAGCTTTTTGATGCTTTCTACACCACCAAAGAGCACGGCATGGGGATGGGACTTGCGATTACTAAGACCATTGTGGAAGAGCACTCTGGTAAGATTTACGCTAATTCAAATGTGGGCAAGGGTAGTACGTTTTACGTAGAGCTACCGTTAAGCTCAGATAATAAAGTGGACGAGGAATAAACATGGAAGCACAAACGAATGCTGCAACCAGTATTTGGGTGGTGGATGATGATGAGGCAATGCGTAGCTCATTGCAGTGGTTGATGGAATCGGTCGGCATGAATGTGCAGGCTTATTCATCAGCGGATGAATTTTTAGCATCTCATTATCCCGGTCGCCATGGCGTTCTCCTGTTGGATGTTCGTATGCCAGGCATGAGTGGTCTTGAGCTACTCGAGCAACTGACAAAAGAGCAAATGGTGCCACCGACAATCATTATTACCGGCCATGGTGATGTG
This sequence comes from Sedimenticolaceae bacterium, assembly GCA_965659945.1. Classification (GTDB taxonomy): domain Bacteria; phylum Pseudomonadota; class Gammaproteobacteria; order Chromatiales; family Chromatiaceae; genus VMDJ01. The sequence continues at coordinate 16,848 of CBFHYJ010000004.1, read as the reverse complement.
CCTATGGCGGTACGTGCGATGAAACAGGGCGCTATCGACTTTATTGAAAAGCCTTTCAATGACGAGGTGTTGCTTGATGCAATTCGTCGTGCTGTTAATTCAGCAGAGCAGCAGCGCTCAAGTAAAGCATTGGTTGCTGATTTGGCAGCGCGTTTCGCTAATCTGACCCCTCGTGAGCACGAAGTGATGGATATGGTCACAGCGGGTCAGTCGAATAAAGAGATTGCTAACGCTTTAGGTGTTTCAGCAAAAACCGTCGAGGCTCACCGTGCGCGTGTGATGGAAAAGATGCAGGCAAGCTCACTTGCCGAGCTTGTGCGTATGTCGATCTCGGTCGAAAAACTCTAATTAAATGCATCAAATAAAAAGGCGCCTGATAGGCGCCTTTTTTGTTTAGAGGGGTCTTAGCTCTGTAATCGGCGTGTCATTTTTCTTATCGACCTTTGAGTACAAGTCATACAAGGCTGCTTGCAATGCCTCTTCCATCACTGGATGGTAGAAGGGCATCTGTAAAAGTTCACCGACAGTCAGCTCCTGCTGAATAGACCAGGCCATAATGTGAGCAAGGTGCTCACCACGTACAGTAATCATTTCAGCGCCAAGCATCTTGCCGCTAGCTTTATCGGCGTATACGCGAATAAGACCGCGATTGTTTGCCATGATTAGTGCACGACCAACGGGTGCGATCATCATGCTGCCTACCGCAGTCGTATCAGGGTCTAGCTCTGCAAAAGAAGCGCCTACCTGAATGATGTTGGGATCACTGAAGACAACGTTCAGCGGTGTTTTGCGTTTAAAAGCAGTGTTGCTACCAGTGGCAGCGTTATAACCGGCAATTTTACCTTCATCACCAGCCTCGTGAAGAAGAGGCCGGTCGCCATCAATATCGCCAGCCAGATAAATTGGGCTATCGCCCACTTGCATGGTGTTTGGGTTGTACACAGGGATGCCGCGGTCGTTGAGTTCAACGCCAGCTGCCGCTAGATCAAGTGATTCCACATTAGGTGTTCTGCCTAAACTTGCAAAGACTTTATCAACAACGACGCTGTTGTCGCCTGCGGTGACCTTAATACGTCCATCTTCTGCACGGCTCAATTCAGCCGCAGCACCAAGCCAGATAGGGAAGCCTTTGCCGATAATGGTCACAGCTTGTTCGTTGACCTCTGGGTCGGTTAAGCCACCAATGCTATTAGCCATGTCGATACCTGTGATATCAACACCCATGCGACTCATGGATTGGCCGATCTCAAGACCAATCACGCCAAGACCGATGACGACGGCTGAACCCGGTAATGTTTCGAGCTCGAAGAATTCATCAGTAGTGATGATGTCATCACGGAACTCATTCCATGCATTAGGAATGATTGGGCGAGAGCCAGTAGCAATCACGATGCGTTCTGCACGGATGCGTTGGCCGCTGGTGGTTTCTAGTAGATTTGGCTCGATAAATTTAGCGTACTCATCAATAAGTAACCCATCAGGGAAATTATCTGAGCTGTTTGAAAGTACGCGATCAACGAAGTTGTCACGCAAATCACGGACATACTCCATCGCTTCTTCGGTGTCGAGGGATAGTGATTCGCCGCCTTCGAGGCCAAAGCGTGAATAGACTTCGCGGCGGTGAAAATCTTCAGCGACTTGAATGGCTGCTTTAGATGGCATACATCCAACACGTGCGCAGGTCGTGCCGAGCTCGCCACCATCAATCACCACAACGTTTTTACCTGCAGGACGCACCTTACTCAGGGTGTTAAGGCCCGCACTACCACAACCTAAGATAGCTACTTCAACCTGACGCTCTTCCACAGCGATTTCCTCTAAATGTTCAAAATTGGGATGCATGTTACCGCAGCAGCAGAATTGAGGGGCTTATCACTGTTCGGGAAAGGGTTAATCGGTACTCAAAAGATTGGCTAGCAGCCTAGAAAGTGAGTCAAGTTAATCACTGTGTTGTTTGCATCATGAAAACACTCGTAAAAACCTTCTTTTTGATCAATCTCTTAGCGTCTGGCCAGCTGTATGCTGATGCGATTGAATTGTCAGAAGAACTAACAGTCAGTGGCTTATATCAATCGATGGATCATCGATTCTCACGTGATGTGCGTTTGAGCCAAAATCAAGATTGGCGCATCGAATCACTTTGGCGCGGCACAGCGTTCGTAATTTTCGACAAGGAAGCGCGGTTGGCAGATCGCCAAGAACCTTAAGTCCTTACTGCCAGTATTCTTGATGCGTTGAGCAACTCCCGCAGGAATAACTACAACATCCCCAACGCTTACCTCGAAAGTCTCTTTGCCGATCTCGGCAAGACCCTCACCATCCAAAATCACATAGCGCTCTTCTGTCTCTTTTAAGCAGTGCCATGCGGTGACGCCTTCAGCAGGTACGCGTGCCTGAGCAATCGATAGTTGTGGATGATCAGCGTCATTCAGTTGCTCTTTAATGAAGCAGCCTTCCTCGAACCAATATTCCTCGGATGCTGCAGCGGAGTGGTGCAGCTTAGAGGTCGGCATGCGTACCTGGATTAAAGATGCGCTTCGGGTCAAAGGTCTCTTTAAGACGTTTTTGTATCGGTGCTAATGCAGCTTGCGAAGACATCGCCCAAGGCTCGGGTGATGCATTGCCGTAAAACTGTTTTGCGTGACCCTTTAGCTTCAAGGCTTCAGCTTTGATTTGCTCCGGCACTGCATCTGAAACGATCCATCGTTGGCCGCCTGCCCAATCAATAAGCGTTGAGTCTGCAAAAGCGAGTGATGGAGCGGCAGGCGGTAGAGAAATACGCCATACAGGTTTAGAGCGATCGAAAAAGTCGAGTTGATGATCACGTAAGCGTTCCCAGAAGGTATTGTTCTCAGCCAAGCGCTCACCACCGATTTTTTTACCCCATGTATTCACACTCGCATGTGCGCCAGATAAGCGAATATACAACTGTCCATTGATGTAACACGCACCACTGAGTGGCATCGGAATAGCAGCGAGTTCGCGCATCTTTTGATGCGCTTCAGTCTCACTGAGATCCTGAGTCAAAGTGATGGTTTTGCCCGGCGCAGGTAACACTTTTAGTGACACCTCAAGAAGCACACCAAGACTTCCTTGAGCACCGGCCATCAGACGTGAAACGTCATAACCAGCGACGTTCTTCATCACCTCACCGCCAAAGCGCATGACGTCACCGGTACCGGTTAATAAACGGCAACCTAAAAGTACGTCACGAGGTGCGCCACCCCATGGGCGGCGAGGACCTCCCATGCCGCTAGCGACGGCTCCACCAATCGTGGCGTTTTCGCTAAAGTGGGGTGGTTCAAAGGATAAGTACTGACCGTTATCGGCAAGCAGCTTTTCAATTTCTAGTATCGGTGTGCCAACGCGAGCAGTCAGCACAAGCTCTGTCGGCTCGTAATTTACAACCCCAGCATGTGAGGTCATCTCGAGTGTGTCTGGCGCATTACAGGCTTGTAAAAAAGCTTTGCTATTGCCGCCGACAATTTTCAGTGCAGTATTATGCGTGAGAGCGGAGTTAACCTGGTCAATCAGTTGCTGTGTGTTGTCAGTCATTAGAAGCGCTCCAAATGAGGGAAGCGCATATCACCTTGACTGATATGCATCGCGCCAAACTCAGCACAACGATTCAACGTTGGGATCGCTTTACCTGGATTTAATAAACCTTGCTGATCAAACGCGGCTTTTACGGCATGAAATAGCGTGATCTCTTCGGGTGGGAACTGCGCACACATTTGATTTATTTTCTCTAGACCAACGCCATGCTCACCTGTGATTGAGCCACCCACTTCAACACAGGCTTCTAAGATCTTGCCACCGAAAGCTTCAGCACGTTCGATCTCACCTGACTCATTACCATTATAAAGAATGAGAGGGTGTAGGTTGCCATCACCGGCATGGAATACGTTGGCTGCACGTAAGCCATAGACTTCACTGAGGCGATTAATTTCGCGCAGGATATATGGCAGGTGTTTACGCGGAATGGTGCCATCCATGCAATAGTAATCTGGCGAGATACGACCTACCGCAGGGAAGGCGGCTTTACGACCTGCCCAGAAGCGTGCACGCTCGTTGTCATCTTTTGCAGTACGCACTTCAGTTGCACCTGAGTCAGTCAAGCGTTGACGGACACGAGCGATTTCCTCAGAGACCTCTTCGTTATCTCCATCCACCTCGCATAGCAAGATGGCAGCCGCTTCAACCGGGTAGCCCGCATGCACAAAATCTTCTGCAGCTTGCAGGGAGGGTTGATCCATCATCTCAAGCCCGGCAGGCAAAATGCCTTCCGCAATAAGATCAGCAACGGCTTGTCCGGCGGTTTCAACATGATCAAATGCCGCCATCACGACCTGTGCACGCTCTTGAATTGGCAATAGCTTGACGGTTATCTCAACCACAATGCCCAACATGCCTTCTGAGCCGGTGATCAACGCCAGTAGATCAAACCCTTCAGTATCTAGACCGCCGCTACCTAAGGTGACTAGCTCACCTTCAGCTGTGACGATTGTTACACTCAGTAGATTGTTAACTGTTAAGCCGTACTTTAAGCAATGCACACCACCCGCATTCTCTGCAACATTGCCGCCAATACTGCAGGCAATTTGAGAAGAGGGATCGGGGGCGTAATACAAACCAAAGGGTTTAGCGGCTTCACTGATCGCTAGGTTGCGAACGCCCGGTTGAACGGTGGCGCAGAGATTCGGTTTATCGATATCGAGTATTTGATTGAAGCGAGCAAGACTCAGTAGAACGCCATTTTCTAAGGGCAGTGCACCACCCGAAAGACCGGTGCCGGCACCACGTGCAACCACAGGCACTTGTTCTGCATGACAGATACGCATGATCTTTTGCACATCATCAATCGTTTCAGGTAGCACAACGATTAAGGGTAGGTGTCGATAGGCGGCTAAGCCGTCGCATTCATAGGGCTTTCGTTCGGATTCTTCTGCCAAAACAAAAGCAGGATCCACAAAAGATTTGAACTGTTCTGCGAGGCGCTCGCGTAGTGTGGATGTGTCTTGTGTGCTCATAAGCCTATGATGCCGTAATAACTCCCCATATACTGCACGTATTGTCCAAATTTGGGGGGTGACATGGAAGAGCGGCCAGCAATATTTCTGATCTCAGATCGTACGGGTATTACGATCGAGAAGCTTGTTCACACACTGCTGACGCAATTTGATAATGCCACCACGGATGCGCATTTTCGTGCCTTTCAGGATACTCCTGAGAAAATTGCTAAATTGGTCGATGAGATCGATACCTTTGCCGAGCGCGAAGGCGTGGCGCCGCTTGTCTTTTCGAGTGTGGTGGATGAATCGCTACGTAAACAGTTAAAAACAGCTAAAACCCAAATTGTAGATATCTTCGATATATTTTTGCCCAACCTATCAACGGCGTTACACAAGCCGATGAATCAGCATGTGGGTAAAGCGCATGGCATGGGAACAGAGAGTGAGTACGAGCGCCGAGTTGAAGCGGTGAACTATGCCTTATCGTATGACGATGGTGCGCGCATTAAAGGCTTAGATAAAGCTGACCTAATTTTAATGGGTGTGTCGCGCAGTGGTAAAACGCCAACCTGTTTGTACCTTGCGATGCAGTACAAAGTCCTCGCGGCAAACTATCCGCTGACCGAAGATGATTTTATGGAAGGTCGTTTGCCAGAGCCGCTAAAGCCCTTTAAAGAAAAACTTTTTGGCTTAAGTATCACACCAGAGCGTTTGCATCAGATTCGTGAAGAACGTCGCCCTGGATCGAAGTACGCGAGTATTGATCAATGTCGCCGCGAGATCACTGCAGCTGAATCGCTATACAGGCAGCAGGGTATCCAGTTTGTTGACTCAACCGCTGTGTCGATTGAAGAGCTTGCCATTGCTGTGATGCAGCAAATCGGTATGAAACGTGGTGTTTAAGTGATCACATCCGGTGCTTTTCGACCGGTAATCGCTTCAATCTGACTGACCTCTGCAGCGATCGCAATTAATTCGCCAAGTGCTTCTTCGCTCGAAAGTTGTTGTTTGTTCGTATCCGCTTCATAGCTCTCTAAATAAACACGAATGGTCGCGCCTTGGGTACCTGTTCCGGATAGTCGGAAAACCAATCGAGCGCCATCATTAAAGCCAATTCGAAGACCTTGATGCGATGACACCGAGTTATCAATTGGGTCCGTGTAGAAAAAGTTATCGGCATAAGTGACTTCTCGTCCGTGAAGTTGTGAGCCAATCAGGTTGGGTAGCTTGGCTTCTAGTTGGTCCATGACGGCCTTAGCTTTATCGCTTTCAACCTCTTCATAGTCATGACGCACATAATAGTTACGACCATAAGTTGCCCAATGCTCATCTAGAATGCTTTGAGCGCTAGTACCTTTCTTTGCGATGAGGTTGAGCCAAGCGAGCACTGCCCATAAGCCATCTTTTTCGCGCACATGGTTTGAACCTGTACCAAAGCTTTCTTCACCACAAAAGGCGATGCGACCAGCATCTAGGAGATTGCCGAAGAACTTCCATCCAGTCGGTGTCTCGAAGCATTCAATACCTAGCTTTTCAGCAACGCGATCAGTGGCTTGGCTGGTTGGCATAGAGCGCGCCACTCCTGGAATGCCATTTTTATAGGCCGGGAACAAGGTCGCATTCGCCGCCAATATAGCCAAGCTATCGCTAGGTACGACAAAACAGTTTTTACCAAGAATCATATTGCGATCACCATCACCATCTGATGCTGCAGCAAAATCGAGCGCATCATTGCCTTGGGTCATCGCAAGCAATTCTATGGCATGTGCAAGATTTGGGTCAGGATGTCCGCCACCGAAGTCGGGTAGCGGTATGCCATTGATGACCGTGCCTTTCGCAGCACCTAATCGATTCTCAAGTAGCTCAATCGCATAAGGTCCGGTGACCGCATGCATAGCATCAAAGGCGAAGCGGAAGTCGCTCGAGATAAGATTTCGAATAGCGTCGAAATCAAACTCGGTTTCTAAAAGATCAGCATAGTCTTTGACGGGGTCGATGATCTCGATGGCCATGCCACTAAGCGACTGGGTGCCGAGTGTATTCAGGTCAATGTCATCAGTAGATAGTGTTTTATAGCTTTCAATGACTTGTGAGCGAGAAAAGATTGCCTCGGTGACCGATTCTGGGGCCGGGCCGCCATTGCTCACGTTAAATTTGATGCCAAAGTCGCCTTTGGGTCCGCCAGGGTTGTGACTTGCGGATAACACTAAGCCGCCATTCGCGGCGTATTTTCTTATCACAGCAGATGTTGCCGGTGTTGAGAGTAAGCCTTTATAACCGACCAAACATCGAGCAACACCATTAGCAGCTGCCATCTTTAAGATCGTTTGAATTGCGGTGTCGTTGTAATAACGACCATCGCCGCCAATCACCAATAAGCCATCGGTTAAATCAGTTTGGGTGTCAAAGATGCTCTGAACAAAGTTTTCTAGGTAGTGCTCGCCTTGAAAAACACTGACTTTTTTACGCAAGCCAGAGGTGCCTGGCTTTTGATCTTTGAAAGGGGTAGTGGCAACGATGTCCATGTTGGAGGCTCCTGAAAATTCTGAAGTGATTTCATCACACCTTGTGCATGAAACGAAGGCTGATATCTGTTTCATTACTCGTTACAATCGCGCGCTCATGAACGGGTATTGCCCTAAATTAAAGGTGAAAGGTATGAAAGAAGTAAAAAAGACATCCGAGTACACCATTTACCAAAAGCGTAACGGTCGTCACGCGGTAAAAGGTTCTAGCGGTTACGTAAACGGCGAAGAGAAGGCAAAAATCTTGTTGGCTGAAGGTTTAATCAAATTGACTGAGCCTCGTCCAGTTGAAGAAGCACCTGCAGAAGAAGCAGAAGCTACTGAAGGTAGTGAAGAAGCTGAGGCTTAATCCTCACTTTGGTCGAAGAGCCCGGATTACTCCGGGCTTTTTTATACCCAAAATTCATCTGAATTCACTTGAAAAGTACTTAGTTGACCCCATTTAGTGGGTGAATTCATTAATGTGCGCTAAATGCGCAGAAAACCTGGGAGAAAAGCGACGATGTCGGCTACCGCGCAAAAAGAAACCCTCGATTTCCAAGCAGAAGTCAGCCAAGTGCTGAATCTGGTGATCCGCTCACTGTATTCGAATAAAGAAATCTTTCTTCGTGAGTTGGTCTCAAATGCATCCGATGCAGCTGAAAAGCTACGCTTTGAGGCCCTAAGTAACGATGCGCTCTATGAAGAAGATCCGAATCTTAAAATCCGTATCTCAGTAGATGCTGACGCAAAAACTGTCACGATTGAAGATAACGGCATTGGAATGAGTCGTACTGAGGTCGGCGAGACGATTGGCACCATTGCCAGCTCAGGCACCAAGAAGTTTCTACAGAACCTGTCTGGTGATCAGGCAAAAGACTCTGCATTGATCGGTCAGTTCGGCGTGGGTTTCTATTCTGCATTCATCGTAGCTAATCGTGTGGTGCTTGAAACGCGTCGTGCGGGTATGAATGCCGATGAAGGTGTGCGCTGGGAATCAGCTGGTGAGGGCAGCTACACCATTGAGAATATCGATAAGCCATCTCGTGGCACCAAGATCACACTGCATTTGCGTGAAGATGAGGCGGAGTTCGCAGATAAGTGGCGCCTGCGTAACATCATTAATAAATTCTCTGATCACATCGCAATGTCAGTTGAGATGCTGAGTGATCCCACGCCTGAGTTCGATGAGGATGGCAAAGAGAAACCATCGGATAAAAAGCCAGAGTGGGAACAGGTTAACACAGGTACGGCGCTATGGATGCGTAATAAGTCGGATCTGTCAGACGAGGAATATCAAGAGTTCTACAAACACATATCGCATGACTTCGAAGATGCGATGGCATGGGCACATAACCGCGTGGAAGGCTCTCATGAGTACACGACCTTATTGTATGTGCCGAGTAAAGCGCCGTTTGATCTGTGGGACCGTGAGCAGCGTCATGGCGTTAAGTTGTATGTACGTCGCGTATTCATCATGGATGAAGCTGAGAAGCTGATGCCGCATTATTTACGCTTTGTGAAAGGCGTAGTCGATTCTGATGATCTACCGCTAAACGTTTCACGTGAGATTCTTCAAGCGGATAAAAAGATCGACAGCATCCGGAGCGGTAACGTAAAGCGTGTACTGAGTATGCTTGAGAAGTTAGCTAAGGATGATGCTGAGAAATATCAGTCTTTCTGGAATCAGTTTGGCAATGTGCTGAAAGAAGGACCAGGAGAGGATTTCGCCAATAAAGAGAAGATTGGTGGTCTGCTGCGCTTCGCGTCAACCAAGTCAGACTCTAAAGATCAGGATGTTTCCTTTGGTGCGTATATCGAACGTATGGCGGAGAAGCAGGACAAGATCTATTACATCACGGCAGATACCTTATCGGCGGCTAAAAATAGCCCACACCTTGAGGTCTTCAAAAAGAAAGATATCGAGGTCTTGCTATTAACCGATCGTGTTGACGAATGGTTTGTCTCGCACTTTACCGAGTACAAAGACAAGAAGCTTCAGTCTGTCGCTAAGGGCGCACTAGACCTAGGTGAGCTTGAAGATAAAGCGGATAAGGAAAAGGCAGAGAAAGCAGCAGAAGACAATAAAGGCTTACTTGAGCGTGTGAAGAATGCGTTAGGTGAGCAGGTGAAGGAATCCCGTGTGTCGACCCGATTGACCGACTCGCCTGCTTGTTTGGTAGTAGATGACTACGAGATGAGTCAGAACTTGGCGCGCGTGCTTAAGCAAATGGGTCAAGACGCTCCGATGCCGGTGCCGGTCATTGAACTGAATCTGGAGCATCCATTACTTAAGCGTATGGATGCTGAGGCAGATGAAGATAAGTTTAATGATTTGGCGCAAGTCATCTTTGATCAGGCATTGCTCGCAGAAGGCGGGCAGCTAGAGGATCCTGCAAGTTTTGTGCATCGCTTGAATCGATTGCTACTGGAACTGCAATAAGAAAAGCCGGCGTAAGCCGGCTTTTTAATGGGTGGTTAACTCGTTGAGTTCAAGTTGATTGACTAAGAGGTGATCCGACGATTGTTTGGCTTGTAATAGCAGATCACCGACACGATCAATCACGCTATCAGCATTTATTTTGGAATCCTTGATATCAGCGAAAGGCAATACGCTAAGTACCATGCTTGATGCTAATGCGTTCTCTTGTTGAGTTAGGCCAGCGATGACCTGATTAAAGTTACTTTGCAGCTGACGGTGATAGTTAATCGACCATTGCTTATCCAGATCGTAGCTCACCGTGATGAAGCGAGCAGGACCGTTGTGCACAATCATTTCGCCTGCACGGGTAAAAGAGCGGCTCATGGTGTCTGACAGCACCTGCAGGAGCACGTTACTCAGGTTTTGGCTAAAAGCCGCCTCTATCTGATCAAAGTTGTTCACCTCAATCATAGAGATCATCACGTTATGTGAACTTGGCTGTGTTTTATGAAAGCTGTTATTAAGCGATTGGCGCAAATAGCTTTCCGTATACAGGCCGGTTAAAGCATCGGTTTTTTCGCTGTGAATTTTTTCATTGACCTGGCGTAAGCGTGACTCAATTCGACTACGCAGGCGTAAAGGGTTGCTCGTTTTCTTCACAACATCGGTAGCTCCTTTGTCCATCGCTTGTACTTCAAGCGCAAGATTATCAGCAGTGGTGTAGCAGATGATTGGGGTATCTCGAAATTGGTTGCTTTCACGCAGTTGCTGGCATAGGGCTAGGTTCTCAGGTCTATCGAGTCTGATAGAAATAATGAACAGATCGGAGTCGATAGCATCCTCAAGGTTGTGAAGGCTTTTTAAGCACGATAGATCACCAAGGTCGCCGAGTTGCTCACACAAGAAATTCAACGATTTCGTGTCGCCCTCAACGATCGTGATGAGCGGTGGAGGAGATGCTATAGACGGTTTGTTGCTTAACATAGTGTCAACCGAAGTACTCATTATTGTTCCTAGGCTGCGCCTGCGCCTTGTTGTACAAGCTGTTGATCAACCAACTGGCTATGAATCTGATCTCGACCGTTTCGCTTAGAGATGTACATTTGCTCGTCCGCTTGCTCAATCAATTGCTTAATGGTTTCAAGTGGCTCAAGGTTGCTTGCCGTCTTGGCGGTGCTCATATCCAAGATCGCCACGCCAATCGATAGGGTGATGCGTGTTTGTACGCCATCGAGATCGATATGAATGTCTTCTACAGCTTTCGCTAGCTTACTGGTGTGAGCACCGACAGATGCAGTTGTTGGTGAGGTGCTCAAGGAGATGAATTCATCACCTGCAAAGCGTCCAATAACTTCACCTTCACGCGCGAAGGACGCTTTAAGTGTTTTCGCGACCAGCTTAATAACTTTGTCACCAGCGAGGTGTCCGTAGGTGTCGTTGAAATGTTTGAAGTGGTCGATATCAAACAAGTACAAGCCGATGCAGTAGCCCATACGAGCGGCACGCTTAAATTCTGGTGCAGCATGCTCAAGAAAAGCATGGCGATTAAATAACTGACTTAATTCATCGCGTTGAGCTGTTTCTCGTAGTTGGTCATACAGGCTTTTGTTTTGTAGGTGAACCTGAATACGCATTTGTAAGCAGAAAAAACTAATTGGCTTTTCGATAAAGTCGTTAGCGCCTGGATCAAAGGCGAGCTTCTCCAGTTGAGGATCATTGAAGCTCGAATAAATCAGGATGGGTAGGAAGTCACGATTAAAACGCTCACGGACTTGGGTGCAGAATTCGACGCCATGCATTTCTTTCATCATCATGTCGGTGATGATGGCATCTACGCAGCCGTGACCATCAAGATAGCTCAGCGCATCTTGCGGATTGCCAAAATCGACAACGCGACCCAACGGTTTTAAGGCTTCCTTAAGGGTGGCGCGTGTGCTGTCATCGTCTTTTACGACCATGATGCACGGCGTCATTCCACTGACTTCAGCAGCGATGTTTTCTGCAGCTAATTTCATAATTCTTCGCGAAGAAAAGGGTTCCCATTATTGAGAACCCTTTAACGGCAGAAAAGTCCTTTTATTAGCTGATTTAGATAGATTTTTAGAAGAATCGCATCACCGGTGCTTGAACTAAGTCATTGAATGCCATGTTCTTTAAGCTCAGGCGCATGGCGTGGAGTACAGGCTCGGTGTAACCACTAGGTACTTCGCGACCACGGAAAACCAATTGCTTTGAGCTTTCGAAGGCATAGCCCTGATAAGTCGGTGCGATCGGGGTGTATGTTGGGTCATTCGCATTCTGACCATCGACCACTTTGGCCATACGGCGCATAGCCTCGATGATTTTCTTCTCGTTAACCCATCCGTGATACAGCCAATTAGCGATGTGCTGGCTTGATATACGCAATGTTGCGCGGTCTTCCATCAAGCCGGTGTCTGAGATATCAGGTACTTTTGAGCAGCCCACACCTTGATCAATCCAACGAACAACGTAACCCAAGATGCCCTGGCAGTTGTTGTCGAGTTCTTGCTGAATCTCTTCAGCCGAATAGGTGCTAGTTGCCAAAGGCAGGGTGAGAAGATCATCCAGTGAGGCAAGACCGCGTTGCTTTACTTTCTCTTGCTCAGCCCAGACATCAACCTGGTGGTAATGAATGGCGTGTAAGGTTGCAGCGGTTGGCGAGGGCACCCAAGCACAGTTTGCGCCAGTTTTAGGATGCGCAACTTTTTGCTCAACCATGGCAGCCATTTCGTCTGGCATCGCCCACATGCCTTTACCGATCTGTGCTTTGCCGCTTAGGCCGCAAGCTAGACCGATATCTACGTTCCAGTCTTCGTAAGCTTTGATCCAAGCTTGGGTTTTCATCTCAGCTTTACGAACCACTGGACCTGCCATCATTGCGGTATGGATTTCATCGCCAGTGCGATCGAGGAAGCCGGTATTGATGAAGATCAAACGCTCACGCGCAGCATGAATACATGCTTTAAGGTTAACTGTGGTCCGCTTCTCCTCATCCATCAAACCAATTTTCAGAGTGTTGCGATCAAGGCCAAGTGCATCTTCAACCTTACCGAATAGTTCAACAGCAAAAGCCACTTCTTCTGGGCCATGCATTTTGGGCTTTACGATATAAACCGAACCTTCGCGGCTGTTTTTACTTTGACCATTGCCTTGAAGATCATGCATCGCAATCATGCTTGTGATAAGTGCATCGAGTTGGCCTTCGAAAACTTGATCGCCGTTTGCATCGAGAACCGCAGGGGTGGTCATCAAGTGACCCACATTACGTACTAAGATAAGCGCACGACCGGGTAAGGATAACAATGAGCCATCTTTGCCGAAGTACTCACGATCCTCATTCAATGTGCGGGTGAAGCATTTGTCGCCTTTTTTAACTTCCGTGCTCAAATCACCTTTCATTAATCCTAGCCAGTTACGGTAAACCAAGGTTTTATCTTCACCGTCAACGGCAGCTACCGAGTCTTCACAGTCTTGGATAACAGTCGCGGCAGATTCAAAAATGACATCATAAACGCCAGAGGCACTGTTTTTGCCGATAGGATGATCACGATTGATGTGTAACTCGATGTAACGTCCGTTTTGTATGAGGAGCACCAGTGATGGGTTGTTTTCATCTCCCTGATAACCGGCGAACTGATTGTTATCGCTCAATGTGGTGTCACCAGCACTAGTCGCGATGATTAGTATGCCTTTATTAATGCTAAAGCCAGTGATGTCGGCATAGTCTTCCCCGTTCGCGAGTGGGCAGAAGGTTTTCAGAAGATCATTGGTGTAAGCCACAACAGCAGCAGCACGTTTTTCATCTAAGCTTTTACCGCTTGCAGGTGCTTCAGGCAGCATGTCAGAACCGTACACAGCGTCATACACAGAGCCCCAGCGTGCGTTAGCTGCATTCAATGCATAGCGGGCGTTATTAACCGGTACAACAAGTTGAGGAGCAGCGGTTGTTGCGATTTCAGCATCAACATTCTTAGTGCTGATAGAGAAGTCAGCGACTTCATCAACTAAATAACCAATCTCTTTTAAGAAAGCCTTATAGCTTTCGACGGTGTAGTCATTTGACTGATGCCACTCGTCGATTTGATGCTGCAATTGGGCACGTTTTTGCAACAAGGCACGATTCTTTGGTGCAAATTCAGCAAATAGTTTTGCCATCGAATCGAAAAAGGCTGCAGCATCAATGCCAGTGCCTGGCAGTGCATCGTTTACGAGGAAGTCATGTAGACCTTTCTCGATTTTAATGCCAGCAACGTCGATATAGTGTGTTGAGGTGCTCATGCGAAACCCTGTCTGCAAGTGAAATAAACCATTTCAGATTAAAGAGTCTGAGGGGTGTTTACGCATTATATTTTTCAATGTTATGCGTATGTCTTGATCGCTGCTTTATGCTTAGTACATCACCATCATCGAGAGATTTAGACCAATGACTGAAAAGGTAATTGCAACCGCAGATCTATCTGACGAGCTAGGTAAAGACGCACAAGTATTAGCGCCACATTGGAATAACTACGGCGGCAATGTCGCGTTTTCTGGCCCTGCTGCCACTGTGCGTTGTCACGATGACAACAGCAAAGTGCGTGAAATGTTAGAAACTCCGGGGAATGATCGAGTGCTTTTTGTGAATGGCGGTGGTTCTACCCAGTGCGCATTGCTGGGTGACATGCTAGGTGATTTAGCCGTGAAAAACGGTTGGGCAGGGATTGTTGTACACGGCTGTGTGCGTGATTCAGCCGCTTTGCTCAATTTACCATTAGGCGTTAAAGCGCGCGGCACCCATCCGCAGAAAAGCGTGAAAGGTGGTCAGGGTGATACCGAGGTAACGATTGCCTGTTGTGGTGCCGTTGTTGCACCAGGCGACATGATCTATGCCGACGAAGACGGGATTCTCGTCGTACGCCAGTAAAGCTTAGCGAACGACTCGGCGATCCTTACACGACGCACAAACGCTAACATCAGATGGATCTCGACCTTCGTAGAACTCGCGCAACATATCAATATAACGAACTGCTGCAGGCGATAAGAACTTGCCGCGGCGAGAAACGATACCGTAACTACGTGTTGGGAAAAGGTTGCCCAGCGGAATTGCACAAATGTCGTCATCACCCATCAAACAGATGTCGGTCACGATGGAGATGCCCATGTTCATCTTCACGTACTTTTTAATGACTTCCCAGCCGCCTGCTTCAAGAGACACATTTAGCTTCAGGCTGTTTTGTTCAAACACATTTTCAACAATGCGCCAGGTTGATAAATGGCGTGGTGGCAAGATTAAACCGTGTTGTGAGATCTCTTCGAGCGTGATCTCACGTTTCTTCGCCAATGGATGATCCTTAGAACAAATCAAAGCAGGGTAGTAGGTGACAATCGGCTCGTAGCGGATGTCATCTGGAATGTCGATCATCGAGCCCACAGCAAAGTCACACTGATCTGAGCGGATCATTGAGAGTCCGTCACGACCAGTCACATTGTGCAGTTTCATGCTGATGCCAGGATATTCGTCCGAGAATGCTTTTGTAGTATCTGGAAGTACATACAAAATCGTCGATTCGCCCGCCGCAATATTAAGCTCACCACGCTGAAGATCACCCATGTGTGCGGCAAAAGACTCACCGAGGCGGTCAATGCCTTCAACCAAAGGGCTAGCAAGCTGATAAAGCACTTCACCTTCAGGGGTTAGGCTAATCTTTGGACCACGACGTTCAAAAACGGTGATCTCCATTTCTCGCTCTAGTGCTTGTATTTGCAACGTCACAGAAGGTTGACTCAGAAACAACATTTCAGCTGCTTCGGTGATGCTGCCACTTTGTGCTGCGTGACAAAAGGCACGAAGTTGCTTAAGACGGTTCTGTTTGTAATACGGTGTTTTCAGCTTAGTAGTCATTGAAAGCTGCGGTCCTTTGGTGTGTTAACTATTTGTTTTATTTGTTTTTATTAACCAAACCAATAATTTAAATTAAAGCAATTGTTTTGGTTTTTTTAAGTTTGATAGGCAATCTGCACGCACAAAATCAAACCCGTGTGAAAAAGTTTACACCAAGTTTGTCTTAAACCACACGCACTTAAATTATTGGGAGACACCATGGCAACTAGAGAAGAACAAATTTCAGCACTTAAAAAAGACTGGGCTGAAAATCCTCGTTGGGCAAATGTTAAGCGCGGTTATTCTGCGGAAGACGTTGTGCGTCTGCGTGGCTCTGTGCAGCCTGAACTGACTCTGGCAAAAATGGGCGCTGAAAAGCTGTGGGACAAGATCAACGGTGGCGCTAAGAAAGGTTATGTAAATGCATTTGGAGCGATCACTGCAGGTCAAGCGATGCAACAAGCGAAAGCGGGTTTGGAAGCGGTTTACTTGTCAGGTTGGCAGGTTGCAGCAGACGGTAACACCTCTGAAACTATGTACCCAGACCAGTCTTTGTACGCATACGATTCAGTTCCAACTATGGTTCGCCGTATCAACAATACCTTCAAGCGTGCTGACGAGATTCAGTGGTCTAAAGGTGTTAACCCAGAAGACAAAGAGTTCGTTGACTACTTCCTTCCAATCGTTGCTGACGCAGAAGCGGGCTTCGGTGGTGTATTGAACGCATACGAGCTGATGAAGAATATGATCACTGCAGGTGCTGCAGGCGTTCACTTCGAAGACCAGCTAGCAGCGGTTAAGAAGTGTGGTCACATGGGCGGTAAGGTATTGGTACCTACCTCTGAAGCGGTTCAAAAATTGATTTCAGCTCGTTTGGCAGCTGACGTGATGGGTGTTCCTACCATCGTACTGGCACGTACTGACGCAGAAGCGGCGAACTTGTTGACCTCTGACGTTGATGAGAACGACAAGCCATTCTGTACTGGTGAGCGCACTGCTGAAGGTTTCTACCGTGTAAAGAACGGTCTT
>CBFHYJ010000003.1:0-75794 GCA_965659945.1 Sedimenticolaceae bacterium | reverse complement strand
TGGGCGAATCGCACTCAAAAAACACGATGAAACAGTATCTCGACTTGCTGCGCCATGTGCGCGAGAAAGGCACCTTCAAGGGTGATCGTACCGGTACCGGCACCTTCTCTGTCTTTGGCTATCAAATGCGTTTTGATCTTAGCGAAGGCTTTCCTTTGGTCACTACCAAAAAGATTCACTTCAAGTCAGTGGTCCATGAGCTGTTGTGGTTTTTAAAAGGTGATACCAATACCCAGTACCTCAAAGATAACGGCGTGCGTATTTGGGATGAGTGGGCAGATGAAAACGGTGACCTTGGCCCGGTCTACGGTTTCCAATGGCGTAACTGGCCGAATGCGAACGGTGCCTCTGTTGACCAAGTGATGCAGGTGGTTGAGCAGCTCAAGAGCAATCCGAATTCACGTCGCATCATTATCTCGGCTTGGAATCCAAGCGATTTGCCTGATGAAACTATTTCACCTCAACAAAACGTCAAAGAAGGTCGTATGGCCTTGGCGCCATGCCATGCTTTCTTCCAGTTTTATGTGTCAGAAGGCAAGCTGTCATGTCAGCTCTATCAACGCAGTGCGGATATCTTCTTAGGTGTGCCTTTTAATATCGCAAGCTATGCGTTGCTCACACTGATGTTGGCCCAGGTGTGCGACCTGGAGCCAGGAGATTTTGTACATACTTTGGGTGATGCGCATCTGTATACCAATCACCAAGAGCAGGTTGAGTTGCAACTGAGTCGTGACCCATTGCCGTTACCTCAGATGAAGATCAATCCTGAGATTAAAGACATTTTTGACTTCACCTTTGATGACTTTGAGTTAGTGGATTATCAACACCATGAGCACATCAAGGGTATTGTTGCGGTTTGATGATTAATCCGCGTCTTTCGATGATCGCTGCGATGGCCTCGAATCGCGCGATTGGTATCGAGAACAAACTGCCCTGGCGCTTACCGGCAGATCTTCAGCACTTCAAAGCACTGACGATGGGTAAGCCAATGATCATGGGTCGTAAGACTTGGGAGTCTTTGCCGGGATTATTGCCTGGTCGTCCGCATATTGTGATCACGCGGGATCAAGACTACGTCGCAGAAGGTGCCGAAGTCGTCCATTCCTTTGAAGAAGCCTTGGCCTGTTATTCCGATGCTGAAGAGTTGATGTTGGTGGGTGGTGCCAACTTATATACACAAGGCATTGAGATTGCCTCACGCTTATATCTCACCGAGATTGCAACGGAAGTTGCGGGTGATGCCTTTTTCCCAGCGATTGATATGACGCAATGGCAAGAAGTGGATCGACAAGAGGGTGTGATCGATGAAAAAAACACCTTGCCACATCAGTTTGTCACCTTTGTTCGCGCTTAATTACGACCCCAATATTTCTGCATCTCATAAAACAAGAAAGACGCTGACCAGGTAATCAATACCAGTCCGGTGAGCGACTCAATACCCGTGAGGTAACGAAGATCACCAAGGGGCTCGATGTCGCCGAAGCCCAAAGTAGTAAAGGTCGTGAATGAGAAATAAACACTTGCCATTAAGCTGCCATCGTAGTTACCACTGAGCTGCCCCCAGTTATTGTGGTGCATAAAATAAAAGCTCAAAGCAAATAGCCAGATCTCAATGATGTGCGCAAAGATAGCGCCAAAGACACCAATAACCACTCGGCTATGTGCACGCACTTTTAGCTTGGGCATCAACACAGAAAGACGATACAAAATCTCATAATGGATCATCACTGCTAGGGCAATGATGATCGTGTTGACGATCAAAAACTTCATGGGTTTATACGAGCGCCTTGCGCAAGAACTCAGGCATTGCGAAGGAGCCTTGATGAATGTCCGCGTTGTAGTACTGCGTTTCAAACGATTTGTTTTCCACATCGGCTTGGCGGAAGTTACTGAGATCACCGCTCTTCGATGCCATCGTTGCTGACCACCACCCGGTTGGATAAATGGGCTGTGGGAAGCAGAGTGTTTTGTTGGCGCTAAAGCCGGCTGTCGCGTAGTTTTTATGCATACGCTGAATCAGCTCGAGATGCGCGAGTGGTGATTCACTTTGTTGCACGATGATGCCATCAGGACGCAAAGCGCGATGACAAGCGGCAAAGAATTCTGCGGTGAATAACACCTCGCCCGGTCCAACAGGATCGGTTGAATCAACAATGATCAAATCGAGTGACTCAGGTGCCGCATCCTTCATCCATTGAATACCGTCGATAAATAGCAGCTCCGCACGAGGGTCATTGTTGGATTCACACAACTCGGGAAAATGGATCTCAGAAGCTTCAGTTACCACTTCATCGATATCGATCTGGGTACATTTCTCAACCGAGTCATGACGCAACACTTCTCGCAAAGTACCGCAGTCACCGCCGCCGATGATCGCAACCTGTCGAGGATTAGGGTGGGTGAACATGGCGGGATGTGAAAGCATCTCGTGGTACACAAAATTTTCACGTGTGGTCACCATGGTGCAGCCATCAATCACCATAAACTTGCCAAAGCCGGTGGTGTCGAACACTTCAACAAGCTGGAAAGGGGATTGCTTGGAAAAAACCTTCTCGGTGGTCTCTAAGGAAAACGCCGAACCAATATCAGCGTGAATTTCGGTAAACCATTTATCACTTAGTGTCATGCTGCACCTCATAAACGAATGCGCGAACCTTAACGTGCGAGCTGGGATTCGACAATCGCTTATCCGGTCAAATTGGTTGATAATTCAAACAGCATAAATATTCGGCAAGGAACGAGCATGGCCAACGTAGACAAGCAGCTGCCGCAACACTACGGTATTCGTCATTGGGGCGAAGGCTACTTTTCGATTAATGTAAAGGGCCATGTTGCAGTAGAACCACGTCGTGATGGCGCCAGTTTGGATGTCTATCAGCTGGTTAATGAGGCCAAGTCCTCTGGTCTTAAAACGCCTTTGTTGCTGCGTTTTAATGACGTGCTGACCGATCGTGTCCGCGCTTTATCACAAGCCTTTGAAACGGCAGCTAACGTGCTTGATTACTCGGGTGGCTATCGCGCGATTTATCCAATCAAAGTGAATCAACAACGTAGCGTAGTCGAGCAGATCGCCTCGGTGGGTGCGGATATTGTTGGTCTTGAAGCGGGTAGTAAGCCTGAATTATTAGCCGTACTTGCGGCGAGCCCAAATGGTGCTTCGATCGTGTGTAATGGCTACAAAGATCGCGAATATGTGCGCTTGGCGCTTATGGGTCGCAAGCTTGGTCATGATGTGTACTTGGTCATCGAAAAACCTTCTGAGCTTAAGTTGGTACTCGATGAAGCGGCGAAGATGGATATCGAACCGTTACTAGGTGTACGTATTCGTTTAGCTGCTGTAGCGAGTGGTAATTGGCAAAACTCTGGGGGCGCTAAATCTAAGTTTGGTTTATCCGCTGCGCAATTACTTGAACTGATCGCGCAGCTTAAAGCCGCTGATAAGCTGCATTGCTTACAGTTGTTACATTCGCATATCGGTTCGCAAATTCCCGATCTTTCAGATATCGATCGCGGTATTTCTGAGGCAGCACGATATTACGCAGAGTTGGTTAAGGCGGGCGCGCCGATACAAGTTATCGATGTTGGCGGCGGCTTGGGTGTCGACTATGAAGGTACGGCGAGCCGTCATTACTGCTCGATAAATTACAGCGTGAATGCTTACGCCAAAGCGGTGCTGCGTGCGATTCAACAACGCTGCGCTGAATTTGAGCTTGCTGAGCCACGTGTGTTCAGTGAATCAGGTCGCGCATTGACGGCGCACCACGCTATTTTGATTACCGAAGTGATCGAGCGAGAAGAACCTTCAACAGCCCTCGGCAAAGTCAGTGAAGATGATGATGCGGATGTAGTTAAAGCGCTCGCCTTGATTCATCAACAGTTCGATGAGCAATCTCCCTTGATGAGCTGGCAAGAAGCGAAGCATCAATTCGATTTGAGTCAGCAATCCTTCCAAAGTGGCGAGATTGATTTAGAGCAGCGTGCGCATGCTGAGCAATGGTTCTATGCGATTGCTGATTTAGTAAGACAACACTTACGCGTCACCTCCCGTCGCCATCGCGATGTGTTGGATGAGCTAAATGACATGCTAGCAAGCCGTGTTTTCTGTAATTTCTCATTGTTTCAATCATTACCGGATGCTTGGGCGTTGAATCAAGTTTTTCCATTGATGCCATTACATCGTTTAACTGAAGCGCCTGAGCAAGCGTCAGTCGTACACGATCTGACCTGTGATTCAGACGGCTGTTTGTCGCAATACGTTGATCAAGACGGTGTAGAGAGCACCTTGCGATTACATGCTACCAATGGCGAGCCGTATTTGATTGGTATTTTCTTAGTGGGTGCTTACCAAGAGATATTGGGTGATATGCACAACTTGTTTGGCGATACCGATGCGGTAAATGTCAGCCTTACAGCGGATGGATACAGTTTCTCAGAACCTGAGCGTGGCGATCGCGCCGATGAGCTACTCAGTTATGTGCATTTCGATCCACAGCAGATGTTGTCGCAGTACCAAGAAAAACTTGCTGCAGCTGAATTAACGGATCAACAACGTACCGCTTATCTCGCGGATTTGAAGACTGCGCTAAACAGCACAACCTATCTCACCGTTTAACGCGTGACTTTCCAGCAACGATGCGGGCGATAGCGCGCAAAGTCCATGGGCACGGTTTGCTCTGTGATCTCTTCAAAGTTGGCTTCATTGAGCAACTGCTCATCTAGCGTGAAGCCTTGACGGTTGTTCGAAAAAATTAACTGACCATCCGTTGCTAAGAAGCGCAAGGTGTTGCGTAATAGGTCAACTTGGTCACGTTGCACATCAAAGGTGTTATGCATGCGTTTTGAGTTCGAGAAGCTCGGCGGATCTAACACAATAAGATCAAACTTAAGCTTTTGTTCCGGGTCAGCAAGAAAAGCCAACACATCGGTTTGTAACATTTGATGCTGTGCACTGGCTAAGCCATTAATCTCAAGGTTGCGTTGTGACCAAGCTTGATAGGTTTTCGACATATCTACCGTCAGACTGCGGCTTGCACCACCCGCAGCGGCATAAGTGGTAAAGCTGCCCGTATAGGCAAACAGATTAAGCAAACTTTTGCCTTGTGATTGTTCGCGAACCATCTTGCGTGTTTGGCGATGATCAAGGAACAGTCCGGTATCTAAATAGCGATGCAGATTCACCTCGAAAGATAAACCGTACTCACTCACCTCAAACGAAGGCGCGTCGAGTGCAAGCTTTTCATACTGATCAAGTCCTCGCTGGCGTTTGCGCGTTTTAAACCCAAGCTGAAGCGGTTCGAGTTGAAAGTGTTGTAGCAAGGCATCACGTAATTTGTCGAGCTGCTCATCAGTAACTGGGCGTTTACGTTCAAATACCTGCACGTGAAGGCTGTCGGCATAACGATCAATCGCGAGCGGGAACTCGGGCATGTCGCGGTCATACAGTCGATAAGCGACGAGCTGTTGGTCTTTAAGCCACTTCTTTAAACGCTTTTGATTTTTATCGCAGCGATTGAGTAGCGCATCAAGATCATCCACGGCGCAAACCCCATAGCAGTGCTGTCCACCCAGCGATAAAGCTCATCCCGCCAATCGGGGTGATGGCGCCTAGCCAAGACGTATTGGTGAGCACTAAGAGATATAAGCTGCCGCTAAAAATAAACACGCCCGCGATAAAGAATATGGCAGCGAGTTGCCACGCCTTGGGTGTTTGATGTTGGGCGAGGGTGCCGAGTAGTAGTAACGCTAAGGCATGTACAAATTGGTAATCAACGCCTGTATGATAAATCGTTAACTGATCAGCGGTAAATAGGGCTTTCAAGCCATGAGCACCAAAAGCACCGATCATCACGCCGCTTAAACCAAAGAGCGCGCCCCAAAAAATACAACTTCGAGCGAGAGTGTTCATTGCGGTTTCTTCAAGAGCTCAAGTTCTTCGAGTATTTTTTCGAGTAAGGCTTTACCGCGCTCATCCATTTTGCTGCTAAGAGTTTTTAGATCGCGTTCACCATTGATCATGGGTCGAATGACTGCAGCGACACGCGCCATATCGCCACCTGCGCGTTGCATCTGTTCTGCCATTTGACTGATTAAGGTTAATGCTTGAACGTTACCGGTAGCAGCGGCGTGAATCATGCCGGCAAGGCCGGGTGCGGCCATTGTCGAATCGGCTTTTTTATTAGGATCAGGCAGAGAGGTTGGGTCTTGAAGGCCAAGCAAAATCGCTTCGGCAATCGCACTGTCTTCTTGGTCTAAGCCATTCAGTACCATCACATCACGTCGACCATCAGCTATGAGATTGAGCACAGCAACCAAGGCTTGCCATCCATTTTCACTGGCGCTTTTCATTAAGGCATCAAAGTGATGTCGAGGTTTAGGTTCTTGCATGCTCGTCACGACATCGCAGATAAATGCGGCATGCGCTTGAACAATTTGTTGCTTCGGGTCGTGCATAACTTAATTATTAGAGCGGCTGCGGTAGCGAGGTAAGTTGATGTTGTAACGAATAGCTATCAGACGAACGATAAAGATGCTGCTGCCCGCAATAATGATCGACCATTCAATCGCGATACCGATCGACAATAAACCGATAAAGCCAATCGCCCCTATCCATGCGATGGTGGCGTAGAGCGGACTGTAAAATACCATCGGTGTTTCGTTACACAGCACATCGCGAAAAATACCACCGAGCACGCCAGTCATCACGCCCATGAAACTAGCCACAATCCAGGGCACATCCAACATCAGGGAAACTGTAGTGCCGGCGATCGCAAAAGTGGCTAGACCGGCGGCGTCAGGAACTAAAAACCATTTACTGGATAGATCGAAACGCCTTGCAAGAAGAAACATGGCAAAAGCGCTGCCTAGGCTGGCAAAAAAGAAGGCTTGGTCGCGAATCCAAAAAACCTCGCGATCGAGCAACATATCCCGTAAAGAGCCACCACCCAAACCAGTTGCAATCGCAATGATGATCACACCAAACAGGTCGAATTGTTTTGCTCCGGCTTTAAGTACCGCGGATGCTGAAGACACCACTACCGCTAGAAGTGTCACCCAATAAAGGGCATTTAACAGATCGGGGGCAGGGTTTAAGGTCATTGCTCAGTGACGCAGTAGTTGCGACACAACTGCATCAGCAGATATTAACGGTAGGCTCGGTACTGGCGGTAAGTCAGTTCATTACCCAAGCTTTTGCGATAGTGCATCACCGCGCTCTGACCTGCTGCTGCAACATCGCTGACTGCCCAGCCTTGACGGAACTTCTGTAAACGAAAGTCGATACGTGGTGGGTAGTAGTTGCCTGGCTGCAGGATATACATTGAAACAAGCGCTTCATCCCCTTCGCGGTTATATCGAGGGCGCATGAATTTCACGCCTTGTCCGCGATAAGCAGTTAATTTCAGTGTTAACTCGGTTAAGAACCAACGCTTGATCTCTTCTGCCATCTCGCCACGTTGTAGTGGGGTGATCTGGTAGTAGTAAGCGCCGCCGGCTAAACGTGCCATTTCATCAAAGTTAAAGAAGTGCGCCACATTTTTATCAAGATAATCGGCAATCTCAGCTGACTGTGGGCGCTGTCCCATAAAGGCGATAAGTTTATGAACACCACGCTCAAGTTGCGCAGGTGGCGACATGTCGAGTTGGGGTTGTTGCGCTAGCGCACTGATTGCCCAGAAGGCGCTCACTAAAAGAACCGCGAATCGTTTTAACATGTCATTTCCTCGTGATAGTTAATAGAGCGACATTAGCAAAGATGCTGCTGAATGTCGTCGAGAATGCGTTGTGGATCGGCGTAATGAATTTTTAGCGAATGTACTTGGTTTTGCGCATCCACAAAAATTAAGCTCGGAAAGCTGTCGCCGCCAATAGACCGCGCAAAAGCAATTTCATCGAGTAAGGTTTGATGCGTTTTGGGATCGAGCAGGTGTTGCTCAAATGCATATATGTCCAAACCTAACTCTGTTGCCAAGGTGAGATGCGTGTCGGTATCCGAAGGATTCATGGCACGCAGGTAGTAGGCTTCCTGTAATGCACGTATATACGAAAGTTCACTGTCCGCTGAGGTATTGCGAGCAGCAATCACTGCGCGACATGCGGGATAGGTGCTACGACGGGGTTCGCACTTATCCCAAAAGTCGAAATTAAACTCTGTGCCCGGGATACGTTCCTGAATCGTGCGCCACGCTTTCTGTATGTAGCCTTTGGTTTCATCGGTCATGGGCTTAACCGAATCTGGCGCAAGACCGCCAAGTAAAGAGATCCATTCGATGCCATCTGGCAAATTCTCGCGAACAATCTGCCGCGTTGGCGCAAATCCCCAGCACCATGAGCACATGGGGTCGTGTACGTAATAAAGTTTCATAGCGCTAATGTAACAGGCATAAAAAAACCCGCCAATCTTAAGATGAGCGGGTTTTTCGCATTAAAGCAAAAGATTAACTGTTAACAGTTTCTTTCAAAGCTTTAAGAGCAACACACTTAACAGCGGTGCTGGCTTTCTTAGCTGGGATTTTGATCTCTTCGCCAGTCGCTGGGTTACGGCCCATGCGAGCTTTACGTGCTGGCTTAACAACACGACGGATCTTTACACCAGTCTCAGGAATAGTGAACTCGCCAGAGCCACGCTTCTTAATGTGAGCGGTTACCAAGTCACCAAGACCTGACATAACTGCTGCAATCTCTTTCTTGGTAAGACCGGTAGTCTCAGCCAAAGATGCGATGATTTGGGTTTTGGTCATCTTAGTAGAGATGGCCTTTACTGCTGGTGCCGCTTTAACTGCTGCTTTTTTAGCAACCTTTTTCTTAGCGACTTTTTTCTTCGCAACTTTTTTTGCTGCCATGAATTGCTCCTAACTTATGTTTGGTGGATGAAAAGCAAAGCGAACATAGCACACTAAAATGCATTAACAACAGTTTTATTTCTTATCTGTACGGTTATTTATTGCCGAAATTTTTCTCGTTTAGATTGAGCCCATCTATAACTGAATTTTTGTCACACAAATTTTCAAGTCACCGTTAAGATTCGGATATGAATTTTTGCTGTTGTGGAGTAGTAAATGGCACGCATACTAACCATCGGTGTATTGACGGAAGATATCGTTAACACGGTAAAAACCTACCCCGATGAAGATTCAAAGGTGCGCACGACCGATCATCATCGTCGCGTTGGTGGTAATGCGGCGAATACAGCAATGAAGCTTGCATGGCTTAAAAATGAAAGTTTTTGGCTAGGAAATTTGCCAGATCATGCGACGTGGGTAAGGCAACAGCTTGACCATTGGGGCGTGGATTACAGTTTGGCCCAAGAGCTGAAACAAGGCCATTTGCCGACCTCGTTCATCACTTTATCGGAAGAAACTGGATCACGCACGATCGTGCACCACCGTGATATGCCTGAGTACGATGCCGAGCATTTTCTTAAATTAGATATTCGTGCATTCGATTGGCTCCATTTTGAAGCGCGTGAATTAGTTGAAATACCGCAGATGATGTCCAAAGCGCGTGGTATGTGCGGCATCCCGGTGTCATTAGAGATAGAGAAGCCACATGAAGGCGTAGAAGCCATGTTTGAATTTGCTGATGTGATCTTTTTCTCCAAGGAATATGCACAATCACGTGGCTTTTCGAATGCCAACGACTTTCTGAAAGCAGTCGAGTTTCATGGCATTGCAACCTGTGCATGGGGCGCCTTGGGGGCATGGGCAAAGAACGATTTTGGACAAATGTTTTACGCGCCAGCAAAAGAAAACGTTCATGTTGTAGACAGTGTTGGCGCGGGTGATGTGTTTAACGCCGGTATGATCGATGGTATCTGTCGCGGTATGGATGTGGAGTCAGCTCTGCAGCATGCGGTGCAGTTAGCAGGTGATTCGGTTGAGCATGAAGGAGTAGTCTGGTGAGTGAGTGGATGGAGATTGATGCGATGCTTGATGCGGCTGATCCTTCAGCGAAAGGCTACAAACTTGATGACCTTTCTACCTCAGGTGCGGCATTCTTCGTGGTGAAAAAAGATAACGCGCTGCATGCCTATGTGAATCAGTGTCCGCATGTGGGAGCGCCGTTAGAATGGATTCCCGATCAATTTCTCGATGCCGATGCGCAGTTCATACAGTGTGCCGTGCATGGTGCCGCCTTCGTGATTGATGATGGTGCATGTGCCGGTGGCCCGTGCAATGGTGTTGGGCTTACTGCGCTGCCTCTGCTGCAAAAGGGCGATGACGTTAAAGTTGATATCACAACGGTTCGCGAGCTCTTGGCGCCTCCGGCGATCTAATGCTTAGCGCCATTCTGCTCATTCCTCTGTTGATCCTTGCATTACGCTGGGCGAATTGGTCACGCATGCGTAATCAACGGCTGATCAACGTGTTCTTGTTCAGCGTGTTAGTTGTATTGCTCTTTTGGTCACTGCGTATCCCTGTGATGGAGGGTGTTAGTTGGCATGTCTCAGGCATCACCTTTCTGACCCTGATGTGGGGATGGTCCTTCGCGTTACTTGGCGGTAGCTTGGCAGTGATTGTGCAAACACTTGCCTTGCAAGAACCGATAATGAATGTGCCAAGCATGATTTTGCTTCATGTCTTGTTGCCAGCTACTTTGACGCAGGTGATGTTGGGTTTAACGCGTGCTTATCTTCCAAAGCACTTCTTTATCTATACCTTTGTGAATGCCTTTTTCTGCGGCGCATTGGTTGCATTAGCCGTGGCGATGGGCGGTGCCTTAAGTTTGTTTTTATCGGATATGGCTAGCTGGGAAGTGCTGTCTGAGCAATACCTCATTTATATACCACTAATGTTGTTCCCAGAAGCATTTTACAACGGCATCGTGATGACTGTGCTGATCAGCCTGCGTCCACAATGGGTTTGGTCCTTTAAGGATGAAGAATATTTAAAAGGACGTTAAGTTGGCTTGATCCTGATCGTTAAAGGCGTAAGCTAAGGAAAAAATGAGGGGGCCCCATGACGGAATCGCTTGATCCAATTATCTTAAATATCATCTACGCCTGCATGGGCGGTGTTTTGACGTTATTGTTCATGTGGCTGGGATGTAAAATCTTTGGCCATATTGTGAACTTCAGCATTCCAGAACAATTGAAAAATGGTAACCAAGCCGTTGGTCAAATGATCATGGGCATTTATATCGGTATTGGCGTCGCAATGGGTTTGGTTATTGGCCTAGGTTTGAATTGATCCAAACTTATGCGAAAGTCCCTGTTCATTATCTTGCTGTGCATGTCATCGGTCGTGTTGGCCTTTGGCGATCGATCAGTGCGCGATGACCGATGGACCGATAAATACGATCACCTTTTTCGTAAATACACCAAACATTATTTTGGGCCGCATATCGACTGGCATTGGTTTAAGGCTCAAGCAATTGCCGAATCCAGCCTGAAGCACAAAGCTAAAAGCAACATGGGTGCAATTGGTTTAATGCAGATTTTGCCGTCGACTTATGACGAGATCAGAGATGACCTGCCTTATCTTGCCGATATCACGCAGCCACGTTGGAATATTGCCGCAGGCATTTTCTATGACCGTAAGCTCTACCGACGCTGGAAAGATAAAGGCGAGTTTCAGACTCAGGATCTTCCTGCAATGACCTTTGGTAGTTATAACGCAGGTTTTGGTCGCATGTTGCGCGCCGTCAGCCGTGCGAAACGCAAGCACGACAATGTGTCGCGTTGGGAACAAGTTAAGCCATATGCGCCAAAGCAAACCCGTGATTACGTTCAGCGCATTCATCAATTGATGGCAGATGCTGAAACGATAAAGCGCTAGCTAACGAGGCTGCTGCGGTGGCGGTAAGCGCTGTGGTGGAAACGGTGCTATCGGCAGTGGTTGAGGTGACCAGCGTTGCGTTTGCCCTTGTGGTGGCTGTGGGAACACCGGGCGCGCATATTGCGGCCATACATATTGACGACGTTGTGGTTGAACTTTTGGTGTGACTGCTTTTTCTGTAGCAATGTCAGCTGGCTTTTCTTTTTTTGCTTCACTCTGCGTGACAACAGGTTTAGCCGACTCACTCGGTGCAGCCTTTTCTTTTGCAGCTGCCGCTTTCGCAGCCAGTTCCGCTTTCGCTTCCTCAATGACGGCACGTTGAATTGTGATCATCGCTTCCATCTTCAAAATTTCTTCTTGAGACGTAGCGCTAGCCCAGGGTGGGCGTTCGGGTAAGACGTAACCTAAATCGACAGCTCGCTGTTTGAGTTGCGCGTAAGCGTTATTACGATAAGCCTCGCGTGCTTCCCCCGTGAGTGACTGGAGCCTCTCAGTGTGTGCTTTGACTTCCACGTCGGTCATCAACAAAGGCGCATTGTTGGCAATCGCCATGGAGCTAATGGCGCAAAAGCTCAAAGCGAATAGCGATCTCATGATTTACAGACCTTCACGCTGTCAGCGATGCGCTTAGCATTCATCCGAGCCGTATCGGTGCTTTCGGCACGATTCAATGCGACACCCATGCGGCGACGTTCAAACGCAACGGGCTTACCAAACAGGCGTACCTCGCTGTTCGGTTCGGCTAGTGCAGACTCCAAGCTATTAAAGCAGACACCTTCTGCCTCAACGCCGCCGTATATCACCGCGCTCGCGGCGGCAGCGGTATTCATCGATGCATCAACCGGTAAGCCTAAGATGGCGCGCGCATGCAGAGCGAACTCGCTTTGCCATTGACTCGCCATGGTCACCATGCCGGTGTCATGTGGGCGAGGGCTAACCTCACTGAAGTACACTTCATCACCTTTGATAAACAGCTCAACCCCAAACAAGCCGCGACCACCTAAATCATCGGTGATCTTTTTCGCGACATCGCGTGCTTTCTGCAACGCGATCGGCGACATCGCTTGTGGCTGCCAGCTTTCAACATAGTCACCTTTTTCTTGGCGGTGACCAATGGGCTCACAGAAGGTGGTTCCCACCTCACCTTGTGCATTAACCGAGCGCACAGTCAGTTGCGTGATCTCATAATCAAAATCAACAAAGCCCTCAACAATGATGCGAGCACCTTTTACGCGACCGGCTGACATGGCGTAATCCCAGCAGCCTTGCAGCTCATCGGCGGTTTTCGCCGTTGATTGCCCTTTACCTGATGATGACATCACCGGCTTGATGATCACTGGATAACCAATCTTCTCAGCCGCCGCCAAACAATCTTCCAGACTATCGGCAAAGGCATAAGGTGAGGTCGGCAGACCTAAGGTCTCGGCGGCTAAACGACGAATACCTTCGCGATTCATCGTTAGCTGAGTCGCGCGTGCGGTAGGGATCACCGTTGCGATACCATCTTGTTCAATCGCGGCTAACTCATCAGTGGCAATCGCTTCGATCTCCGGCACGATCAGGTCTGGCTTCTCCGCATCAATCAATGCACGCAAGGCTGCGCGATCCGTCATGTCGATCACATGCGCACGATGCGCGACTTGATGACCAGGCGCATTGGCATAACGATCAACCGCAATTACCTCAACGCCATAACGTTGCAGCTCAATGATCACCTCTTTACCTAACTCGCCAGAGCCGAGCAACATCACTTTGGTGGCAGAAGCACTAAGGGGCGTACCAATCGTCATCTGTTATTCCTGATCGTTTTTAGGTCGCCTAGCGTATCAAATAAGCGCGATTTCATGCGCACACAGCCAAGCGGGTAAACTAGGGCAAATTTTGGAGCACCTTAATGACCACACATCCACTCGATTCAGTTATCGAAATTATCGAACAAGGCCCTCATTCTGCGCCTGCACTCACCTTGTATGCCTTGATCAGCACTTTGGAATTCAAAAGTCAGGGCTATCTGTTCAAGCTCGATAAGCTCAAAGACTTAAATGCTGAGCAACGTCAGATTGCTTATGCGCTGATAGAGATGATGGTGGATGAGCAGATTGGCAATGAACAGTGGGAAGCCGCTAAAGCCAAAATGGATGCCTTAGTTCGCGGCGGGTAAGCTCGCTTTGTCAAACGCGACAGCGCCTTCAGCCAGTGAGAAGCGCGAAGGCTGAATGTACTCAATCACCTCGTAAGCTTCCTGATCGATCAAGATCGATAAGCCTTTCTCAGGGTAGAACCAGCTCACTGCATGCTCACTTTCTTGCAGCATCATCGCAGGCTCACCAAAGCGTTTTAAAAAGAACGCATGATCTAAGCTTCGCGTGCCGGGGATGTAGCTTAAGTTGAGTAATTTTTGTTGAGCAAGCCATTCGCGATCGTAATTGCGTAGCGCAAACTTCCAATCACCCGTCGGCGAGCCTTCACGTTCAGGGTTTAGCGTGATTAATTCGTTGAGCTTGTTTTGCGGCACATCCAAACGCGACACAATCTTGGCTTTAATCGGCCCTAGCATCACAGAGCCAAAATAGAGCTCAAGATCGAGCGTGCCATCTTGATGCCGAAACAAAGCCGCATCTTCGATATGCCCAAATTTTTTCACCGCGTCGGTAACGGTGCTAGTACCGAGCGTTAGGTCAAACACACCCAAAGTGCCGTCGGTATTCACCGTGACCATCCACGGCAGATCATTACGGTGACTGATCTCGTTATTGGGTTCTTTTAACAACAGCGAACCACCCAATACGGCCGCAATGACCAGTAATAAGATCAGCGGCGTTTTCATGCGTCGATATCGCGGTCAGCAATACCTAATAAGTAGAGCAAGGCATCTAAGCCTAGGGTTGAAACGCTATGTTTGGCTTTTTCTTGCACCAATGGTTTGGCGTGAAACGCCACGCCTAAGCCCGCAATGCTTAGCATCGGTAAATCATTCGCGCCATCGCCAACGGCCACGGTTTGTGCCATATCAAAGCCGGCTTCTTCAGCCATCATCTTTAAGCGGCGCGCTTTTTCATCACCATTGATGATCTGGCCTTTCACTTCACCGGTCATCTTGCCATCGACAATCTCCAGCTTGTTCGCCGAGATGCAATCAATACCCCAACGCACTTTCAAGTGCTCGGCGAAATACTCAAAGCCACCCGAAAGGATGCCCACTTTGTAGCCAAGACCTTTCAGCGTTTTCATTAAACGGTCAGCACCTTCCATGATCGGAAGATTCTCGGCGATATTTTTCAGCACGGTTTCATCCAAGCCCTTTAAAGTGCCAAGACGCGTACGGAAACTTTCATCAAACGGAATCTCGCCGCGCATTGCCGCTGCTGTGATCTTAGCTACCTCATCAACCGTGCCGGCAGCACGTGCAAGCTCATCGATCACTTCACATTTAATCAGCGTCGAATCCATATCAAACACCACCAAGCGGCGATGACGACGGTAGATATCATCCTCTTGAATCGCGATATCGATGTCAGAAGCTTGGCTGATCGCCAAAACATCTTTGCGTACAGCCGTAATATCTTTGACCTCACCCACCAGTGCTAACTCCACACAGGCGCGCTCGGCATTAACCGATAAGTTTTCAGACAAGCGGCGAATACGTTCAAGGCGCAAGCCATGCTGCAGCGCGACGCTGATCACTTGCTGAATATTGTCAGGTGACAGGGTGCGACCTAACAGCGTGGCGATAAAACGCGGTGCAGTTTCACCCGCTTGCAGATGAGCAAAGTCATCCGGCGAGAGCTCTTGCAGATCGATTTGCGCATCACTCAAGCCCGCTTGAGCATCAAGGCGCTGCTTTACGCTCTCAAGATTGTGATCTGAGGGGGTGTCAATCACTAAGCTAGCAAAGCCAGTAAAGTGCCCTTCGTGTTGTTGCACATCCACGATGCGCGCATCGAGTGTCTTTAAGGCATCGAGTAATTGTTGCAGATGCTCAGCAGAGCGATCACTGAGTAGCGATACAGAAAGTAGGTGACTCATCAGTCTTCATTCCCGTGATACAGGTCAGGCACAAGGGTCGGTGGCATTTGTAGGTGATAGCCTTTATCCGCAAGATTTGCTTTAACCTTCTGCACATCTTCACGGGCTAATTTGCGCTCAGGCGTGAGCTCAAGCGCCATGATTTGCGCAGGGGCACCAAAACGCTTGAGAAGCTCTTCAGGCACGGCATCAAAATCATCTTCCTTGGCGAGGTACAGGTACATCTCGTCTTTTTTCGGGCTGCGGTAGATCCAGCAATTCATGGCATAGGGTTTAGCAAACTAACAATGTGTGCAGTTTACCCGATGTGTGTTGTTGCCGCTTATAACCTCGATTGAATCAACGCGGCTAATTCACCATTAGTGAGCTGAACCGGATTGGTCTTCATGCTGTTACCGCGGGCATTCTTCACTACGCGATCAATATCCGCTTCGGTCATGCCATAAGCAGACAAGCGCGGCAGCTGCAGCTTTTCTTGCCAGTCTTCGAGCACTTCAATTAGCGTGTCTTGTGCTTCTTCTGCACTCGAGACATAACGATTACTTAGAAGCACACCGGCTTCGGCATATTTCACCAGCGCTGGGTTTTGATTATCCCGTCGACGCATGATCTCGATGTTGGCTTTGGTTGCGGCAGCTAAGAGCGTGCCGCAGACTTCGCCATGTGGCGCAGGAAAGAAAGCGCCGAGCGGTGCAGCTAAGCCATGCACTGAACCCAAACCGGCTTGTGCGAGCGTGATGCCGGAAATCATCGAGGCATAAGCCATCTTGGCGCGACCTTCGCTAGCATGTTCGTCGTTGTTGTACGCCGGCCAAAAACCATCACGGAAGATCGCCATTGCATGACTTGATAAGGCATCGGTAAAGGGACTGGCACCAAGCGATACCCACGATTCGAGCAGTTGAGTAAAGGCGTCCATACCATTCGCTGCTAGCTGAGCTTGTGAGCAGGTATCGAGCAGGTCAGGATCGATTAAGGCGACTTGTGCAACAAGTTGTTCATCGCGGAAGGATTTTTTATAACCGCCTTCGCCGCGTAATGAGAGCACCGCATTTTTTGTCGCCTCGCTACCGGTACCGGCGGTGGTGGGTACAGCAATCCACGGCAATGCTGGGCCTTGGTAGGTCAACCCTTTACCCACGCCTTCAAGGTAGTCGAGTACCGAGTCGCCTGAGGGTAATAAGCCAGCAATCGCTTTGGCGGCATCAAGCACGCTGCCACCGCCAATCGCCGCAATCACACCAATCTGATGACCATGATGTTCTTTCACTAGCGTATCGATCTGCTCGGGTGAAGGCTCATCGCTAATGCGCACATGGTGCCAGGTACGACCGGTAGCATTCAGTGCCTGAGTAAGGGTCTGCCAGCGAGGTGAGTCGGTAAAAGCCGCTTTGCCTGTGACTAGGAGAATGTTGTCGGTGTAGGGCAGTAGCAGAGAGGGCAGCTTATCAATTGCGCCAGCAGCAAACTGCACGGCAGGTAAGCGGGCGATTTGAAAGTCTTGATTAAACACAGCAGGAGTCCGGGTGATTTCTTACATCATGCCAGAAGCAAAAAGGTTTGCCGAATTACTCACCGTTCTCAGCAGATTGAAATGCATACTTAACTGTTGCAAGACCCAACGAAACCGCCGGCCCTATCACGATGGCAAATAAAAGGGTGCCAATGCCCACGGTTCCTCCAAGGAACCATCCTGTGATAACGACAATGAGCTCAATGATCGTTCTCACCCATGCCATGGGCAGTTCAGATATACGTTGTAGTCCAGTCATCAAGCCATCTCGAGGCCCGGCGCCTAGATGCGCTATTAAATAAATACCACTTCCAAACCCTACAACAAAGATCCCAAGCATACTTTGCAGTAATTGAAATTCAAACGTGGCTGGTTTTGGCAACAAAGGCAATGAAAGTTCGATGCTGGCAGCAATAATAATGGCATTTAATAAGGTCCCGATGCCTGGCACTTGTTTAAGTGGCAGCCATAATGAAAGAACTACGATACTGATATAAAAGGTCGACCATCCAATGCTTTGTGATGTGGATAGGCTGACGCCTTGTGCGAGTACCGTCCATGGACTTACGCCGAGATGGCTATTAATCAGCAGCGCCTCTCCAATACCAAAAATCATCAAACCCATGCAAAGAAAGAATAGTGTAAGAGGACGAGGCGTAAAGTTTAGTGGATGGTGTGAGCTCCAGCTGACTGTAGGTATCTTTTTAATAAGAAGGATGTTTTTCATTTACAGTAAGGCGCTAACCACAAGCAAGAAACTACTTCATTAAAATGCATATCTCTCAACTTTGGCAATATCCTGTTAAATCCTGTCGCGGCTTACAACCACCAATGCTGCCATTGGTGGCCGGCGGTTTGTTTGGTGATCGTCGTTGGATGATAGTTGGCGATCAGTATCAATTTCTCACACAACGTCAGTTGCCTAACATGGTGAAGATCTTTGCCGTACTTGAAGAAGGTGAGCTGCGTCTTTGCTTCAATGATCAATTACTCAGCGTGCCAGCACCCTCGGCCGACAAGCTGATTGAGGTCACTGTGTGGGAAGACCAATGCCAAGCCGTTGGTGTTGAGGCATCGATTGATGCGGTGTTGAGTGAGTGGTTAGAGCAGCCAGTACATTTGGTTTATATGCCTGAAACTGCTTTGCGTCAGGTGGATATGCGCTATGCGCAAGAAGGTGATCAGGTCAGTTTTGCCGATGGCTTTCCGCTGTTATTAATCAGTGAAGCCTCGCTTGAAGACCTGAATAGCAAACTTAAAACGCCGGTTGAAATGGAGCGTTTTCGCCCGAACATCGTGGTCGCAGATTGTGAGCCTTATGCTGAGGATGGTTGGAAGACCATTCGTATCGGCGGCATTTTGTTTGATCTGGTGAAGCCTTGTTCGCGTTGCGTTATCCCTAGTGTGAATTTATACAGCGCAGAAAAAGAACAGGCGGTGCTCGAAGGTTTGGCTAAACACAGAAAGCGTGACAACAAAGTGTTCTTTGGCCAGAACGTGATCCAACGTAATTCGGGTATCCTCTGCCTGAATGACACAGTTGAGGTAATCGCATGAGCCAAGAAGTGATGCAAGCAATGCAGCATTGGATTAATCAAATCGTGATGGGCGAGGGCTTATGTCCGTTTGCACGCACTTCGATTTTGAATAATCACTTTGCCATGCAAATGAGCCAAGCCGATTCATTCGAAGGTGCGTATCAAGATTTCTTAGGTGGCCTGCAGCACTTTGCCTCAGATCATGGTGAGCATCTCGAAAGTGCGGCACTGGTTGTGCCTTATGCTTTGGGTGATTTCGATGAGTACCTCGAGTGCTTAGGTGCATGTGAGCAAGCGATTGAAGATGCGGGCCTATCTGGCGAGGTGCAGTTAGCCAGCTTTCATCCTAAGTATGTGTTCGATGGTAATGAGGCAGACGATCATGCCAACTGGACCAATCGTGCGCCTTACCCGGTGTTCCATTATTTGCGTGAAGGCCCGATGGCGGCTGCACTAAAACGTTTTCCAAAGCCTGAGATGATTCCCGAGCGCAACATGGCGCACTTCCGTGGCAAGTCGAAGGAAGAGATTCAAAAGCTGTTCAGCTTTTCATCGACCTACTAAGCCGATTTATTGGCATTCGTAATGTTCTAAGTGTCAGATTGCATGACACAATGCGTGCACATTGCTGCTGGAGCTAGGTGTGGACTTTTCAACGACTGAATGGATTTTGATCATCGCTATTTTTGTGTGGTCAGGTTTTGTTCGCACGGCTATCGGCTTTGGTGGCGCGGCACTCAGCATGCCTTTGTTGCTTTTAATCCGTGATGATCCTTTGCTCTTCTTGCCGATCGTTGCGTGGCACTTGTTGATCTTTTCATCCACCACGGCAGCCGGTCGTCTTAAGCATATCGATTGGGGCTTTGTGAAACGCTCGATGGGTTGGATGCTGCTACCCAAGTTACTCGGCGTGATTGGCTTGATCAGTTTGCCGGCCCGTTGGATGGCGATCTTTGTCTTTGCGATTACGGCCTTCTATGCGATCGCCTGGATACTCAAACGCGATTTCCGCGGCGACTCAAAATGGTGGGATCGCGGGCTGTTAGTGATCGGTGGCTATGTCAGCGGTGCCTCATTGGTCGGCGCACCGTTGATTGCTGCGGTGGCTATCAAAGAAGTGGTGTTGACCGCTTATCGCGATACCTTATTTGTGATTTGGTTCTTGCTCGTGCTGATCAAGATGGCGGCCTTTGTCATCTTTGATGTCGATCTGCAATTTGAATGGGCGCTGTATTTAATCCTACCTGCAGCGATTGGCCATTTTGTCGGCTTACGTTTCCACAAACATCTGATTGGGCATAACGCAGCAGAAGTGAAGCGTTATCTCGGCATCGGTTTGTTGGTCGTATCAGCCTTTGGTTTATGGCAGCTGTTAGCGACAACTCACTAAAGCACGGCTTGAATTACCAAGCCCGCGATCGCGCTTGCGCCGATAACCCGCATCACACTTTGTTTAAAGCGAGATAACGCGAAGAAAGCGACCAAGGCAATCACGATAGCCGTGATATCTAAGCTGCCAGCAAAAGGTGCTACCTCAGTGCCTTGCGGCCAAAACACATGCCATGCAAAGAAGGTCGCAAGGTTCACAATCACCCCCACGACTGCCGCTGTGATTGCGGTGAGCGGTGCTGAGAGTTTCATATCGTTACGCGTATGCTCGACCAATGGCGCGCCAATTAAGATAAAGATAAATGACGGCAAAAAGGTAAACAGGGTTGCAACGCTAGCACCCGCTGCACCGGCGAGAAGCTGCGCTTCAGGTCCAAACAGTTCTTTAGTCCAGCCGCCAACAAAACCAATAAAGGCAACGATCATGATCAGTGGGCCAGGCGTGGTTTCACCGAGCGCTAAGCCGTCCATCATTTGTGTCGCGCTGAGCCATTGATACTCATTCACGCTGCCTTGATAGACATAAGGCAATACGGCATAAGCGCCACCAAAGGTGACTAAGGCGGCTTTGGTAAAGAACCAGCCCATCTGTGTCAGAGGACCTTGCCAACCAAAGCTGAGATACAAAGCCCCTTCAACAAGAAGCCAGAGCATTAAACCAACCGCCAATTTGAACAGGCTGCTTGCCCAGCTAAAGGCTGCCCAGCTTGGGGGTGGGGTATCGTCATCAATCAGCGCTTTGCCGTGCTGCTCACCCGAAGCACCATGCCCGCCTGACGCTTTAAACGCATCCGGAATAAAGTGATGACCAACCCAACCTATCACTGCCGCGGCAATGATGATGTAGGGAAAGCTGATATGAAAAACAAATAATCCAACAAACGCGGCTAGCGCGATCGTCATTAAGAAGCCATGACGCAAGGTTTTCATGCCGATGCGATAGGCAGCAAATAACACGATCGCCACGACCGCAGGTTTAATGCCGTACAAGATGCCTGCAACACTATCGAGGTGACCAAAGCTTAAGTAAGCCCAAGTCAGTGCGATCAAGATCAGTAAAGAAGGTAAGACAAATAATGTGCCTGCAACGATGCCGCCGAATGTGCCGTGCATCAGCCAACCCATATAGGCGGCGAGTTGTTGTGCCTCAGGTCCGGGGAGCACCATGGTGTAGTTAAGCGCGTGTAAAAAACGACGCTCAGAAATCCAACGGCGTTTCTCAACCAGTTCTTGGTGCATCATCGCGATTTGACCGGCAGGGCCGCCAAAGCTGATAAAGCCGAGCTTTAGCCAGTACCAAAAAGCGGTGAGTCTGGAGACGTTAGCTAGGGTATCTTGCGTATTCATGCAGGCACTTTAGCGGAAGTGCGGTAGAAGGCGAGTGCTTAATCTTCTAATTCTTGCAGCAGATTTTCTAATTGCTCTTCGGCTTGGAACCAAGCGAACTCGGCATCTTCTAGCGCAGCATCAACGCGTGCTTTTTCGGCAAGTACTTTAGTGAGGTCCTCTTTACGTGACGCATCATAGAGGTCGTTATCGGAGAGTTTTTGCTCAAGCGCAGCAACATCGGCTTGGAGTGACTTCATCAACTCTTCCGCTTGAATGATCTTCTTTTTTAGTGGGCTGAGCTTTTGGCGACGCTTGGCTTCAAGACGCTTTTGATCTTTACGTGACGCGGTATTGCTTGGTTTGTCATCCAGCTTTGGCGCAATTTGTTTAGCTAGCCAACGCGGATAACTGTCGAGATCTTCGGCGAACTCATCGACACGCTGATCATGCACTAGCCATAACTGGTCACAGCAAGTGCGTAATAAGTGACGGTCGTGCGAGACGATAACCATCGCGCCTTCAAAGCTTTGCAAAGCAGTGGCAAGTGCTTGGCGCATATCAAGGTCAAGATGGTTAGTCGGCTCGTCGAGCAATAAAAGATTGGGACGTTGATATACGACCAAGGCCAATGCCAAACGAGACTTCTCGCCGCCCGAGAAGGGCTCAACCTTCTCTAATGCTTTGTCGTCAATAAAACCAAAACCACCTAGGTAGTCACGCGCATCTTGTTCACCAATCTGTGGATCAAGTTGCTGAAGATGTTCTACCGGTGTGTGTTGTGGATGTAGCTGTTCAAGTTGATGTTGCGCGAAATAGCCTAGCTGTAGATCTTTGGCTTCGATGCGCTCGCCAGTCTGCGTGCTGAGCTCGCCCGCAAGTAATTTAATAAAGGTCGACTTACCTGCACCGTTAGGACCCAGTAAGCCAATACGATCACCCGGCCCCAAGATGCTGTTTGCTTTACTGAAGATGGCTTTGTCGCCATAGCTCACAGCACTGTCATGCAGCTGCAACAAAGGGTGTGGGTTTTTCTTCGGCGGTTTAAAGCTAAAAGCGAAAGGTGAGTCAACATGCGCAGGTGCAATCAGCTCCATCCGCTCAAGCGCTTTTAAACGGCTTTGTGCTTGTTTGGCCTTGGTGGCTTTTGCACGGAAGCGCTCAACAAACGAGCGCATGTGCGCCACTTCGCGTTGTTGTTTTTCAAAGCTGGCTTGTTGGTTAGCTAAACGTTCAGTGCGAATGCGTTCGAATGCGGTGTAGTTGCCTGAATAGAGCGTCGCTTTGTTTTGCTCAAGATGCAGAATCTGATCGCAGACCGAATCTAGGAAGTCACGGTCGTGAGAGATAAGTAACAAGGTGCCACGATAAGCTTTCAACCAATCTTCTAACCAAATCACTGCATCGAGATCGAGGTGGTTGGTGGGCTCGTCAAGCAAAAGTAAATCAGAACGACACATTAAGGTGCGCGCGAGATTCAGTCGCATACGCCAGCCACCAGAAAAACTATCCAAGGGTAGCTGTGTATCACTCGATGCAAAGCCTAGGCCTGCCATCAGTTGGGCGGCACGACTTCGTGCCTGGTAACCGCCGATGTGATCCATCTCCGCATGCAGATGCGCAATGTGTTCACCTTGACCGT
This sequence comes from Sedimenticolaceae bacterium, assembly GCA_965659945.1. Taxonomy (GTDB): domain Bacteria; phylum Pseudomonadota; class Gammaproteobacteria; order Chromatiales; family Chromatiaceae; genus VMDJ01. The sequence goes on along the minus strand of CBFHYJ010000003.1, from coordinate 52,589 downwards.
GTTGTTCTGCGTGAGCCAGGGATTGCTCTAATGCGCGAAGTGGTGCATCACCATCAATCACATACTCAATCGCTTCCTGGTGAGTCGCTGGTACCTCTTGGGCTAAGTGCGCAATGATCCAATCGGCGGGTTTATGGAGATCACCCGTATCGGCGCTTAGCTCACCAAGAATGAGCGCAAACAGAGATGACTTGCCTGTGCCATTAGCGCCGGTGATGCCGACTTTTTTACCTGGATGGATCTGAAAGCTGGCATCTCTAAACAGCAGACGAGGTCCGCGGCGGATAGCAATGTGGTCAAGGTGCAACATGGGGGCGAAGTGTACGTGCTTCGCACATCGGTAGCATGTGTGAATCCAAGAGCATTGAAACTCTCGGTAACGACGCTTACAGGTGATTCCTCAGGATTTAAGTTGCGCTTCTAACTCGGCAACGCGTGTTTCGAGAGCGTCAACCTTCTCGCGTGTGCGTATCAAGATCGCTTGTTGAATCTCGAACTCATCACGTGAAACTAAGTTCATCTGACGTAAGGCAGCCTCTAAAGAGGCTTTGATATTGCGCTCAACGTCACCCTGCAGCGATTGCAGGCCGGAAGGTAGACCATCAACTAGCTTGCGCGATAGGTCGTCAAAAATCTTTGGATCAAACATACCCAATACTCCATAAATCGTTATGGCATTAGGTTAGAGCAGGGGCTGTGTGCTTTCAATTGCCGATAAGCACCAAAAGAGTGCGTCATTGTGGTGCACGTCCATTAAACCTTGTCGCTCTGGTGCAGGTGAATGAGCTTGTAAATCCAATAAGAATTTAAGTAACTGAATTTATTGATAAATAAAAAGTGGCACGCTTGATGCAATAGTTTCTATGTACCCCCTCGGGTCTTTATTCAACTTTTTGAGTAGGAATTTAAAAATGAAAAAGACAACTTTAGTTTTAGCAATGGGTTTAATGATTTCAGGTGCAGCGAATGCGGCGTTAGAAGCGAACATTGGCGCTACCAGTAACTACGTATGGCGCGGGATGACCCAAACAGATAATCAAGCAGCAGTTTCGGGTGGACTGGATTACACAAATGAATCTGGTTTTTACGCTGGCACTTGGGCTTCAAACATTGATTGGGCTGCAAGTGGTACTGGCACAGAGGTTGATTTTTATGCTGGTGTATCCAGTGATGATTACGACTTGGGCGTAATTTATTTTTATTACCCTGATCACTCTAATAGTGACTTTTCTGAAGTATATGGATCGTACACACTTGGCGGAGTTACTGCAGGCATTGCATATACCGTTTCAGGAGTAGATGAAACTGCAGCTGGTAACGAGCAATACATTAAAGGCGATACTTATTACTACTTATCAACTGGCGGAGAGCTGTCTGATGGTTGGAGCCTTTCTGGCACTTTGGGTTATTACGATTTTGAAGATGATGGGGTTGCTGCATCTGACACTTCATTTGGTCATTTTCAATTAGATTTGAGTAAATCAGTTGAAGGATTTGCTGATGTGACTATGTCTGTTTCACAAGCTGAAGCAGAGTCTGGTGACAATGACCCTAAATTGTTTGTTTCTTTAAGCAAATCTTTCTAACGGCATAGCCGGCAATGAGCCGGCGGTGCGCCGTCGGCTCCTTTCACTAACAAGGAGATAAAAATGAAATTAGTAACCGCCATTGTTAAGCCGTTCAAGCTTGATGATGTTCGTGAAGCGCTATCAGAGATTGGCGTAAGCGGTATCACCGTGACTGAAGTCAAAGGCTTTGGTCGACAAAAGGGTCATACCGAGTTGTATCGCGGCGCTGAATACGTCGTCGACTTTCTACCAAAAGTAAAAATCGAAGCCGCTGTAGGCGCAGATCAAGTTGATCAAGTCATTGAAGCAATTACGGGCGCGGCACAGACCGGCAAAATCGGTGACGGAAAAATCTTCGTTACCACGATCGATCAAGTGATTCGTATTCGTACTGGCGAAACCGGTGCCGAAGCACTTTAAGCATTAATTTCGAGAGGATCGAAAGATGGAAAACAATATTTTCGAACTCCAGTACGCAATGGACACCTTTTACTTCTTGGTGTGCGGCGCATTGGTCATGTGGATGGCTGCTGGCTTCTCAATGTTAGAAGCCGGTTTGGTCCGTTCTAAAAATACAACTGAAATTTTGACAAAGAACGTCGCATTGTTTGCGGTGTCTTGCATCATGTACATGGTGATGGGCTACGCAATCATGTACGGCGGTTCTTACTTCCTGAATGGCATCGAAGGCGGTGAAACACTCGTTGCGGATGCGCTAAAAGATATGGCAGGTCGTGAAGATGGCTTTGGTGGCGGTGCAGTGTACTCAAGTGCATCTGACTTCTTCTTCCAAGTTGTTTTCGTTGCAACGGCAATGTCGATTGTTTCAGGTGCTGTTGCTGAGCGTATGAAGCTATGGGCATTCTTGTTGTTCGCAGTCGTCATGACTGGTTTTATCTATCCTATGGAAGGTAACTGGACATGGGGCGGTGGCTCAGTATTTGGTTTGTACTCACTCGCTGACTACGGCTTCTCTGACTTCGCAGGTTCAGGCATCGTGCACATGGCAGGTGCGGCTGCAGCATTGGCAGGTGTCTTGTTACTGGGTGCTCGTAAAGGCAAGTACGGTCCTAACGGCGAAGTTCGCGCGATTCCAGGTGCAAACCTACCACTCGCAACCTTAGGTACTTTCATTCTTTGGATGGGTTGGTTCGGCTTCAATGGCGGTTCAGTACTCAAGCTAGGCGATATCGCTAACGCTAACTCAGTGGCTATGGTGTTCTTGAACACTAACGCAGCTGCTGCAGGTGGCTTGGTTGCGGCACTGATCTTAGCTCGCGCATTGTTCGGTAAAGCTGACCTCACTATGGCGCTTAACGGTGCATTGGCTGGCTTGGTTGCGATCACTGCAGAACCTTCAACCCCAACAGCGCTTGAAGCTACCTTGATTGGTGCTGCTGGTGGTCTGATTGTTGTGTTCTCAATCACCTTGCTCGACAAGATGAAGATCGATGATCCAGTGGGTGCGATCTCAGTACACGGCGTGGTTGGTCTGTGGGGTCTGTTGGCAGTGCCATTGACTAACTCAGGTACAACCTTTATGGGTCAGTTGATTGGTGCAGGCACTATCTTCGCTTGGGTCTTCGTCGCTAGCTTTATTGTTTGGATGGTGATCAAGATGATCATGGGTATCCGTATCAGTGAAGAAGAAGAGTACGAAGGTGCAGACTTGGCTGAATGCGGTATGGAAGCATACCCAGAATTCACCAAGGGTTAACTTTAGTCCCTCTATCTCGATTGAAGGGTTTGGCGGATGCTTCGGCATCCGCCTTTTTTACCGTTAAGGATTTAAGTCGTAACAAACAAACTGATAACCACAAGTCTTAAAAAGCCTGAGGAGGCTTTATGAACGCTGCGATAGAAACCATTACTTTAGAGCAACGCATTGAGCGTGAGCGGCAGGCGTTAGCAAAATACCTCAAGACATTGTTATCACCCATGGCGAGTGTGTCTTCCCCGCTCTGGGATGATATTGATCAACTCGATAAGCTACTTAAAGTTTCGATCGCCTATGCAGGTAACAGTAAGCTGGTTTATGCCGTCGGTTGTGACGGCCGTCAGCTCAGTAGCAATATTTCAATTGATCAAATCGATACCAGTAAGCGTGGACAAGAGCTCTCTGTGCGCCCTTACATGGCGAATATTGCACAAGCTGATGAGTTTGTTTTATCACCTATCTATGTCGATAAGAACGATCGTCGTCCTTGCGTCACAGCGCTGCATAAAGTGAAAGACGATGAAGGGAAAATTATTGGCTGTGTAGCAGCCGACTATGACCTGTCGGTGTTGCCAACCTCACAAGATGAGGTCGATGATGTTCCATCAGCATGGCGTCAGATCAAAGGTGATCCGGCAATCCGTCAGAATTTATTTCAACAAGCGCGCGTAAATAGCGCGATGGATCAGCGACTCGATGAAGTGAATGACATCCTCACGGATCTGATCACGCAGCGCGGCATCTTTCATGCCAAGCTGCATTACAGCAGCAGTCGCGCCACCTTGTGGCTTTATGATGATCCGCATCGTTATCGTTTACATGTGCTCAATGAGATCATTAACCCAGCGGTATGTCTGGCATACCCTAAGAAGTCATACCCAGTTGATGCAAGCGTGCCAAAAGAACATGTTGCCAAGGTGTTTAAACGATTAGCTGAACTGCGTAACGCCGATGAGACGATCTATCTTCGTTCGGGTTCATTGAATATCGTGAATGGCATGGTGGGGCTAACCTTCTCGTGTGATGGCAGCCATTACATGAGTGCTGATGAGTTTTTAGCTAAGCCAGATAGCTTTTGGTTTGGTTGTGCTTAACGCACCTCACTAAGCAATCGCTGCATCATGCTGTTGGCTTGCTGCCCATAGCCGCCGCCAAATAAATTGAAATGATTCAAGATGTGATACAGGTTGTATAAAGTGCGGCGCACCTCATGGCCTTCACTTAAGCGATAGTTGGCTTGGTAAACAGCATAAAAATCCGCGCTAAAGCCACTAAAAAGATGCGTCATCGCAAGATCCGTTTCACGATCGCCATAATAAATCGCAGGGTCATAAATCACTGGCATGCCGTGATGGTCGATCATCATATTGCCGCCCCATAAGTCACCGTGCAGCAATGCTGCTTTTGGTGAATGATTCAGAAAGTGCGGTAAGGCATCGATGAGCTGATCTGCTAATGCCATAGTGGCGCCGCCTATGCCATTTTCTTGCGCCAATTTTAATTGATAACCCAAGCGATGCTCACGCCAAAAGCTTAGCCAATCATATTCAACAGTATTGATCTGCTTGGTAGTGCCAATGTAGTTATTGCGCTGATGGCCAAAGCGCGGTTGAGTCGAGTGATGTAATGCGGCTAATTGCTCGCCGGCTAAGCGCATGGCTTTAGCTGAGCTACCTGCAGTGATCGCTTCCATGATCAGGTAGCTATGGGTTTCGGTGCTGCCGCAAATTAACGGCTCGGGTACGCGGAAGGCATGTGCGCTGTTTAAGATCGATAAGCCGTCCATCTCAGCTTCAAACATATCCAGCTTATCAACGTTGTTCAGTTTGACGAACCAATGCTGACCGTCCATGTGCATAATATGCGTCTCATTGATGCAGCCGCCACCGACCGGCGAGGTCTCAATCGATACAAAAGGTTGATGCGTTGCCTTTGCAATTGCGTGGGCAATGTCATGCCAGATTTGGCGCATAAGGGTTAGCTCAGTCGATCACGCAAGGGGCTAGTACGTGGGAAGTGTGCCCGTAAGAATTCCATTTGATCGGCCAAAACATTACGACCCTGAAGAAAAATATATTCCGCATGGGTCGGGATAAAAGGAATCGCGAGTAACTGCATGCCAGCTTGCTCAGGTGTGCGACCGGCTTTATGCGTATTACAGCGTGTGCACGAGGTTATTAGGTTGGACCAACTGTCTTCACCTTCTTGGCTCACGGGAATGATGTGATCGCGCGAGAGCTGCGATTTGTGGAACTGATTACCACAATACATGCAGTGAAAGTCATCGCGTTGAAACAGGGCTTCGTTAGAGACGGGAGGTGCGTAGCCTTTGTCGAGGCAGTAGCGATTTTGATGGTTGCCGTGAGTGGCGATGATTGAGTGAAGGATGATTTTACTTTGGTGCGATTCGTTATTGATACCACCACGAATCGTTAGGATGGGGTCACCGAGGTCGTACGCAACCATATCAAGGCTGTGTAGCTTGACGGCCTGCCGGTAGTCGATCCACTCAAGTGGCATCCCGGAGGCGTCGGTTCTCAACAATTGTTGTCTTAACCCCGACATGATGGGCATCCTCACTTTCGGTTTAACTGTTTATGTCACAGCTGAGCGCAGAGTTCAAATGACAGTTTGCTGACAAAACCCCGCGAGTCCAGATCAGCACCAGTACAATACCCGCATGACCCAAACCACTTACTTGCGCGTGGCCATTCCAGTGCCATTGCCCAAAGCTTTTGATTACCTGCCTGATCAGCGCTTCACAGCAGCGGCTTACCGGGTGGGCGCGCGTGTTTTGGTGCCGTTTGGACGTACGCAAAAGCTCGGCGTGGTGTTGGAACATGTGCAAAGTGCCGATGTGGCTAGCGATAAGCTCAAACATGTTGAGCCGCCGATTGATTCAGAAGCACTTTTAGATCAAACACATCTGGCCTTTCTACGTTGGGCAGCCAGTTACTACCATCACCCCTTGGGCGAGGTGATCACGGCAGCCTTGCCGCTGCGCTTGCGCAAAGTCAATGCGCCACTGCCTTTAGCTGAGCAGCGTTACTTTTTATCCGCTGAGTGCGAAAGCATTGTGGAGCAGCTTGGGCGTGCACATAAGCAACGTGAGCTGGTCGAGTGGATTGCGGCATACGGTGATCAAGGCGTTGAGCAAACCACACTGAAACAGCACGCTGGCACAGCATTGATAAAAAAATTGGTTGATGCGCAGCATCTGGTGTTGAAAGAAAGCGCGCCGATCAAAAGTGAGTATGTGCCCCAGAGCTCACCACATCAGCTAAATGAAGAACAGCAAGTCGCGGTTGATGCGGTTGCGCAACAGCTAAACCAGTACGCGGCCTTTTTATTACAAGGCGTGACAGGCTCGGGTAAAACCGAGGTGTATCTGCGACTAGCAGAGCAAGTGCTCAAGCAAGATAAAAACGTGATGATCTTGGTGACAGAGATCGCACTCACGCCACAGCTGCAACAACGCTTTGCTGAACGTCTCGGTGATGGTGTGTTGTTGATGCACTCAGGCATGAAGGATACCGAGCGTGAGATCGCTTGGCAGCGCATTCGCTTAGGTCTAGCGCGTGTCGTGTTGGGTACACGCTCATTGATTCTTAATCCAATGGCAGAGCTTGGCTTAATTGTTGTGGATGAAGAACATGACCCTTCGTTTAAACAACAAGAAGGCTTCCGTTATTCCGCGCGCGACTTAGCCGTGGTGCGTGCATCGCGAGCAAAATGTCCGGTGGTATTAGGCTCTGCAACACCTTCTTTAGAATCCTTGCGTAATGTTGAGCAGGGGCGTTATCAGCGTCTGTTATTGAATCAACGAGCAGGTAGTTCGAAACCACCGTCAATGCATTTGGTTGATCTGCGTGATCAACCAGTTCAAAACGGATTGGCGCTGCCAGTGATTGATGAAATCCAAGCAACGCTAAACAAAGGCGAGCAAGTGATGGTGTTTTTAAACCGACGTGGTTTTGCGCCTGTGCTGGCCTGTTATAGCTGTGGTTGGACATCCGATTGCCCGCGTTGTGATGCGCGTCAAACGGTGCATCAAGCGGCACATCGTTTGTGGTGTCACCACTGCGGCTCGCAGCAAGCCTTGCCGCAAAAATGCCCAAGCTGTGATGAGCAGGATTTACATCCTTTAGGTCAAGGCACTGAGCAGCTCGATCAGTCACTACAGGCACGCTTTAAAGACATACCACTCGTGCGCGTGGATCGTGATGCGGCAGCAAAGCGTGGCGCACTAGAAAAGCTACTCGCTTCAGTTCATCAAGCGGATGCGGCCATTTTGGTTGGTACGCAGATGCTCGCTAAAGGACATCACTTTCCAAAGGTGACCTTGGTGGTGGTGCTTGATGCGGATAGCGGATTGTTTAGCGCTGACTATCGCGCGACCGAACGTATGGCGCAGTTGCTGATGCAGGTAGCGGGTCGTGCCGGACGCGGTGAGCTGCCAGGTCGGGTGCTGATTCAAACGCGCTATCCCGATCATCTGTTGTTGCAGACACTGGTTAACCAAGGCTATGAAGCATTCGCCGAAGCGGCGCTGCAAGAACGACTCGAGGCGGACTATCCGCCCATCTCGCATCAAGTGCTGCTGCGAGCTGAGGCGAATAAGATGGATCCGACGATGCAGTTTTTGACTAAGGTCACCCAATGGGGCAAGGCGCAGACCGACGAGTCGGTGAGCTTTTGGGGGCCGGTGCCGGCACCGATGACGCGTCGCATTGGGCGATACCGTGCCCATCTGTTGATTCAATCGAGCTCGCGCGAAGCGCTGCACAGCTTTTTGTCACAGCTTGAGGTGTATCTCGCTGAGACCAAGCTCGCCCGTTCGGTGCGTTGGAGCTTGGATGTCGATCCCGCGGATCATTTTTGATCACTATCTAATGATGTCAGATGGGCAGTTTGTTATGCTTCGCGCCCTTCTTTTAGGCGAAACACCATGAAAACCGAAATTGCTCAACTTGTTGAAAGCGCGCTCCAATCGTTAGTCGACCAAGGGGTTTTGGCAGCGGATGCTGTGCGACCTCCAGTGATCGAGCGTGCGCGTGATCCTGAGCACGGTGATTTCGCCACCAATGCCGCGATGGTCAACAGCAAAGCGGCAGGTATCAATCCTCGCCAGCTCGCTGAGCAATTAGTCGCCGCCATTCCTGCCGCTGATTTCATTTCAGAAGTGTCGATCGCGGGTCCTGGCTTTATTAACTTCCGTGTCGCAAGCGATGCACAAAGTGCGATCGTTGAGCGCATCTTGAGTGAAGGCGAGCAGTTCGGCCGCTCAAGCATTGGCGAGCAGAAAAAAGTGCAAGTCGAGTTTGTCTCGGCAAACCCAACCGGCCCATTGCATGTCGGCCACGGTCGCGGTGCAGCTTACGGTTCGGTTGTGGCTGATTTACTCGAAGCGGTTGGCTTTGATGTGGATCGTGAATACTACGTTAACGATGCCGGTCGTCAGATGGACATCCTCGGCACCTCGGTGTGGTTGCGTTATCTCGAGCTAGCAGGCGAAGAGCTGACCTTCCCAAGCAATGGTTACAAAGGTGACTATGTATGGGATATCGCGGCGACCTTACACCGCGACAAAGGCGATGCGATTCGCTTTGCGAGCAGCGAAGTGTTCGCCAATATCCCTGCGGATGAACCCGCGGGTGGTGATAAAGAAGAACATATCGATGCCTTGATTGATCGTGCGAAAGCCTTGCTTGGCAAAGACGGTTATCGCGAGGTGTTTGATCTTGGCTTGAACGTTATCTTGGATGACATCCGTGATGACTTAGGCCTGTTCGGTGTGCGTTATGAGAACTGGTATTCCGAGCGTTCACTGGTCGAGTCAGGCAAAGTTGAAGCGGTTATCGAAAAGTTAAAAGCTGCGGGTCACTTGTATGAAAAGGGCGGCGCTTGGTGGTTTAAATCGACTGACTTTGGCGATGAAAAAGATCGCGTGGTAGTGCGTGACAACGGACAGACCACGTACTTTGCATCTGACATTGCGTATCACTTAGAAAAGTTTGAGCGCGGTTACGATCGCGTGATCGATGTGTGGGGTGCTGACCACCACGGTTATGTGCCTCGTGTGAAAGCAGCGATCCAAGCAATGGGTGGCAACTCAGAGCAACTCGATGTGTTGTTAGTCCAGTTTGCGATCTTGTATGAAGGTGGTGAGCGTAAACAGATGTCGACCCGCTCAGGTGAGTTTGTCACCTTGCGCGAGCTACGCAAAGATGTCGGCACCGATGCGGCACGTTTCTTCTACATCATGCGCAAGTGCGAACAGCATCTGGATTTCGATTTAGACCTTGCACGCTCACAATCCAATGAGAACCCGGTTTACTACGTGCAATACGCACATGCGCGTATCTGTTCGGTATTCCGTCAGGCGAGTGAGAAGGGCGTGAATACGCAGCTTAGCGATGACAATACCAACCTTGAGCTGCTCAGTGAATCGCACGAACAAAGTCTGATGAAAACTTTGGCGCGTTATCCTGAGGTGCTGCAAAATGCGGCAATCAATTCAGAGCCACATCAGCTAACGCACTATCTGCGTGAACTGGCGAATGAGCTACACAGTTACTACAACGCACATCAATTCTTGGTGGATGACAGCAATCTGACCGATGCGCGTTTAAAATTGATCACCGCAACACGACAAGTGCTACTAAATGGTCTTAAACTGATTGGTATCAGCGCACCTGAAAAGATGTAAGGCATGCCACGCGATTACAAACACGTCTCACCTCGCCGCGCACCGGCGAAAAAAACATCCTCTCCCTTCGTTTGGGCAGCGGTCGCGTTTTTGTTGGGTGTGTTTGTGATGGGTTTGTTCTGGCTAAAGATGCAACCACCGGCGAATGCGCCAGAGTGGGTCGGTGCTGAGCCTGAGCGTAAACCGCGCGAAGTCGCTAAGCCGGTTGGTCCGCCAAAAAAGATCCAGCCTGAAAAACCTGAAACCCGCTTCACCTTCTTTAAAGACTTAAGTCAGCGTGAAGTGGTCGTACCTGATGAAAAGTTTGAGCTTCGTGCATCGCGCGATACCGATGCGACCTCACGTTTCGTGGTGCAGATCGCTTCATTAACTAAACGTGCCCATGCCGAACGTATTCAAGCCGAGGTGGCTTTGTTGGGTGTTGAATCAACCATCAGTGAAGCGTCATTGGATGACGGCGTGCGTTATCGAGTTTCGACCACCCCAGTCCTTGGGCAGTCGAAAGCGAATAGCCTGTTAAGCCAACTCAAGAAAGGTGGCTATAAAGGCATGTTTGTCAAAATCTCGCGTTAAGGCTGCGCATCTAACCACGCATTCACCGCCGCTAGCAGGTCATCGCTTTGACCGGCGAAGAAGTGATCTGCCTTAGCAACTTCTTGCTGCGAATACCCTTTGTTATGACTTGCCGCTTTTGCGCGCAGTGCATTGCTTTGCAATACGCCGGGTAGATCGCGCGAACCAAACAGATCCAACATTGGCAGATCAATCTTGCTCAGGTTACCGAGGTTCGCATCGTTAGGATTTTTCATATCCAAACTCATACCTACCGAGACATAACCTTTTACCGTGTGAGGCGCACCTTGCGCTAAATAATGCGCTGCCATGCGTGAGCCAAAGCTATGCGACACCACCATGATGCGATCGTGACCACGGGTTTCCAGCTCAACAATGCCCGTCGCGATACGTTGTGCCGCAGGTTCTACCAACGGCAGCCATGCGCTATCGGGTGCTTCAGCCGATTCGACCGGTAACTGCAGCGATAGCGTGTCCCAACCTGCTTCGGTCAAACGTACGCGCAGTGGTTGCACCACGTCCATCCAGTCAGCATTCGCGCCTTTGCCATGTAATACCAATACTGCACCTTTGCGTGTATCGGCTTGGTTTTCTGTGAAGATGCCCATGAAATCGCGCTCGCCATCATTTAGCTGCACAATCTCACCGTCCATGATCGCATCGGCGATCTGATTCACGATACGCGTCTCACGCGCATAGTCGGGTGCAGCAAAAACGGCACTACAAAATAGGCTTAAACCAAGAAAAACATGTGTTTTCAGTGACATAGATATCTCCCAAAGGGGGTGGCTGTAATAGGGGTCGCTTTCCGGTAGAGTGGCGCGACTTAACGTATTAAGCGCTCTTTTTTGAGCAAAAAGAACTTATTTTTTTCCGGACAATTCCGGCATGGAGCAAACGCATGGCTGATTACGCACTCGCCCCATCAATCCTTTCTGCAGACTTCGCCAAACTCGGTGAAGAATGTGACAACGTGTTGGCATCAGGTTGCGACATCATTCACTTCGACGTGATGGACAACCACTATGTGCCTAACCTGACCATCGGTCCTTTGGTATGTGATGCCTTACGCAAGCACGGTATTACTGCACCAATCGACGTGCACCTAATGGTGAGTCCAGTCGATCGTATTGTTGGCGACTTCGCACAAGCGGGCGCAACCTACATCACCTTCCATCCAGAAGCGTCTGATCATATCGACCGCACCTTACAGTTGATCGAAAGTGAAGGCTGTAAAGCCGGCTTGGTGTTCAATCCAGCTACGCCGTTGTCTTACCTTGATTACGTGATCGACAAGATCGACATGATTCTATTGATGTCGGTTAACCCAGGTTTTGGTGGTCAAAGCTTTATCCCTTCAGCGCTGGATAAGCTGAAAGAAGCGCGCAAGATCATCGATGCCTCAGGTCGTGATATCCGTTTGGAAATCGACGGTGGCGTGAAAGCCGACAACATCGCAGCGATCGCAGCGGCAGGTGCAGATACCTTCGTTTCTGGTTCTGGCATCTTCGGTGGTCGTAACGAGTCGGATGCGAACAAGTACGACAGCATCGTGAAGCAATTCCGCGCGGAACTGGCAAACGCCTAAACCGACGAAAAAGCGGGAAAATACAAAGGCGAGTCGGGTAGACTCGCCTTTTTTATTGATCAAACCACCGAGACTTCTATGGCAGTACGTAAACCAAAAATGATCCTGATTGATGTCGATGGCACCTTAGTCGATAGCGTGCCGGATCTAGCGTATTGCGTGGATGAGATGGTGAAAGCGCTGGGTCGCGAGCCACATGGTGAGTCGAAAGTGCGCGATTGGGTCGGTAACGGTGTCGAACGTCTAACAAGACGCGCATTAATTGGCCAACTCGATGGCGAGCCAAGTGACGAAGATTTTGCTAAAGGCTATCCGATCTTCCTCGATCTGTATAAAGACAACACCTCGAAGCGTTCATGTTTATATCCGGGGGTGCGCGAAGGTTTGGATTACATGAAGTCGCAGGGCTATCTGCTTGGCTGTGTGACTAACAAAGACGCGCAATTCACCATCCCCTTGCTGAAAGGCCTCGGTATCTATGACGAATTCGGCATTGTGGTCTCTGGCGATACCTTGCCGGTGAAAAAGCCCGACCCACAGCCTTTGCTGCATGCGGCGGCGCATTTTGGTGTCGGCGCGGAAGACTCGCTGATGCTTGGCGACTCAAAAAGTGATGTCACCGCAGCGCGTAATGCGGGCTTCCAGATTGTCTGCATGAGCTATGGCTACAACCATGGTGAAGATATCCGCAATTACAACCCAGATGCGGTGATCGACTCGATGGAAGAGCTAAAAACGCTTTTATAGTTATCATCCGGCTGATGCGGTTGTGGATAAGACGATTATGCCTCATGCGTTGTTAGACACGGTGTAGAGGGTACTTGATTAATTTTGATTATTTTTCAAAATGGCATTGATATCACTGGGCGTTATTCCTTGCCCTAGCGTTCAATTGTTCCCACGCTTTGTAAATATCATCTGGCCAGTAATTTTGTAGCCACGCGATGATTGCTAAGCTTTCCGGAATGGAAAGTGTCTCTTGCCATGCCGGCATGTTGCCTTGACCGTATTGAATCGTGCCGACCAGATTAGGCAGTGGGTGATGCCACATATGTGCTGAGCCATTTAACGGCGGTGGTGGGAAGCGACCATCAGCTTGACGCTCGTTCCAGTTTTTTGCGCCTTCAGCTTGTGCGCCATGACAGCTAGCACAGTGCTTTTCGTAGAGCGGTTTGCCCAGCTCGGCATGCTCGGGCTGATACCAACGCGCCTCGGCTAGGCTGCTAATCAATAAAAGTCCAATAGCCCAGGCGTGTTTAAGCACGATTTATCTTCCGTAGTAATAACTCGGAGGATATGACGGCATGGTTTGCGGATAGTTCTGCGCGGGGTAGCCAGGATAACCATTCGGTGCGTATTGATACTGGTACGGATAGGGCGCTGAAGGCTGGTGGTTGTTTCGCTGCTGATAGCCGTTATTGCGTTGTTGATTACCCTGACCTTGGAACATGCCTTGGCCAAGACCTTTAGCGCGGAAGTCACAGTTGAGGTCGAGCTGGCCTTCGCCACTAACATTGGCATCTGTTTGCGCACGACGTTGGCTACGCGGCACATACTGTCCATTTGGACGGGTATTTTGGAACCAACCGTTTTGATTGTTCATGCCAAAGGCATCAAACAGACCGTTACCGCCGCTTTTGCCTTTCGCTGCCCAGTCGCAATCCATGTCGATCTCGGCACTACCGTTGCCACGGCCATCAATTTTGCCGCGGTTTTCGTTATAGCTTTGCGCTTGGGCGCGTTGACTGTCGTAACCCCAAAAGGCGTTCGCAGCGGTGCTGGCGATGAGCAGTGCCATGGGTAGCGAAAGGGCGATAATTTTTTTCATTTCGAGGGTCTCTCTCTAATACTGGGTGCAGTATACGGGCAGTGGGGCACAGAAACAGCTCAGGCTGTGCAGGATTGTCTAAAAACGCACTGAAATGCTTGGAAAAACAGGCATTTTTGGATAAGGTTCTGCCTCTATCTTTAGGGTCTATTATCGATGGTTTTAACCACCTCACACTGTTGTTCTGCTGCATCTGCGCGATGGCGTCGCTAGTCGTGTTACGTCGTTGTGTTTGGATGTTGTGAGAAGTGAGTATGACACCTGAGAAATTTGAAGCCCTAACGGCCGAGGGCTATAACCGGATTCCGGTTTCTTGTGAGATTTTGGCCGATCTTGATACCCCGTTAAGCGTCTACCTGAAATTGGTGGATGGTCCTTATGGCTATTTGTTTGAGTCAGTCCAAGGCGGTGAGAAGTGGGGGCGTTATTCGATTATTGGTTTGCCATGCCGTGAGCGTTTGGTGGTTCGCGATAAAACGATCACTCTAGAAACAGACGCCGAGGTGTTTGAGACGCATCAGGTGGATGATCCGCTCGCGTTCATCGAAGACTTTAAGGCGCGCTTCCGTGTGCCAGAGCTGGATAACTTACCGCGCTTCCATGGTGGTTTGGTCGGTTACTTTGGTTACGACACGATTGCATATATCGAGCCTAAGCTGCGTAACGCCGAGAAAGCTGATCCGTTGAACACGCCGGACATCATGATGATGGTGTCTGATGAGGTCGTGGTATTTGATAATTTGCGCGGCCGTATGTATTTGGTGGTCACCGCAAACATTGAGCGTGGCGATACCTTAGACACTGTCCAAGCGCGTATGCGCGAGATAAGTGACGCAATGCAAAACGCGGCACCACGCTTGCCATCTAAGCCTGCGCGCACGATTAGCGAAGCAGACTTTGTCTCAGGCTTTACCGAGAGTGGTTTTAAAGCGGCGGTTGATCGCATTAAGCAATACATCCTTGATGGTGATTGCATGCAGGTCGTGTTGTCGCAGCGTTTAAGCATTCCGTTTAATGCGCAGCCGATGGATCTTTATCGTGCGTTGCGTGGCTTAAACCCATCGCCGTACATGTACTTCATGGAAATGGGCGAGTTCCAGATTGTTGGCTCATCACCTGAGATCTTGGTGCGTTTGGAGGATGGTGAGGTCACTGTGCGTCCAATCGCAGGCACACGCCGCCGTGGTCATAACGACGCTGAAGATATTGCGCTTGAGCAAGAGCTGTTAGCGGATCCTAAAGAGCTTGCTGAGCATTTGATGCTGATTGATTTAGGCCGTAACGATGCCGGTCGTGTGGCTGAAGTGGGCAGTGTGAAGCTGACCGATAAGATGGTGGTGGAGCGTTATTCACACGTGATGCACATCGTGTCGAATGTGACCGGTCAGTTGCGTGACAAGATGAGTGCGATGGATGTTTTACGTGCGACCTTCCCGGCGGGAACGGTATCGGGTGCGCCTAAGATTCGTGCGATGGAAATCATCGATGAGCTGGAGCCGGTTAAGCGCGGCGTGTATTCGGGTGCCGTCGGTTATCTGGCATGGAATGGCAATATGGATACCGCGATTGCGATTCGTACCGCGGTGATTAAAGACGGTCAGTTGAACATTCAAGCCGGTGCCGGCGTGGTAGCTGATTCGGTTCCTGATCTGGAATGGAAAGAAACCATGAATAAAGGTCGTGCGGTGTTCCGTGCCGTGGCCTTGGCAGAAGCTGGCCTTGAGTCGTCAGCGATTGAAGAGTGAGGACAAGATTATGTTACTGATGATCGATAACTATGATTCCTTCACCTTCAACATCGTGCAGTACTTTGGTGAGCTGGGTGCCGATGTGCGCGTTTATCGTAATGACGAGATCACCATCGAACAGATCAAAGCGCTTAAGCCTGATCACTTGGTGATCTCGCCAGGACCTTGTACGCCACATGAAGCCGGTATTTCGGTAGAGGCGATTAAACACTTTGCCGGCAAGTTGCCTATCTTGGGTGTGTGCTTGGGGCATCAGTCGATTGGCCAAGCTTTTGGTGGACAGATTGTGCATGCGCGCGAGGTGATGCATGGCAAGACCTCGCCCATTCATCATGCGAACACGGGTGTGTTTAGTGATTTGATGAATCCTTTCTTAGCGACGCGTTATCACTCGTTGGTAATCGATCAGGCTAGCTTGCCTGATTGCCTAGAAGTCACAGCATGGACAGAAGTGAACGGCAAGCGTGATGAGATTATGGGTGTGCGTCATAAGACCTTAGATATTCAAGGTGTTCAGTTCCACCCTGAATCGATTTTGACTGAGCATGGCCATGACATGCTGAAGAATTTTATTGACGGGCGTTAGGCCTGATAAAATCAAAAAAGCAGGAGGACGCTTGTTATGAATATGTCTCAAGCGATTAATGCAGTATTACAACGCCAAGATCTGAACTCGTCAGAGATGACCGAAGTGATGACCACCATCATGACTGGCGGTGCAACCGATGCGCAGATCGGTGGCTTCTTAATCGGCCTGCGTATGAAAGGCGAAACCGTGACTGAGATCGCGGCGGCCGCAAAGGTGATGCGTGAGCTTGCCAGTGGCGTCAATATCAGCGGCTTAGATCATGCAGTGGATATCGTCGGTACCGGTGGTGATGCGTCAGGTACCTTTAACGTATCAACGGCGAGTATGTTTGTAGCTGCCGCTGCCGGTGCGCATGTGGCAAAGCACGGTAACCGTTCAGTTTCGAGTAAGTCAGGTTCTGCGGATGCGTTAGAAACTGCTGGCATTAATTTGATGTTAAGTAGTGACCAAGTTGAGCAATGTGTTCGTGAGGTCGGTGTGGGCTTTATGTTTGCGCCAGGTCATCACAGTGCCATGAAGCACGCGATTGGTCCACGTAAAGAAATGGCTGCACGTACGGTCTTTAATGTGTTGGGTCCATTGACCAATCCTGCGGGGGTACCGAATTTAGTGCTGGGCGTGTTCAGTGATGAGCTGCTCGAGTCATTAGCTAATGTGCTGAAAGAGCTGGGTGCTAACCATGTGATGGTGGTGCATTCACGCGATTGTCTTGATGAAATCAGCATCGGTGATGTGACCGATGTGGCAGAGCTTAAAGACGGTGAGATCACGCGCTACACGATTGAGCCTGAAGCGTTTGATTTACAGCGTGTGGCGATTGATTACATTAAGGCCGATGGCCCAGATCAAAGCGTGGCGATGATCCGTGGTTTGTTGAGCGGTGAGAAAGGTCCTGCACGCGATATCGTTGCGATGAATGCAGGTGCGGCTATTTATGTGTCAGGCCTTGCGGGCAGCTTAGCTGATGGCGTGAAGAAAGCGCAGCAAGTGCTCGATAGCGGTGATGGTTTGGCGCGCTTAGAAAAGCTTGCGGCTTTATCGCAAACCTTTAAGGCGGATTCATGAGCGGTACGCCGGATATCTTAAAAAAGATTGTTGCACGCAAGCTCGAAGAGATTGATGAGCGATTAGCGAGCGTTTCGCTTGATCAGTTAAAAGCAAAGCTTGATGATGCAGATGCGCCACGCGGCTTTGTGCAATCGTTGAAAGATAAAATTGTAGCAGGGCAATCGGGTGTTATCTCAGAGATTAAAAAAGCATCTCCATCTAAAGGCGTATTACGTGAGCACTTTGTGCCCGCTGAGATTGCTAAGAGCTATGCCGATCATGGCGCAGCGTGCTTATCGGTGCTGACTGACGTCGACTTTTTCCAAGGTGGTGATGCGTATCTAAAGCAAGCACGCGCAGCCTGTTCACTGCCAGTGATTCGTAAAGATTTTATAGTTGATTCTTATCAGATTTATGAAGCGCGTGCGATGAGTGCGGATTGCATCTTATTGATCGTGGCGTGCTTAACTGATCGTCAGCTTGCAGATTTAAATGCCTTAGCCATGAAGTTGGGTATGGATGTTTTGATTGAGGTGCATGATGCTGAAGAGTTGGAGCGTGCGCTGAAAGTACCTAATCCGATGATTGGTATCAATAACCGTAACCTACGTACATTCGATGTCTCGCTACAGACGACATTGGATTTGTTGACTTCAATTTCAGATGACCGTTTGGTCGTCACCGAAAGTGGTATTCATGCACCTGAAGATGTGGCGTTGATGCGTGAGCACAATGTAAACGCCTTCTTGGTTGGCGAAGCCTTTATGCGCGCTGATGAGCCGGGTGAAAAATTAGCGGCTTTGTTTGCTTGAGAGAGAATCGTTATGAAAGCGACAGTGAAATGGATTGACGGCATGATGATGGTGGCTGAGTCGCCTTCGGGTCATGCGGTTGTGATGGATGGCCCTGAAGATCTTGGTGGTCGTAATTTGGGTATTCGTCCGATGGAGATGCTCCTGCTCGGTATGGGCGGTTGTAGCGAAATCGATGTCATTCACATTCTTAAACGTGGTCGCCATGAAGTGAGCTCGTGTGAAGTAGGACTGACCGCAGAGCGCGCTGAGAAAGAGCCTAAGGTTTTCACTAAGATCCATGCGCACTTTCGTGTTGGTGGTGCTGAGCTACCTGAAGCGGCGGTTGAGCGCGCTGTGAAGATGAGTGCAGAAAAGTATTGTTCTGCATCGATCATGCTGGGCGCGATGGCGGAAATCACACACAGTTTTGAGATCGTTTAAACGACTTTTTACTTTTACCAAGGGGCTTTTTACGCTAACTTGCCCATCCTTTTTCCTCTAAACAGGAGTTTTGGTCGATGAAAAAACGCATGATGCTTCACGGCTTTAACAATCTGACCAAAACCTTAAGCTTTAATATCTACGATATTAACTATGCGAATTCGCCTGAAGAGGAAGAGGCTTACATCAAATATATCGATGAAGAGTACAACGCGGATCGCTTGACTAAGATTCTTCGCGATGTAAGTGACATCATTGGCGCGAACATTTTGAATATTGCACGTCAAGACTATGAGCCTAGTGGTGCGTCAGTCACCATCTTGATTTCTGAAGAGCCGGTTGTGGCTGAAGAGCTATCTAACTCAGAGGCGCCAGGTCCGTTACCTGATGCGATTGTGGGTCATTTAGATAAGTCGCACTTAACGGTTCACACCTATCCTGAAAGTCATCCGGATAACGGTATCTCAACCTTCCGTGTGGATATTGATGTATCAACCTGTGGTCGTATCTCGCCCTTGAAAGCGTTGAACTATCTACTTCACCAGTTTGATTCAGAGATCGTGATCATGGACTACCGCGTGCGCGGCTTTACTCGCGATGTAAATGGCAAGAAGCACTATATCGATCATAAGATTAATTCGATTCAAAACTTCTTAGCCCGCGATACACGTGAGCGTTATCAGATGGTGGATGTAAACGTTTATCAAGAAAACATCTTCCACACTAAGATGATGCTGAAAGACTTCAATTTGAACTCGTATATGTTTGGTACCGACATTGATGATGTGGCACCAAAAGAGCAACGTGAGATTTCAAATAAGCTACGTCATGAGATGCTAGAAATTTTCTACGGCCGCAACATGTCGAGGAGCAAGAAGCTCAGCTAAGCATTAGCTGATCGAGAAGTTAGTTCGACAGTCGAGATGAATAGGTTTTGGCTGATCTTTCTCTAAGGCAATCGCCGTGAGTTTCCCGCCCCATAAGCAGCCGCTATCGATAGCCCACACATTATTTTGATGGCGATAGCCCAGCGTCGACCAATGACCAAAGATGATGCGTGTGTCGCTGCTTTGGCGTTGCGGATGTTGGAACCAAGGGGTTAACTTTTTATCGTCAATCTGCTCGGGCGCGAGTTTCTCTTTCATCGAAAAACTGCCATCGGCTTTACAGTAACGTAGGCGCGTAAAACAGTTAGTGATGTAACGATGACGGTCCATTCCACTTAATGTGGGATCCCAGTGATTCGGTTTGCTGCCATACATGTCGGCAAAGAAGTCGACTGCATCGTCGCCATGAATAATGTCTTCAACTTCTGCGGCATAACTAAGCGCCTCATCAAAGCTCCATTCAGGACTTAAGCCGGCATGCACCATGCCGTAGCCGAGCTCGACATCATAATGCGCTAGTTTTTGTTGGCGTAACCATTCGATGAGTTCATCACGATCTGGCGCATTGAGTATGGCGTTGAGTGTTTCACCTTTGTGCGCTTTGCTGTCATTGCCAAAGGCGATGGCTAACAAATGCAGATCGTGATTTCCCCAGACGCAAGTGACACGATCACCAAGTGATTTCAGGTAGCGTAGGGTCTCAAGTGATTTTGGACCGCGATTCACCAAGTCCCCAACAAACCACAGATGGTCTTGTTCGGGGGCGAAGTTAATCTGGTCTAGCAATACGATTAGCTCGTCGTAACAACCTTGGATATCACCGATCGCGTAGGTCGTCATTAGTGCAACGTTCGCGGGATAGCTAATGAGAAGCGATCAATCGGCGCTAAGAAGGTATCACCTTCATCAGTTACCATTTCGTATTCACCTTCCATCACGCCAACTGGGGTTTCAAGCACGGCACCGCTAGTGTATTCAAAATGCTCACCAGGATTGAGGTGCGGCTGCTCGCCAACTACGCCTTCGCCGCGTACTTCTTGGACTTTACCGTTGGCATCGGTGATCAACCAATGACGATTGAGTAACTTTGCTGGGGTGGCACCACGATTATTAATGGTGATGGTGTAGGCAAAGACATAGCGGTCGACGGTTGGGTCGGACTGCTCAGAGATGTAGTAGGTGACAACATCAATATCGATCTGTGCGTTATCAATCTCAGACATACTACTTACCTAAAGTGAATAACTGCAAAGTAAAAGGACTTGCGTGTAAAAGCAAGCCGATAGCGTTCAGGGTTTAGTCGTTAGACGTATGATCGCTGGTCATCAGTACCGCTTGCTCAATCGCGGCCGTCAAGCTACCCATATCGGCCTTGCCAGTGCCTGCAAGATCGAGAGCGGTGCCGTGATCAACTGAGGTGCGCACTATGGGAAGGCCTAAGGTGATGTTTACCGCATGACCAAAGCCCATGTGTTTGAGCACCGGCAATCCTTGATCGTGATACATCGCGAGAACGGCGTCGGCTTCGACGAGATGACGTGGTGTAAATAAGGTATCAGCAGGCAGTGGCTTACTGAGTTGAATGCCGCGAGTGCGGAGCTCTGCGAGTGTTGGCTCGATAACCTCAATCTCTTCACGACCAAGATAGCCATCTTCACCAGCATGCGGGTTAAGACCACATACCAAGATATTTGGCTGGCTAATACCAAAGCGTTCGCGAAGATCTTTATCGAGTGCATTGATCACCAAAGTAAGCACGTCTGGCGTAATCGCTGCAGGCACATCTTTTAACGCTAAATGCGTGGTGGCGAGTGCTACGCGTAGGCCAGGGCAGGCGAGCATCATCACTGGATGGCCGCCACTGATTTCCGCAAGGAACTCGGTATGTCCGCTAAACGCAATACCGGCTTGGTTAATGATGCCTTTGTGCACGGGTGCGGTAATCATGCCGGCGTAAGTGCCATCGACACAGCCTTGTGCGGCATGCCGCAAAGTGTCGAGTACATAAGCACTGTTGTTTGGATTTAGCTCGCCTGTGGTGACGTCATCGCGCAGCTTTATTTCGTGCACATACAGGGAGCCTGGGGCTGCAGATTCAGTCTGTCCTTGATAGGGAATCGCTTGGAATTTTAGACCGAGTTGTTCGGCGCGCTTGGTGAGTAGATCAGGGTCAGCAATCGCTACGATTGGGCGGTTATGTGCTTGCTGAGCACAGCTGACAACCAGGTCAGGACCAATGCCGGCTGGTTCGCCGGGAGTCAGCGCAAGCGCTTGGCTCATCGCAAATCATCCAAGCGAAGATCAATGAAGGCTTCATCACGTAAGCGGCGCAGATATTCTTCTTTCGCTTCTTCACTTTTGCGTTTGATTACAGCTTTACGGGCAGCGATGCGGCGCACATCATCAGATTTATCATGCTGACGACGATCGACGACTTGGATGATGTGCCAACCAAAGCGCGATTTAAACGGTGCACTGATAGCGCCTTTGGCGGTTTGGTTCATCACTTCTTCAAATTCAGGCACCATTTGATCAGGGCTAACCCAACCTAGCTCACCACCTTTGATTGCAGAGCCGGTATCCGATGAATGAGAGCGTGCAAGGTTCGTGAAGTCTTCACCTTGTTCTGCACGTTCGCGGAGTTGTTCGAGTTTGATCTTTGCATCGCTATCTGAAGTCACCTCGTCTGTGCGAATTAAGATGTGGCGCGCTTCGGTTTGGGTCACGATCTCTTGCGAGGCCTCTGGGATACGAAACTCTGCTGCTTTAAGAATATTAAAGCCATTAGAACTGCGGAAAGGACCAACCAAATCGCCAGCGTTCATCTTGGCAACGATTTCTTGATAGCCACGCGGTAGTTGCGCAAAGGCTAACCAGCCAACATCGCCACCTTGAAGTGCGTTAGATGCATCCGAGGTGCCGATAGCCACTTGTTCAAATGATTCGCCAGCATCAATTCGTTTGCGTGCTTTGTTAGCTTTTTTTGCCGCAGCTTTCGCTTCATCAGCTGTTGCGCCATCTGGGGTGCGTACCAAGATATGGAATAAACGCACCTCACGGCGTTTAGCGGCGTTGGCATCTTGCGCAGTAATCAGGCTGTCAATTTCAGAGTCAGAAACCTGAATACGGTTAGTGACTTCTTTATCAATCAGGCGCTGAAGAGTGAGCTGATTTTTAATCTTGTTGCGAAAGAAGTCGAAGCTTGTGCCTTCTTTTGCCAATGCTTCACGCAGTTGATCAAAAGTGAGCTTATTGTTTTTGGCAATCTGCGCCATCGCTTCAGCAACACGATCAGATGAGGCAGTGATGCCAAGCTTGGAGGCTTCAGCCAATTGAAGCTTCTCTAGAATGAGATTATCAAGGGTGCTGGTAAGCACTTGCTCTTGTGATGGCAAGGCGTTGGGGTTGCGCTTAGCGAGTGTTGAATAATTTTCTTGCGCACGTGATTTGAGCTCACTGAGCATCACCACGTCTTTACCCACAACGGCAATGATACGGTCTACGAGCTCAATGGCAGCATGTGCAACTGAGAGTGACGCCCCAAACAGCAGGGCAGCGATCAATTTTTTAGTCATCTTCTCGACGGTATCCGTAGATGCGATCGTTCAAAAGGGTTTCTGTGTCATCACCAATACGGCCTAGGCCGTTAAGTTCGAATTCAACCGTGAAAGTTGGTGATTCGTCACCGGTTGCACGGCTAGCAAATGTACGAACACGCCAGCAGCAGCTTCCGTATTCAAAACCAGCCAAAGCGTCGAGATCTTTATCATCCTTCAGAGAACGATTCAGACGAGCGAAAAGGTTAGTTTTTGGTGCGACAGACCAAATGCCACTGATATCTAACTGTTGGTTGTTATCAGTCGCTGTGGTCGATGCATCGTTATAGATGTATTTGATGTTGAATAGTTCCGTATTGCTTGCGTAGTAATTTGCAGAAGCAGTCGCGGTTTTTAGATCGTCGGTATTGGTATCAAACAATGCGTTCAGCTTTGTTTCCCAGTGTTGCGCAGGTTTCCATGCGATCTCGCCTACAAGATCAGATTTGTTTGTAGAGGCGGTTGATACGTCAGGTAGCTGTACTCGGCGATCTTCAAAGTAAAAAACTTCACCGATACTGGCGCGGAAAATTTCAGAGCCATTGCTGTCACTGAGCGTGCGGCTAGTAAGCGCCAGAGTTAACTGATTGGCATCGCCAACACGATCAGGTCCATTGAAACGGTTGTCGCGGAACAGTTGCGCAAAATCAAATCCGTATGCCGCTGTATCAAAGACGTTGATGTTGCTTTGATTTTTGTGTGGTGTGTACAAGTAATAGGCACGTGGCTCAAGGGTCTGGAGAGCACCTTCGCCAAACCATGAGGTATTACGTTCGAAATACAAGCCATTATCGATGCTAGCGGTGTAAGTGCTTCGACTGACAGAGCCATCATTTACTGCGCCGAAAGTGTTTGTGTTGTATGTAGTATGGCGAACAGATAGCGCAGGCTTCAAGTGATACCAAGGCTCACGAAAATCTAAAGCTACGCGCGGTTTGATATCGTAACGCTCACCATTAATTGCATTCGCTTCATCCTTAGAAAAACTGACTGCTTCAGTATCCAGTTCCATAATCAGCGGGCTATCGCCACGAAGCTTGTCGTTATTGGCGTGGAATAAGACCTGCGGGAGTCGAGCATATTGCTCATTGGCAGTTGTAGAGCCAAAGCTAAGAGCTTGGAAATCCTGGAATTTAACCAATGAATACCAGTTATCTGCTTGATACTTCATCTCAGCACGACGCTCAAGTTGTGTAGTGTTAGCTACCGCAAGTGTGCCGCCAAAGTCGTTTAGATAATCGTTATCTGAGACTTCATTAAATAAGAAGTTACCTGTTAAACGGTCATTGAAAGTCGCAGAGGTGTCGATCTTCAATGAGCTGCGTGAACTATTGCCGGTGTATTTGTCGTCACTAATTGCATCAGCTGAGATGGTGCCTTTCGCCATCTCAGTGAGGAAGCGATATTCGCCGCCCAGCATGGCGCCACGCTCGGTTAGATAACGCGGATAAAGCGTTAGGTCGTAGTTTGGCGCAAGGTTTAGGTAATAAGGCAAGGTGAAATCAAAGCCGTTATCTTTCCTATTACTGAAGGTGGGGCGAAGTACGCCACTGCGACGACGATCATCCAATGGGAAGCTCATTGCAGGTAAGTATGCAATCGGCATGTCGCCCACGTTGATTGTTGCGTGCGTTGCCCAAGCCACGCCTTCTTCTTGATCCATGATCAGCTTGTCAGCATGTAATGACCATGCGTTATCACCTGGTGCACAGGTGGTGTAGGTCACCGTGTTATGTTCACTGTGCAGATCATCGATGATGTTGGTGCTCTCAGAGGTGCCGCGACCTAAGATGCCTGGCATGCGATAAGAGACATCGGTTGCATCGCCGCTGCGGGTCTTGGTGTTGTATGACACGCGAGGCGCGCTCATGCGCATATCGGGCATGATCATCAACACATCGCCTTGCGCGTTTAGCTGACCAGACTCTTGGTTGTAGCTCATAGCTTCCGCAAAAATTTGTTGTGAGCCTTGGGTGTGCTCGACATTACCAATGAAGATGTTCTCATTGGTCTCACGGCTCAGTTCGGCTGAGTCAGCCACGATATCCATCGGCGCATTGGCATTGTTGCCATCAAAGCTAACAAAAGTCGGTAGCTGATTGGTTTCAACACCACATGAACCCCAGTTAAGCTTCTCATCAAGACGACTCGCATTACTCGCGGAGCTGACTACCTTGGCGATGGGGTCAGTGGTCTTTGTTTCTGTCGCAGGCAGGGGCTTTTGTACTGGCTTTGCAACAACAGGCTCGGGTTTAGCGACAGCTTGTGGCTTACTTGGAACTGGCTCTGGAATAACGACCGGTTTAGGTTCTTCAGCAGGCTGTGCCACTTTAACTTTAGGTGCTGCTTGGCTTAATCCAACCGACGCATTCGGTGTGTACGCAGGTGCCGCTGTAGGTTGCTCAGCAATCGATAAAGCTGCAGGCTTAGCGTCCATCGGTAGTGCTTGCACAATGGGTGCTGCAGCAGGGCGATCTTCCAATACGCCGTTTTTATAGCATTCCCATTGACCATCAGATCCAGCTTTACATTCCCAAGCGCGACTGTCTTTAGCGATTACAGCCTGGCTGAGTAGCGAGATCGGCATCAAAATCGTCGCAATCGCGACAGACAATGGGCGAATTTTTAGGGAGTTTGCAGTATGAAAAAGCATCGGCCGGTTCTATTTTTATGGTTACGCGGAAGCTAATTCCACAGGAAGTCTCCGAAGGGTGGGTAAAATCTCATAAAATGCCCATATTTTCAATGAAATTGAGCCGAAATGGCCCCAAGGTTAGGTTTTGATGGATGAGCGACTTTCGCTTTTAAAACAATGGCTTAGAGATTCTCTTGAGCTTGGCGACTTTGCGCTAGCCATGGCCTCTGGAGATGCCAGTTTTCGGCGTTATTTTCGACTCACCCAATTGGGGGTGCCGAGTCGAATTGTGATGGATGCGCCACCGCCACAAGAAGACTGCCGTCCTTTTGCTGAGATGACCACTCGTCTGCGTGATGCAGGGGTGCATGCGCCTGAGGTGTTGGCGATGGATATCGAACAAGGGTTTATGGTTCTGGAAGATTTTGGCGATGCCACCTTGTTACCGAATTTGACTCAGGAGTCAGCTGACCAGCTCTATGGCAGCGCGATGACCTCATTGCTGACGTTTCAGCAAAGCGCGAAGACCGACAACTTGCCCGCTTATGACGAGCCAATGTTGATGCGTGAAATGCAGCTATTTCCTGATTGGCTGCTTGAGAAGCATTTGAGTCTCAATTTGTCGGATGACAGTAAAAAAATGCTCGCACGCACATTTAAAGCGCTAACTGAATCGGCGTTGGAGCAACCTAAGGTGTTTGTTCATCGTGACTATCATTCGCGCAATTTAATGCTGCTATCGGATAACAGCTTAGGTGTGATCGATTACCAGGATGCTGTATTGGGTCCGGTGACCTATGACTTGGTGTCCTTGCTGCGCGACTGTTATATCGAGTGGGATGACGCTTTAGTGTCTCGTTGGTGCCATGATTACTTGGAGGGTGCAATCGCAACGGGGGTAATGAATGAGAGACATCGTCTTCGTTTCAAGCGATGGTTTGATTGGATGGGGGTACAGCGCCATCTCAAGGCCAGCGGTATATTTGCGCGCCTCAATCACCGTGATGGTAAACCCGGTTACCTGGGTGATATTCCACGCACGCTTAACTACATTGTGAATGTCGGTAAGCAATATGAAGAACTCAAGCCGCTAGGTGAGTTTGTGTCTCAGCGCGTATTACCTGCTTTATAAATGTCACAGCTCAATAACATCAAGCTGATCTCTTTTGATTTAGATGACACGCTTTGGCCATGTCTTCAAACCATTCGTATGGCAGAAGCACGCACCTATGAATGGCTGCAACAGCATGCGCCAGTGATTACTGAGCATTACACACTCGATACTATGCGGGAAAAGCGGATGGCATGGGTCAAAGCGAATCCTGAGTTTGCTCACGACTTAACGCGTGTACGTCTTTCAGCATTGAAAGCGCATTGTGATGAATTTGCTTTGCCGCATGAGATTGCAGAGCAAGCTAACGCGATCTTTCGTGAGGCGCGTAATTGGGTTGAACCATTTGATGAAGTGATTGAAGGCTTAAAGCAGCTCAAAGGTACTTACCGGTTGGTTGCGGTGACTAATGGCAATGCGCAAGTTGAAAAGACGCCGCTACAAGGTTTGTTTGATGCGGCCTTTATGGCTGAACAAGTAGGGGCGGCAAAACCGCATCCAGCACTGTTTCAAGCCAGTGTGGATCAATTTGATGTGCAGCCTAATGAGTGTCTGCATGTGGGTGATGATCCTATACGCGATATAGAGGCTGCTGCTAATTTCGGAATGAAAACCGCATGGATGAATCGCATAGAACAAATGTGGCCAAGTTTGACGAAGTCCGCCGATATTAGCGTTTCGAATTTAAAAGAGTTGATTGAGCTCTTACCTCGGTAATTATCGTGAGTCCTATTGTTAAAATTTATACCCCTGCAGTGCTGCTAACCATTGCGGCTTTTGTTTTAGCGGCGCAGTTTATAAAGCCGGCGCCTCCGTCAAAGGTAACCATGGCAACAGGCTCTGAAAGTGGCGCTTACCACAGCTTTGCACAGTCTTATCAACGCTATCTGGCAGCAGAGGGTGTTGAACTTGAGCTGATTCCTACTGCTGGCTCTGTAGAAAATCAACAGCTATTACGTGAAGGGAAGGTCGATATAGCGCTTGTTCAGAGCGGCATCCCTGATCCCTTTGGGATTCAGTTGATCGAATCAATGGGTAGTGTTTTTTACGAACCACTATGGGTCTTTACCTCAGCCAAGCGGCCTATTGGTGCATTACGTGAATTGGCCGGATTACGTATGGCAATTGGTGGTGAAGGCTCCGGTACCCGAGCGTTAGCAACCATGCTGCTCAGTGATAATGGTATCTCGCTCGACTCTACACAGCCTATAGGTGGTCGAACAGCTTACGATGCACTTAAAGAAGACAAGATTGATGCAGCATTTTTTGTGAGTGCGCCACGCAGTTTGTTAGTTCAAGAAATGTTGCGAGATCAGACGCTAAACGTGATGTCTTTTGATCGTGTCCAAGCCTATGCAAAGCGTTATGGCTTCTTAAGCCATGTGGTTCTACCGCAAGGTATTGTTGATCTCCAACAAGATATCCCTACCAAAGATAAAGCGCTGCTAGCGCCAGCGGCAAATATTGTTGCAACTAAAGAGATTCACCCGGCGATTATTGACATCATGTTGATGGCTGCAAAGCAGCAACATGGAAATGAAAATTGGTTTGCTAATAACGGACAATTTCCACAGCCTAAACTGTTGGCATATCCATTAGCTGATAGAGCGAAAAAGTTTTATGAAAAAGGCGAGCCAGTCTTGCAGCGTTATATGCCTTTCTGGGCAGCGTCTTTATTAGACCGTCTATGGGTTATGTTGCTGCCATTAGTGCTCATGATTTTACCTTTGATGAAAGTCATGCCACCTATCTACAATTGGCGTATGCGAGCACGCGTTTATCGTTGGTATGAAAAACTTGAGTCAATCGATGAGCAGGCAACCGGCGCTGATCATGCAACCAAAGAGACCTTGCATCAATCACTGCGCAATCTCGAACAAGAGGTGCGTCAGCTAAAAATACCCTTAGCCTTTGCGCATGAAGCCTATCATCTGCGCCAGCATATCGAGTTGGTTAGACAGCGATTACTTTAGATCTCTCTTAGGCCATCAGACGGTGCAATACGTGCAGCACGTGCGCCTGATAAAGCCGCGGCAACAATCGCAGCAGCAACAGTCACCACGCCAGCCGCAATAAAGTGTTCGGGCAGTAGAACGCAAACGGATTGGCCTTCTGTTTGGTCAGCCATCATGGCATTGATGGTGATTGCTACGGCTTGATATAAGCCAATCGCTAATCCCCAGCCGAGGACAGCTGTGTAGATGGCTTGAGTCATTGGGAACCACACGATATCTCCCGTACGGAAACCCACTAAGCGCAGAACGGATAACTCTTTACGTTTTCGGTCAACATTGGCCCATAAGCTTGCGCCAAGAGAAAGTGAGAAGCCAAACAGGCCGATGATCGCAATTGCCCAGTAAACCATGGTCAGGTTGCGGTCCATCTTCATGACAAGCTCGATGTCTGAACTTTTAGTACGTACTTCAACGCCAACGGCATTCAATGCTTTTTGTAAGCCTGCAACATCGTAGATTGAGCGGCTAAACAAACGGAAGCTGGGGTAAGTGCGATCAGAAGGTGCGGCGCTACCAGACCATTTGAAGTTAGGCACAGCAATACCATCGCGGTAGTTCTCGATCGCTTCCATCAGTTCTAGATTTGCAAAAGCACCATCACGCGTAAATGCATCGGCATCAGCAATCCCTACCACGGTAAGTGTAAGCTCAACACGTTCGGTCTCCCCCAAGTAACGACGAGTCACACTGCCTTTTATTTGATCACCAAGCTCGATGCTAAGTTTGCGAGTAGCCGTTGGCGATAAAACAATTTGCTTAATGGTTTCTGGTGCCGATGTTTCTTGTAGTAGTGGGTCGCCTTTCGCAGTAGGAATCATTTCCACATTGATAAAGCGATCAGATTTGGCTGAGCTTAATTGCACCGTTGCTGCGATGCTGCGCGTGCGTGGCAAAATAAATTCGACATCGTTACGTGCGCGCATCTGGTTGACCCAGTTGTCATCAAAACGCGCGCTACTCACTGGGCGTATCTCACGATTTGCTGGATCTTCAATCAGCTCATCAATCATCCCGCCAATGATGCCGAATTTAAGACCAAACAAAACCAGCATGGGTCCAAGAACTGCTGCAAGAGCAAGCACAAAGCAAATCGAAACTTGCCATTCGTGTAAGTAATCTTTGGTTGCTAAGCGTAGTGTTTTAAATAACTTCATGACTTATCCATTCACTACGGTTTCGGTTGTGCGCCCATCTTCTGAGCGCGAGGTATGGTGCGCTAAACGTCGTAAGCCTAAACGTTTGATGTGGCGCCATGCGTGGCTAGCAACGATGACGGTAATATTGCGGTCTTCAGCTAGCTCCATGAATAAGGCCATGATCTTTTCTGCTGCAAAAGGATCAACGGAGGCGGTGGGTTCATCTGCTATCACGATAGATGGCTGATGAGCGAGACCGCGAGCAATTGCAACTCGTTGACGTTCACCGGTTGATAATGTGCCAGGTAATTTATCAAGATGACGTGCAATACCGAGTTCACGTGCAAGCGTGTCAACGGTGTCGTCTTTTTTCATTTTTAACACGCTACGCGAAAGGTTGATGTTATCTCTCACAGTTAGGTAAGGCAGAAGCCCGCCGGTTTGCATGACATAACCAATATGTTGTTTACGTAAGTCACCTAGTTGATTGAATTGATTTTTTTGCCAATATGCCCCGATATCAATTGGAGCGTCACTATTATTAGGGCGAAAGCGGAAAGAGTCGATCTGACTGGGTTTAGCAATGAATGCCAAGATGTCGAGTAAGGTTGATTTGCCACAACCTGATTCACCGATCACCGCAATCTGTTCACCCTGGCGTATTTGCAAAGAGGGCACATTAAGCCGGAAAGAGACGCCTTCTGATTTCCGATCTAAAACAACATTACGCAGGTGGTAGATGGTGCCGCCCTCACGTTGAGTGGCGTCCAAATGCGGTTGTGTTTCCAAGTTTAAGTCCTGCTGTTAAGGCAACATTTCAATCGCGATAGGGAAAACAGAGTCACCATCTACCGAGCCACCATCAAGGCTCACCCAAAGATCGGTGTGATCATGAAGGGCACGGTAGTAATTAATTTTTGCTTCTAAGCGATGTAAAAAATCGATTTGATCACTGGCTGGCCAGGCGTCCCACTCTTCGAGAGAAAGACCCATGACTTCCCCTGTGTAAGGTAGATCATCAATGTATTCACGCATGAAGCCAAGATCAGCCAAGCTATTGCCCGCGCCCGCTGTGATTGCAGTTGTTTCACCAAGCTGTGTTGCGTCGCGCGTTACGGTTGCGGCCAAACTTTTTAATTCGTTAAGGAAGTTGCTTGGCGATAACAAACCTTCTTCAGCAGTATTTAGTACTTGTTTCAAGATTTCATGCAGGTCAGATAGCTGATCACGCGTCAGGAGAACTTGAACATCAAGTGAGGGCATCTCTGGGTTGCGCAGATCACGATCTAAAACCCATGCGTTAAAGATGCGAGGGGTTTTGCCACTACCCGTATCTTGTAGATAACGCATGCGTAGTGCGTACCCTAACTTACTGACTTTTTGCTGAAGTTGAGCAAGCTGCGAATCGTTAGATTGCTGTGTTGCCTGTGGTGCAGCACCCCCCATTTGAACTTGCATGGTGATTTGTCCAGCTAAGGTATCAAGCACTCGACCAAACTGATTGACATCACCAGTGGGCACTCCGTAATAAAGACTGCCAATACCGGGGAATTCGGAAAGTTCCTTATACGTTTCTGCAGCGAGTTGATGGTCTGAGTGAGTGGCAGGAGTGAGTAGGTGAAGAACAAAAATCGCAATGCCTTTTTCACGAGCTAATTGACGCAATTGAGCTGTTGATAGACCGGTGCTCGATAATGGGTCGTTCTTATTCCGTGGTCCTGCATCAGTAACTAGCACAAGATAACGAGCGGCATTACCCTCCCATGACATGTTATCGATAGCTTCTCTCAAGCCTGCGTATGAATCTTCGCTAAATCCTTTGCTTGATACGGTTGCAGCTTTAAGTGATTCAACCTGCGACATAAATTTCTTTGGATCTGCGCCTTCTTTTAAGTCTGCATAGGTCTTTGTAAGGTATTCGATTCCTGGAGCCGCATCAGGATTGTCACGAAAAGCAACCAATCCAAAGTTGACATTGCCGAGGAGGTTGGCGGATTCAAGACTGTCATAGATCTTACGAACAGCTTCACGGGTACGGTTGATGTAAGGATCCATCGACAAGGTCGAATCAATCGCGAACACCAAGCCTGCGCGGTAGTCTGAAGTTTTCTTAGGTTCCGCATCGCGTAAAGGTACAGATGCTACTTCAAGCATGCGTGCTTGTTGATTACCCACATAGATGTCTTTGTGCTTTTGAATCGGCACTAAATAAAAGTCATCTTGGATGTCGAGTTTTTCAGCGGGCTGAATGGCTGCAACGGGTGACGATTTGCTCGTTTTGCCAGCAGATGCTTCGGAATAAAGACGTTCGTAATTTTTTAAGCTACGGTCTTGCGCTACGTCTTTGAGTGATTTCGCATCTTTAAACAACAATGCACGATCTTGGTAAGCAGGGTCGCGGAAGGCAACGGTTAGACCTTGGTTCCATTCGATGGTGTCATCACTTTTCAACCAACTTTTCTTGCCACCAAAACGATCGGTGCCAACATGTAACCAATCTTGCGTGCCGACTTTTGTGCGAGCATAAACATAATAAGCCGTGAATGGTGTCGTGTCAGTGCCCACACTTTTCAAAGACTTATGTATTTGCGCGCCAGGAATGGCAAGCACGCGTTGATAAAGTGATTGTTTGCCGGCCAGTAGCAATGGCTTGTCAGCAGCAAATACATTTGCGTTACCTGCAATCATTAAGCAGATCATAAAAATGGTGTGAGATAGTCGTAATGTCATCTGGCTTATCTCCACAACAACAACAACCGGCGAGCATTGCCGTCGCCAGAGCGTGCTTTATCTTCGTAATGACGCTTGAGTTTATCCAGTGCATCAGTCGCTTCGCTTATGCCAGCACTTTGTGCTTTGTGGTACCACTTGATTGCTTGTGTCGCGTCAGCACGATAAGCGGCTTTGTTAATCACATTGTCAGCTAGTTGACCAAGACGGTAAGCCGAGTTTGCATGGCCTTCACGAGCGGCAAAGAAATACAAAATATAAGCCTGGTCTAACTGACCTTTTTTACGTAGCGTTTCGCCAGCGTCATAGGCCTTGTTAAAGTCGGGTTTAGATGAGGTGCGTAATTCGGTAATGAGGGTACGCGCATCGATGCGATCAGATTTGTTAGGCGGAAGAGGGTTGGGTGCTGGTATTAACGAGGTGCTTGAAGTTATTGGTGCGGGAGCACTTTCAATATCATCTTCAGAGGGGACAGAATAAATCGCTACTAATGTTACGATAACAACGATCGCTATCGCAGGCCATGGGCCACGCGATGGTGTTTGCGTAGAACTTTGATCAGGCACTTAGGTACTCACTGTGCATGTGAATTTTAATATCCATCATTATGCAATGTCTGGGCTTTCACTGAAACGAAGATCTTTTGTTTTTTCACTTTGTTTCAGCCTTTTTTCGCCGAACTTGGCCGCAAAACCGCAAAATTATCTCGAACAGATCGCTATTTTTTGGCAAAACCTATATCCCAGTGGCGGAACTGATCTGTACTGCGGTAAGCGGTTTGGTAAATATGATCGTGGGTACAATATTGAGCATGTGATGCCGATGGCGTGGGTTAAAAACGAGCTTAAGTGCGGCACGCGTAAGCAGTGTCGTGAACGCAGCGTACGGTTTAACCAAATTGAAATGGATATGCACAACCTTTACCCGAGTGATAAGGGCGCAAATCACGAACGCTTAGCCTATGCCTATGCAGAAATACCGGGTGAAAAGTGGTGGCGTGAGGATTGTGATTTAGAGATCGACAAACGTAAGCGAATTGCCGAGCCTCGCGAAGCCGTGCGCGGTGATATCGCCCGAGCTGCTCTCTATATGGAGGAACGTTGGGGAATCCCAATCTATCAGCGCCAACGATCATTGTTACTGCGCTGGCATCAAGAAGATCCACCAGACACACATGAACGCTGGCGAAACGATCAAATTGAGGCCTATCAAGGTAATCGTAATCCTTGGATCGATGGTCAACGCCCATAAAAAAGCCCGCGTTAGCGGGCTTCTTCGCGTGGAGTGATACGGTTTATTGCGTATCGATTTTGCCCATCAAGGCAAAACTTTTGACGAAAGGTCCTGCCATACGAGGATCTTTGATCATGCCTTTGAAGTCGCCAACGATGAACTTCAATTTACCCATTGCGAACGCGGTACCAAGGCCGGTCATGCCGATGCCATCAGACGCCCACTTGAGCCAGTTATCTTTGTCTGCGCGCATGTCCCAATCCGGTGCGGTGCCATCAAAGTCACCAGCACGAGTGCACACACCATTTTCAACAACAAATACACCACGAGGTTGGTCTTCCCCTTTAAAACCACAAGTGATGACAGAGTTGAAGCCAATTTCAGCGAGTTTGCCGCTGACTTCAGCGTCAGAGTTCCAATGATCCTTAAGAGCGTTCATCCAGTCAGCTGAGAAGAGTTCGGCCATTTTTATACCTCCAAAATACTACAAGAGCGGCACAATCTTGATATGTTGTGCCAGTTATTTTATGCCGTGAACGGCGTTTGCTGGCCTGCAAACAGTTGCTATAGAAACACGAAAAATTGACGTTGCAAAGCAGCAATTTCCCTGAATTTGCATCTACCCGATTTACTTAGATTTTTTGCCTGAGAGGTAGTGGCAAGCAAGGTATAATCGCGCGTTTTCAACCAGCAGTTGTTGTTCAGATGTCTCAAAACCGCACCGCAGAACTCGAAGCATTGATGGCTCAGCGCATCCTTATTTTGGATGGCGCGATGGGCACGATGATTCAGCGTTATAAGCTCAGTGAGGCCGATTATCGTGGTGAGCGCTTTCAAGATTGGCACACAGATCTTAAAGGAAACAATGACTTACTGGCGATAACCCGTCCTGAGGTAATCCGTGAGATTCACGAGCAGTACCTCGATGCCGGTGCAGATATCCTTGAAACCAACACTTTTAATGGCACGCGGGTGTCGATGTCTGATTACGACATGGAGGAGTTGGCATATGAGATTAATTTTGAAGCAACTCGCTTAGCGCGCCAGGCGGCTGACAAATACAGCACGCCAGATAAGCCACGTTTTGTCGCCGGTGTCCTAGGCCCCACGTCGCGTACCTTGTCGATTTCGCCCGATGTGAACGACCCGGGTTATCGCAACGTAACCTTCGATGAGTTGGTTGAGCAATACACCGAGTCAACCGATGCGTTGGTACAAGGTGGCGCAGACATCATTTTGATCGAAACCATTTTCGATACGTTGAATGCAAAAGCGGCGATCTTTGCGGTTAAGAAATACTTCGACGATAAAGGTATCACTTTGCCCATCATGATCTCAGGCACCATCACAGATGCTTCTGGTCGTACCCTTTCAGGTCAAACAACCGAAGCGTTCTACAACAGCTTGCGTCATGCCAAGCCGATTTCGATTGGTCTTAACTGTGCATTGGGTCCTGATCTGTTACGTCAGTATGTTGAAGAGATGTCGCGCATCGCTGAGTGCCATGTCAATGCGCACCCGAATGCTGGTTTGCCAAACGAGTTTGGTGAATACGATTTGATGCCACCCGAGATGGCTGCTCAAGTCGCTGAGTGGGCAGAAGCTGGATTCCTCAACATCATTGGTGGTTGTTGTGGTTCATCGCCAGATCACATTCGTGCAATCGCAGAAGCGGTCGCAGATAAAGCGCCCCGCAAGAAACCTGAACTTGCGGTTGAGTGTCGCCTGTCGGGTTTAGAACCACTTAACCTGGGTGAGCTAAGTTTGTTCACCAATGTGGGTGAGCGTGCGAATGTCACAGGTTCAGCCAAGTTCAAGCGATTGATCCTGAATGAAGAATACGAAGAAGCCTTAGATATCTGTCGTGCCCAAGTTGAAGATGGTGCACAGATCGTTGACGTCAACATGGACGAAGGCATGCTGGATGGTGAGGCAGCCATGGTGCGCTTCTTAAACCTGATTGCCTCTGAGCCTGATATCGCCAAAGTGCCTTTGATGATTGACTCGTCAAAGTGGGAAATTATCGAAGCAGGCTTGAAGTGCTGCCAAGGTAAGCCAATTGTCAATTCGATCTCGATGAAAGAGGGCGAAGATAAATTCCGCGAACAAGCCAAGCTGTGCCGTCGTTATGGTGCCGCAGTTATCGTGATGGCATTCGATGAAGTGGGTCAGGCTGATACGCATGCGCGCAAGGTCGAGATCTGTACGCGTGCTTATCGCATTTTGGTTGATGAGATCGGCTTCCCGCCTGAAGACATTATTTTCGACCCGAATATCTTTGCTGTTGCGACAGGTATCGAAGAGCATAACAACTACGGCGTCGACTTTATTGAAGCGACACGCGAGATAAAACAAACACTGCCACATGCAATGATTTCAGGTGGCGTATCAAACGTGTCATTCTCCTTCCGCGGTAACAATCATGTGCGTGAAGCGATTCACGCGGTGTTCCTTTATCACGCGATTCGTGCCGGTATGGACATGGGTATCGTGAATGCGGGCCAGCTTGCGGTTTATGACGAGCTAGAACCTGAGTTGCGTGATGCGGTTGAGGATGTGGTCTTGAATAAAGACCCAGAAGCGGGTGACCGCTTGGTTGAGATCGCACCAAAGTATGCCGGTGATGGCGGTGGCGTTGAGTCTAAACAAGATTTGGAATGGCGTACTTGGCCAGTCAATAAGCGTCTAGAGCATGCACTGGTAAAAGGCATTACCGAATACATCGATCAAGATACTGAAGAAGCGCGCGCTCAAGCTGAGCGCCCATTGCATGTCATCGAAGGTCCGCTAATGGATGGCATGAATGTGGTCGGTGATCTGTTTGGTGAAGGCAAGATGTTCCTACCGCAGGTGGTTAAATCTGCGCGAGTCATGAAAAAAGCCGTGGCTTATCTGGAACCTTATCTTGAGGCGGAGAAAGCTGATTGTGCGGTAGAAAGTAGTGGCAAGATTTTGATGGCCACGGTGAAAGGTGATGTTCACGATATCGGTAAGAATATCGTTGGCGTGGTGTTGCAGTGTAACAACTACGAAGTCATCGACCTCGGCGTTATGGTGCCCGCTGAGACAATTCTGCAACGCGCGAAAGAAGAGAATGTCGACATCATCGGTTTGTCGGGTCTGATCACGCCGTCCCTCGATGAGATGGTACACGTCGCTAAAGAGATGAAGCGTCAAGGCTTTAACATCCCATTAATGATCGGTGGTGCGACAACCTCTAAAGCACACACCGCTGTAAAAATTGAACCGCAGTATGAGCACGGCGCAATTTATGTTGCAGATGCTTCGCGTGCAGTTGGCGTTGCATCGACCTTATTATCGAAAGAACAAAAGCCTAAGTTCTTAGCGGGTCTGCGTGATGAATATGATGTTGTGCGTCAGCAACGCGCGGCTAAGAATGAAGCGAAAAACAATGTGCCGCTTGCAAAAGCGCAGGCCAACCGTACACCGATTGATTGGGCGGCAGCGCCAATCGTTAAGCCAGCGAAACCTGGCATAACAGTTCTTAAGGATATTGATCTCAATGAGATCACTC
The DNA here is from genome assembly GCA_965659945.1 of Sedimenticolaceae bacterium. GTDB lineage: Bacteria > Pseudomonadota > Gammaproteobacteria > Chromatiales > Chromatiaceae > VMDJ01. The sequence continues at coordinate 15,109 of CBFHYJ010000003.1, read as the reverse complement.
CGTTGATTGATTGGACCTTCTTCTTCCACGCATGGCAGCTGAAAGGTCGCTTCCCGAAAATTCTCGATGATGCTGAGAAGGGTGAAGAAGCACGTAAGCTGTATGCCGATGCAACAGCAATGCTGCAAAAAATCATTGATGAGAAATGGCTAAGTGCCAATGCGGTTGTCGGCTTGTTTGCTGCGAATGCCGTTGGTGATGACATTGAAGTGTACAAAGATGATTCGCGTAAAGAGTTACTCACCACGTTGCATAATTTGCGTAAGCAAGGTAAGCAGCCAGAGGGTAAATACAATGAAAGCTTAGGTGACTACATAGCACCTAAGGATACCGGTCTGAATGATTACATTGGTGGCTTTGCTGCAACCGCAGGTATCGGTATCGATGAGAAGCTAGCTGAGTTTGATGCTGACCATGATGATTACAACGGCATTATGCTCAAGGCGTTAGCCGATCGTTTGGCTGAAGCATTAACTGAATGGTTGCATCAAAAAGTTCGTACTGAACTTTGGGGTTACGCATCTGATGAAGCGCTCAGCAATGAGCAATTGATCGAAGAAGTTTACCAAGGCATTCGACCTGCAATGGGTTACCCAGCATCACCGGATCACACGGAAAAGGATTTGTTGTGGACCTTGTTGGATGCTGAAGCTAATACCGATATTTGGTTAACCGAGTCTAAAGCGATGGTGCCGACGGCGGCTGTATCAGGTTTATATTTTGCCCATCCTGATGCGCGCTATTTTGCGATTGGTCGTATCAATAAAGATCAGCTCGAAGATTACGCAGCACGTAAGGGTGTTGAAGTAGCCGAGATGGAAAAGTGGCTCGGCCCTAATCTCGCGTACGATCCTGACGCCTAAATTTCTATGTCACAGTTGATGCAACACAGTCACCGACAAGCCGTGCTGCTGTGGGGTGATCTTGCTTGGGCTGTTGATCAGCTTGATGTGAAATCTTTAGGGCATTGTTTTTGGTATGGGGGGCATGCACCAGCTTCTGCCGATGCGATTGCCGCTAATCACGTCACACAAAAGCTAGGTCAGCAATGCGACAGCTTAGTTGTTGAGTGTCATCAAGGTTTTAAGCCTGATCATCTCGCGGCATTGATAGGTACTTTGCGCGGTGGAGGTATGTTGTATCTGATGCTCCCTAATCGTCAGGACTTTGTTGAGCGTGGTTTGTATGAGCAACGTTTAGCAACCCTGTTTGAGACTGAGAAACAACTCATCTCGATCACCCAAGGAGATGATCAGTCGCCACCTTCGCCAGTTGCGATAAAAAAAGAATCTTTTGAATTAACGCAAGGCCAACAAGGTGCGGTAGAAGCCATCAAGCGTGTTGCGACTGGCCATGCGAAGCGACCATTGGTCATCACGGCACATCGTGGCCGTGGAAAGACAACCGCATTAGGCGAGGCGATTGCTGATTTGATAGAAGCTGACGATAAAAAAGTTATCGCAGTTATCAGTATGAATCGTCGATCAGTCGATCCACTTTTTGATGTTCTGGAGCGACGATGTCTGGCAAAGAGTGCTGTGCAGTGGATGCATCCTGACGAGTATGTATTGCAGGAGCGATCGAGTTCGCTGTGTGTAATAGATGAAGCGGCAATGGTGCCACTGGCAACGCTTGAAAAATTTCTTCAGCGAGAGAACCGTTTAGTTTTTAGCTCGACAGTGCATGGCTACGAGGGAAGTGGTCGTGGTTTTGTTACGCGATTCACAAGGCTGCTCGACGGCTATTCCAACCAAGTTAAGAAAATTCAATTAGATCATCCTGTGCGTTGGGCGGATGATGACCCACTGGAGATCACTTCGTATCAATGGCTAATGCTAAACGCTAAGCCAGATGATATAGATAAGTGTGCCGAAGTAACGATTGAGCATTGTGATAAGACATCATTGATTAATGATGGGCCGCTATTGCGCGCTATTGTTGGCCTGCTTGTTGATGCGCATTATCAAACACGTCCTTCTGACTTGTATGCCTTATTAAATGATCCGATGCAGCAGCTTTGGCTTGCTCGAGAGAGCGGTCGAGTTGTTGCCTGTGCAATCACAGTTGAGGAAGGCGGTTTTTCAAAAGAGTTAGCCGAGCAGATTACACAGGGCTATCGACGACCTAAAGGACACTTGCTACTGCAATCGCTTGCGCAACATTCTGCTTATGCTAAAGGGCTAGAAAAGAAGCTCTTGCGCATTATGCGCATTGCGACAAATGAGCAATGTCGACGCCAAGGTCTCGCAAGTCAGTTAATACAAGCAATCCTTAAAGAAGCAAAACGGCAGTCAATTGATTTACTGGGAACTTCTTATGCGATGGATGCAACGAGTCTCAAGTTCTGGCATTCGCAAGACTTCAAGCCGGCGCGTATCGGTCATCGTATTGATGCGAGTAGTGGTGCGCAATCACTTCAAATGTTGTTGGCGATCTCTGAGAATTGCGTCGCAGATATTGAGCAGCTGCATGCGCAATATTTAAAAGATCTGCCCTATCGATTATCTGATGATTTGTCAGTGCTTGAACCAGCATTAGTAAGTGCTTTATTTTTCACTCAGTCCGCGATGGGAGATATAGATCAAGCAGATAAAAATTTGCTAATAGGCTTTACCGAGCACCGTCGTGAGTTGCAGTCAGTTATCCCTACGATGCAACGCGTCCTTATTGCTAAGTTAAGCCATGCCCAGGCTGAGGAGTCTACGGCGCTGAGTGTTGCGATAAAACTGTTACTGCAGCGTCAAACGCATCAGCAGGTCACCTTATCTGAGGGTGTCTTAAAGAATGAGCAAAATGAGCTTTTGCGACAGCTGTTTTCGGAGCTAATAGCCAACGGTTGACCTGCGCAAATAAGGCGCCTACATTCAGAGTTATCACAGAGAAAGCTAGGGGGAAATAAGATGCTTTCAGTTGGCGATAAAGCACCGGCGTTTGAGCTGCCAGATGCAGACATGAATATGTGTCTTTCAAAAGATCTTGAAGGCTCAAATTACGTTATCTACTTCTACCCAAAAGATGACACGCCGGGTTGCACAATGGAGGCGCAGGAGTTCTCTGATCTTTTAGATGAATTCTTAGCGCATAACACCAAGTTGATTGGTGTAAGTAAAGATAATTGCAAAAGTCACGGCGAGTTTCGCGATAAGTACGGCTTGACCGTGCAGCTGCTGGCAGATGTGGAAGGCCAGCTTTGTGATGCCTATGGTATTTGGCAAGAAAAAGAAAAGAACGGTGAAAAGAGGTTTGGCATCGTTCGTTCGACATTCATTGTGGATGCGCAAGGCACGATCAAGTTTGCTGAGTATGGGGTATCACCCAAGGGGCATGCCGAACAAATACTCGAGGTCGTCAGATCCTTTTAAGCAAGAGCCCGTCGGTGACGGGCTTTTTTATGTCATTTAAAAATGCTGTTGAGTCGCTGCCACTCAAGTTCATCTAAAGCATCGCAACGTATTTTTTCTAATGAAACAGGATGAGTGAAGCTAAGCTGCTTGGACGTGAGCATGAGGCGAAAGATGCCATGGTATTCTCGAAAATAGTTGTTATGTTTGCCATCGCCATGGGTGGTATCGCCAATGATGTGATGCGAGATATGTTTGAAATGCTTACGGATCTGTTGGCGCCGTCCTGTAAGTGGCTCGGCTTCGACAATCGAATAACGAGATGTAGGGTAGCGACTAATCGCAACAGGTAGCTCCACGCGTTCTAAACATCGGTATCTCGTGACGGCCTCTTGCGGTACGTTGTTGCCTTCTTCATCTGCTACTGGGTGATTGATCTCGCCCTCATCATCAGCCCAGCCACGAACGAGTGCGTGATAAGACTTGCTGATCTGGTGAGATTCAAACTGAGTGACCAGCTCACGTGCTATATCTGGGTTTAAACCCAGCAGCAATACGCCTGAAGTGGCTCTATCCAAACGATGCACCGGATACACGCGTTGGTCAATTTGGTCGCGCAGGGTCTGCAGTAGAAAAACCGTGTCTTGAGAGATGGGGCTACGGTGCATGAGCAGGCCGGCCGGCTTGTGAACCACAATCAAATGCTCATCACGGTACAAAATCGGGATTTCAGGCGTTTTGGTCTGAGACTCAGTCATTGGCGTGTGGATCTGTCGCGGTCATAATGTGCACATGTCGATGCGTACCCGAATCTTACTGTTTTTATTCATCTTTGCAGCCATGCCGTTATTAATGGCGGTGGTGATTAATCTGCCCTTGGTGCTTGAGCGTGTTGATACCTTTTATCGACAGGCATTTCTACAGAACTTGCGTGCTGACTTTATCGATCTAGACCAACACCTCGCAAACCGTAATGCCAATGTACGTTTGTTAGCTCGTCTACCTGATCCGGCAATGCTAACCACTGAGGTTGAGATTCAAGAGGATCGCCTTGAGCAAGATCGTCAGCGCTATACCGCATGGGTAAATCGAATTTTGCGTGAAGAGCGAGATATCACCGAGATTCGCTTCCTTGATAAAGCCGGTGATGATTTGATGTGGTTACTGCGCGATAAGGACACCGCGGCTTGGTACACGCCAAAAGAAGATCTACCCCCTGTCTCAGCGGAATTGCGTAAAGCGGTCGAGCAGGGTGATCTGACCAAAGTAACTTTCTCTGCCGTCAGTATTGACGAGAAAGAGGGCGCGCTGAGTTTGCAGATGATGGCGCCGGTTGAGGTTAAGAGTGGTGGTGCGGTCATCATCACGGTCGATATTACAAGCCTCGCTCAGCGCGATGATAAAACGCAGTGGGTTATGGATACCGGTGAGTATGTGCAGCTTGGCGGTATGCAAACACATGATAGCAATGCGTTTATCGATTACGTCGGCCTGAAAGACTTGTTTAGTAATCGACGCATCGTTAGTTGGGAAAGTAATGATCGCCGAGTGATCTGGGTGCCAATGTTTTACACCGATTCAGGTGCGCCTTTATGGGTGGGACGCGAAGTTAGCTTGCAGCCGTTGATCGATTTTCAAAGTGAGATGGTGCAACGTGTTTTAGCCATCATTGCGGGCTTGGTTATCTTGCTGCTGTTCTCGACTCGCTTGGTAGCTCGTCGTGTAGAAAAACTGAGCAATGAGCTGATTGGCGGTATTCGTCAAACACTCGAGTCACGTAAAGCAGTTAAGTTTGATTGGAACGACACCAAAGAGTTGCGTGAGTTGTCATCCGACCTGACTAAGCTTTCAACCCTACATGCCGAGCAAGCTGAGGCACAGAAGGCACACACCAAAGAGCTTGAAGCCAGTAATAAATATAAAAGTGAGTTCTTAGCCAATGTCAGTCATGAGCTCAGAACGCCACTAAATTCAATTTTATTACTGTCAAAACTGCTTGCGGCTGAAGACGCTCAGCTCAAAGATAAGCAGAAGCAGCAGGCCGGCGTTATTCATAAAGCGGCGAATGACCTAAAGAATTTGATCGATAACATTCTTGATCTATCGAAAATTGAGGCGCGTAAGTTTGATGTGCACTGTGAGCAAATTGATGTACAGCAATTGGTCGATGATTTGCACGAGATGCTTGAGCCGCAATATCAAGCTAAGCAGCTCACATTTAAGGTGGAGCATCAGCAGGGTGCGCCAAGGATGATACGCAGTGATGCGGATAAGCTGCGTCAGATTTTGAAAAATTTCTTAGCCAATGCATTGAAGTTCACCGATCAAGGTCAAGTGACGCTTCGTGTCGCACCAGCAGAAAAGCCTTATGCAGTGATGTTCTCAGTAATTGATAGCGGCATTGGTATCGCACCTGAAAAGCAGAAGAAAATATTTGACGCTTTTCAACAGGCTGATGGTTCCACTAATCGAAAATATGGTGGAACGGGCTTGGGTTTGACGATAAGTCGTCAGTTGGCGCGTTTGATGCAAGGCGATATCCAACTATCAAGCCAAGTTGATGAAGGTGCTACGTTTAGTATCTTGTTACCATTGAGTTGTGACTCAGGTGAAATCATTGAGTCTGTAAAGCTTCAGGTTGATGACGCTAAAGATGTTGAGCCTATCGAAGAGGTGGTTCAAGCGGATTTATCCTCAAAGCGGCTGCTCGTTATTGAGCCATCAATAGCCAGACAATTACGCATTAGTAAAGCAATCAATGCATGCCAGGGTAAGGTGTTGTTCATTGATGACCTCGATGAGGCCGAGGATGTGTTGAAAGAAGAAGGCGCAATTGATGCCTTGCTTATTGATCAGGATGCTGTGCTTGATAATGTGAATGAACGACTTCAATCTTTGCGTAAGACGCAAGAGACACCATTCCGCTTGATGATAATCAAATCGACTTCAAATCCGTGGGAAAACACCTTGTGGAGTGCAGTCAGCTTTGATGCCAACGTGTTATTGTCCGACGACATGAAATCGTTTACCCAGCAAGTTAGAGACAACCTCGAATAATCAAAATGACGCAGCAATACCAAGATTTCAAAATTCTTGCGGTTGATGACAACCCGGACAACCTGTTCACCTTGCGCGCCTTATTGGAAAACAATATGCAGGTGCAATTGGTTGAAGCGACCGGTGGTGCTCAAGCGCTTGAGATTGCACAAAGCACGCCAGATATTGACTTGATTATTCTCGATGTGCAGATGCCGGAAGTTGATGGTTTTGAAACGGCACAAATGCTTAAGCAGCGTAAAAAGACACGTGATATTCCGATCATCTTTTTGACAGCAGCCTTTAAGACAGAAGAGTTTCAAAAACGCGGTTACGATGTCGGTGCTGCAGACTATCTGCTAAAGCCAATTGACGATAACCAGTTCCTGAATAAGGTCAGCACCTATTTCCGCCTGATTGAAAAAGAGCGCTCGCTGAATGTCATTCTCGAGCAGCAGGTCGCAGAGCGCACCGCTGAGCTCAATCAAGCTAACCAGCACTTGAGTAACATTCTTGCCAATATGGGTGAGGCATTGTTTGTGCTCACACCGGCGGGCGCGATTAAGGAAACAAATCCAGCAGCTCAAAAGCTCCTTGCGTACAGCGCCGAAGAGCTTGTGGGTATGCAAATCAGCGACGTCTTCGAAGAAGATGGTAAAGAGCAAGCAGAAGCGTTCTTTGGTACTTGGCTGGAGGCGTTGATTCGCGCAGGTGCTGTGAAGGATATCGATGCGGCACTGGTCGACAAGCTAGGTAAACGTATCCCAATTTTATTTTCTCGCACCGCTATCACGACTGAGAGTGGTGAATTAGATGAAATTCTTTGCATCGCAAAAAATATGCAGGGATATCGTAAAATAGAGGAAGATTAAGACTCACTAAGAGCTTAGGTGACAAGATGAACGATGAAGTAAACGATTTGCCATCCGATGAAGATCCAACCATGACTGCGAATGCCCTGAAGGCAATGGCGCATCCACTGCGTTGGAAAATTCTCTGCACCTTAGGTGATCGTGAGTTATCAGTAAGTGAAATCGTTGAACAAACGGGCACCTCGCAAAGTAATATTTCTCAGCATCTAGAGCAGCTGCGGAATAAAAATATTGTGACCTCGCGCAAAGATGCCAATCGCATTTTTTATAAAATTCGTAATGGTAAATTACTCGAGCTAGTTGGCACTATGCGTACAGTTTTGTGCCCTGCTAACTTGGACGACCGTTACTATCCTGTCGACGACGATTAAGTTTGCATGCAACTTGATGAGCTTTACGCCAGTCGCGTCGCGGCTGCCGGTCTTCATGACGACCCTGACCAACGTAAATTAATCGAACACTTTCAACGGGTGAGTGATCAGCTCTTTGAGCGTCCAGCAAAAACCTGGAAAAGTTTTCTCGTTAAAACAAAGCCCCAAGCGATAAAAGGTTTGTACATCTATGGTGGTGTCGGTCGCGGCAAGACCTGGATGATGGACATGTTCTTTGATGCCTTAGCTGAAGAGCAAAAGCTTAGATTGCACTTCCATCGGTTTATGCAGATGGTGCATGCAGAGCTGACCCAAATTAAACGTGAAAAAGATCCGCTGAAGAAAGTAGCCGCAAACATGGCTCAAGACACCCGTGTGTTGTGCCTTGATGAATTCCACGTTGTGGATATCGGCGATGCGATGATTTTGGCGGGCTTACTGCGTGCTTTGTTTGAAGAAAATGTCGTACTACTGACAACATCAAACGTGCATCCTGATGATCTCTATAAAGATGGCTTGCAGCGCGCCAGCTTTTTACCAGCAATCGAGATGCTCAATCAAAAGACGGATGTGGTATCAATGGGTGGCGATCGGGATTTCCGTGTGCAAATCATGTCGCAAGCCTTGGTCTATCACTGGCCACATGGCCAAGCGTCAGATGCGGCGATGTTGCATGAGTTTGAGCAACTTGCGACTGGTGAAGTGAGTACCGATCAGATCATTCGCATTAACAATCGTGAGATGCCTTACCGTTATTATGCCGAAGGTTTAGCTTGGTTTGATTTTGAAGCCTTGTGTGGGCCACCACGCAGTCAGCATGACTACATTGAGCTAGCCCGCAGTCATCACACAGTATTCATTAGCAACATACCTTCAATGGGTGCTGCACGCGATGATCGCACTCGTCGATTTATCTTCCTGATTGATGAGTTTTACGATCGTAAAGTGAAGGTCGTTATCAGCGCTGAAGTGCCTTTGATGCGTTTATATAAAGGTGAGCGCCTCGCGTTTGAATTCCAGCGCACGGTCAGTCGCTTAACCGAAATGCAAACCCCCGAATATCTGAGTAGCTCTCACGTCGGCTAAGAAAAACCCCTGAGTGGGGGCCACGCAGGGGTTAAAAGACTAACAATCACTTTGCGGAGGTTGTGAGTACCGGCTTGGGGGATACGTCTTTCATGTCGAACGCTTCCAACCTTATAAAAGCTAGCTATTGAGAAAAGCCTCCTATTAGCCATATCGCGTTTGCGGCGAGTAATACCGCACTAGCCATTAAGGTTTCCAGCATATGTGTTCGCATGACGACGCTCCTGCCAAACCGATGGTGACCGATGGATGTCGGTCGATAATCCGGCGTTAGCCGGGTCTTAAAATGTAGTCCGAAATAAGCGAAGTGGAAGGGCGGGCGAATCCCTAAGTGAATTCCCTAGCTTAGCTTGTCGACAATCGTGAAGCCCGCGATATAGGTGCCAGCGGCAGAGCCCAGGGTGCTAAATAAGAAAACGAGTAGGGTGCGAGAGACCCTATTTTTCCACCAGCCGCGCAGAGAGGTGGTGTCGCTTCGCAAGGCGCTGAAGTCGCTGACACGCGGCTTGCGAAGCCAAAGCTCGGCAGCTGCGGTGACCATGCCGGCGCCAATTGTTGGGTTGAGCGAGGTGATGGGGGCGGCGACAAAGGCAGTGAGAACGGTCAGCGGATGGGCAAAGGCGATTGCCGCACCGAGAGCGGATAAAGTGCCATTGATGACAATCCAGTCTTTCACCAGCTCCCAGCCCAAATCTTGGTTCTGTGAAAAGCCGAGATAAAAGCCCAAAAAGACCAGCGCGACAATCACCCAAGGGATCATTTTGGGCCAGGTCGACTTGCTGGGCAGTTGATTGAGTTCATCGACAATCGGGCCAGGCGCTTCGATGCGTTGTAACTCTTTTTCCATGCCATTGAGGTGACCCGCACCGACGACGGCCAGAATACGCTTGCCAGGATGTTGTTCAGCAACCTGCTTGAGACGAGCGGCCATGAAGGTATCGCGTTCAGCGATTAAGGGAATGAATAAATCTTGGCGATCTTCAGCGAACTCAGCAAAGGCGGTTTCAAGCATGTCGCCTTCTTTGAGCTTTTCGATTTCGTCTTCGCTGACATCCTCTTTGCTGATAAGGCTGCCGATGATGCCACCAAACAATCCCCAACGTTTCCACCAAGGTAAGTTGGCTGCGGTACGTTTTAGTGTGGTGCCTATCTCACGATCAATCAGTTCTAAAGGGAGACTGGCTTGCTCAGCGCCTTCCATGGCCGCGCGCATTTCGGCACCTGGCTGAATGCCATGCTGCTCAGCAAGACGTTGTTGGAAAGCACCCATCGCCAGATTGGCTGCGATCATCGCGGCTTTACCTTCTTTGATGACTTGCAGCAGATCCATTTTGGCGAGCGAGTCAGGATTAGCGAGTGCATGGTGACGGCTGCCACACAGCTCAATCGCGATCACGTCATACCCACCCGACTCAATTAACTGGCTAACTGTTTCTGCACTTTTACGCGAAACATGCGCGGTGCCCAAAAGGGTAATTTGGTTGTCACCAAGGTGCGTTTGCACAATAGGGTCGGTGACATGAGGGTTATTAGACATGAACTTCTCCTGCAAGCTAGGCATGATACTCGTGCTGTTAAGCCAACGCGATAAAACATATGACTACTGATAACAATCCTATTTTTGATCTCGATGCCGTCGAAGCCTGGCTTAATCGCTGTTTACAAGAGCAGCATGGCGGCAAGGTTTTGCTGGCTAGTTTTAAAGAAGGTAAAACTCAGCTTGCCTGGGCGGCTGGATTACCGAGTGCAGAGGATCTCCCGCATTTCGAAACATTCGCTCGACACGTATTGATCGAGCTGTGCCCATCTGATGCTTACTGGGTTTTTGTGCCGGACTATCAGTTACAGTCGGGTCATTTTCGGGTGATGTTGCAGCAAGGTGATCAGCAGATCATTTGCGCTAAAGCGATGTGGCATGCCGGTGAGTGGCTTTGGAAAGATGACAAAGAGGCAGTCTTAAATGATTTGCTCAAGGAACAAACGCACATTCCTGCTTTACTCAGACGTGACATCACTAAGATGGCAGATGAGATGGAGATTGAACCGCCTAATCTTGGAGCAGCGGTTCTAACGTTTTAAGCACCTCGGCGCCGCTCCAATCAAAAGCACCAAAGCCGGCATAACGTATCTTGTGCTGACGATCGAGAATTAACGTGGTTGGGAAGGCATGCACATTCCAACTTTTCAGTGCACTGCCATCAATATCCATCAACACCGGAAAAGTGATCGGCTTATCTTTTAAGAACTCACGCATCTTCTCTTTGGTCTCGCCCACATCAACCGCCAGAATCTCTAAGCCGCGAGGCTTTGTCGTTTGATACAAACGCTCTAACGAGGGGATCTCTTCAACGCATGGTGGGCACCATGTCGCCCAAAAGTTTACTAAGACAACTTGGCCTTTAAGCTCAGCAAGATCAATTGATCTGCCATCTAGCGTGTCGAGCTTAAGTGGTAGTGCGTAGGCATCGCCTTGATATGGTTTGAGTAAGGCGGAGCCACTGGGTTTTTCAGGCTGAGCTTCTTCATCACTCATGCGTGATGCCATGCTGGGTGTGCTATCAAGTAACTTAAGTTGTTGTGTTGCAGCTTTAAGAATGTCGGGTAAGCGCTGCGTCATCTTTGCTTCAAGATCGGTGAAGTTCTCACGTGAGAAAAAGCCATCGCCGACATCCTCGAGTGTTTGTAAAAACACTGGGCTGCCACCTTTCTCGAGTTCTTCCGCAACTAAGCCAACACGCCAGAAACCGCCTGCTGCTTTAGGTTGAAGAATATAGATGGGTAGGTTGCTCCCACTCGCGATAGGTAAAAAGACGGCCGTCTCTCCGCCTTGTGGTGTGCTTTGATAAAGCCGAGGACTGATGCTGATCATACCTCGCAAACGTTTTAGATCGCGTTGACCATCTTGCAGGCGACGTGCCGCTTGTAGCGCCTTAACGGCCATGCGACCCGAGTTAACCAGATAGATGTCTTTAGTCGTATCAGTTAACGCTTTATCAATGACTTCCACCACGTACTGTGGATCAAGTTCATTCAGGCTGTAACGACCGGGTGGAATAAACCATGCTGAGTGGTAATCCGGTATCCAAGTTTCAATACCCACTTTGGTGTTGCGTTCTGCGAGCTGTTGAAAGCGCGGTGATAAGCCAAATTCAGAAGGCAGCCAGATGAATAGCGAGTTTCCTTCGCTAGTGAAAGTCTGAACGGGTAATTCAGTACCATCGGTAAGCTCAATAAGCTGCTCTTCTGCAAATACGCTGTAAGAGATGATCAACAATAATACGGTAGCGAAAAATCTGTTCACGCGAACTCCCATAGGATTGTGTGCAGTATACGGAATCGCAGAATAAAACAATTATAAGAATACCGTTGCCTGAGTAGGTTGATGAACAGCCTTTAAACGCCGACACTGCGCGCATGAAAAAACTCGAGCAGCTTAACTGGAATAACCGCTTTGCGCAGTTGCCTAGCGACTTCCACAGTCGCGTCAAAGCAACACCAATGAGCTCGCCGTATTTGATCGGTGCCAATGATGCTTTTGCCGAAGAGCTTGGCTTAGATACGGCCGAGTTGTATACCCCCGGTTTTGCCCAGTGGTGCATGGGGCATTTTGAATTAGAAGGCACCCAACCCGTCTCGGCGTTGTATTCAGGTCATCAGTTTGGTCACTACAATCCACAATTAGGTGATGGTCGTGCTTTGTTACTCGGTGAGATGGCCGGACCTGATGGGCAGCATTGGGAGTTGCAACTCAAGGGTGCAGGCCCCACGCCTTATTCACGCGGTGCAGATGGTCGAGCGGTTCTTCGCTCAAGTATTCGCGAGTATTTGTGTAGTGAGGCGATGCATGGCCTAGGTATCCCAACCACGCGAGCTTTGGCGCTTGTGGGTAGTGATGAAGAGGTCTATCGCGAACAGATTGAAACCGGTGCGACTGTGATGCGCGTTAGTCCAAGCTTTGTGCGCTTTGGTAACTTCGAGATCTTTTATTACCGCGATCAACACGCTCAGCTTAAACAGCTTGCGGATTATGTGATCGATCATGACTTCACCGATCTCAAAGATAACGTACAGCCTTACCACGTCTTACTTAAAACGGTTGTTGAGCGTACTGCAGCGTTAGTGGCGAAATGGCAGCTGGTGGGTTTTGCACATGGCGTGCTAAACAGCGACAACATGTCAGTGCTTGGCCTAACACTCGACTATGGTCCGTTTGGCTTTCTCGATCAGTACAATCCTGGTTTTATTTGTAACCACTCTGATCACCATGGTCGTTATGCGTTTGACCAACAGCCGAGTATTGGATTGTGGAACTGCAGTTGCTTTGCGCAGGCCTTGTTGCCACTGCTACATGAAGATGGTGAAACCGCTGCAGCACAAGCGCGTGAGCTGCTTGAGTTATACGAGCCGATGTTGGTTAAAACCTTTGCTGCAGGCATGCGCGCCAAGCTTGGTTTAGAGCGCGAAGAAGCCGTTGATCAGCAATTGAGCAGTGAGCTGCTTGAGTTAATGGAAAAAAACAAAGCGGATTACACCAATACCTTCCGTCAGCTCAGTGACATCACTGTCAATGGTGATCGTGGTAAGGCTCGTGATGGTTTTGTTGATCGCGAGGCTTTTGATGCGTGGACGGATAAGTACCGTGAGCGCTTAAACTCAGAGTCTCGCGATGATGCAGCACGTAAACAAGCGATGGATGTTGTGAATCCTAAATATGTTTTGCGAAACTATCTTGCGCAAGCAGCGATTGAGAAAGCGCAGCAGAAAGACTTCAGTATGGTGAATGATTTATTGACGGTGCTGCAGTCGCCATTTGATGAGCACTCTAAGTTTGCCGCATGGGCAGCTGAGCCACCGATCTGGGCAGATGAAATTTCAGTCAGCTGTAGCTCCTAAGTTAAACTGCAACTCACGTTTTATTCGAGAACATTATGTCGATCCCTTTTAGCGAACTGCCAGGCCGTCACGAGCGTCATTACAAGCGTCGTTTGGATAATCCATTGTTCCGTGAGCCAGCCACATTTAATGATGCTGACCTATTAGATGCGCAGCGTTTGGACCATGAAGAATTGTTGGCATTTATCACCGAGCTACGTGCCACGGTTGAACGTGCGTTAAACCTGAAGTCTAACGAAGAAAGTGATGTTATCCTGAAACTCAAGGAAGATCTCGAGCGGCTCTATGAAACTTCAGCGGGATTGGCGGATGAGCAGGATGCTAATCAACAAGCTTTGAATCAGCTGTTAAATGCGGTGATGAACACGATTCGTTCAAACACCACCGGTGATAGCTTGGCAGAGCAAGAAATGGCGATGGAGCAGCAAGCGCGGCAGATGCATTTCGAGTTACTCCAACATTCTTTAGTCGCAGATTTGTTGCATCCAGAAACCTTGATTGCACCTGATAAATTAGTGCCAACCTTGTTAAGCTCGCCAACCGAGCAGGTCAAAGCGGTGATGGTGATTTTTGATCCCGAGCAGTTGGCAATGATCAGTCAGGAGGCGCAAGCTTTGCTGTCAGAGCATGATCCGCAACAAAAGAACGTAGATGCGCAAACTAACTTAACGGTTATTCAGCAAGCGAGATAAAAAATAGCAGACATAAAAAAAGCCCCGCAGAGCGGGGCTTTTTCGTTTCAGTCGAAACTGAATTACTTAGCTACTGGAGCCTGTGGCGCGTAGTAAGGAGACTCGTAACCGTAACCAGTGAAGTTACCGTTGTTAGAAGCGTTACCCTTAGCGTCGCCTGCAGTGCGGCCTTTACCAGAGAAGTTCATTGAGAAAGTTGCTTCACCTTCACCAGTACCGTTACCAACGAAGTCGCTGTTTGCTTTGTTAGCACCGTTCATTGAACCGTTGCTGTTGTCGAAGAAAGCAGAAGCTTGAGCTGAAGCAACGATAGCTGCGATTGCGATGATCTTTTTCATTTTAAAAATCCTTAAAAATTTGTTTAGAAGTTTGTTGCTGCTCAGATACTGATCAGCTGATGAGAATAAGTATATTAGTATTTTCTTAAATGTCAATACTTAAGGGCAAGCTTTTTATCTATTGGTTGATTTATCAACTCAAAATAGGGTGATTTCTGAATTAATTGATCTGAATCAGGGAGAAAACTTGGCAAGATGCCCATAATTTGGATTCCTCCTATGGAATTGCAGTCACTTGAGCCTGATCTGCCCCCCTAATCTAGGCTCCTATAACGAGTGATTTTCGATCTCGGCTTGCCGAGGTCTTTTTTTTGCCTATAAAAAAACCCCGCCGGAGCGGGGTTCTTCGTATTCAGTGGGGAACTGAATTACTTAGCTACAGGAGCATATACTGGCTGGTCTGAACCGTAAGCAGTAGCGTTGGTATCAGTAGAACCGTTACCTTTGAAGTCGCCTGCAGTGCGGCCTTTACCAGAGAAG
>CBFHYJ010000002.1:0-76129 GCA_965659945.1 Sedimenticolaceae bacterium | reverse complement strand
ATATTGCTTACGCTTACTACCGTAACGGCGAGCATGACTCAGCGCGTGCAGCAGCTGACCGTTTCATCAAGTTTCACCCCAATCACCCTGCTGAAGCTTACGCGCATTACCTAAAAGGATTATCGAACTTCAATCGTTCGATTAACTTTCTGACGCGTTTTATCCCAAGCGATTCAAGTCAGCGTGATCCAGGCGGCGCACTGCAGTCATATCAAGACTTCGCCACTGTGCTTGAGAACTTCCCAGACAGTGAATACACCGAGGACTCTCGTAAGCGTATGTTGTATCTACGTAACAATCTTGCACGTTATGAGATCCATGTTGCTAAGTTCTATATGAAGCGTGGTGCTTTCGTGGCGGCGGCGAATCGTGCGAACTATGTAATCGAGAACTATCAGCGCACCCCATCGGTTTCTGATGCACTGAAAATCATGTCTCAGGCTTACACCAAGCTCGATATGCCAGAGCTCGCGAAAGATGCTGAGCGCGTCCTCGCCATGAACAAAGACTCCGGCGCGATCGTAGATGACCCACTCAAGCTACGTGATGAGAATCTAGTCGAAAACTTCTGGACACTGATCGGTCTCGACGAAAACTGATCGATAAACATCAGGCAATAAAAAAGGGAGCACAAAGCTCCCTTTTTTGTTTTTGGAAAAGCTTATACCGCTTCGTCGCCAGTCTCACCGGTACGGATACGGATCACTTGGTCTACTGAAGAGACAAAGATCTTACCGTCACCGATCTTGCCCGTACGTGCCGCGCCAGTAATCGCCTCAATACACTCATCGACTGAGCCATCAGAAACAACCAACTCAAGGCGTAGCTTGGGTAGAAAATCGACAACATACTCAGCACCACGATACAGCTCAGTGTGACCCTTCTGACGACCAAAGCCTTTGACCTCAGTGACGGTCATGCCGGTAATGCCAATCGCAGATAGTGCTTCACGCACATCATCTAATTTGAACGGTTTAATGATTGCCTCAATCTTTTTCATCGTCGATTCCCTGATGGACGGTTAATCTATAGCTAGAGGATAGCGAGAATTGCACAGACTTAAAAGCCATTCACAATCGGGTAACGGCGGTCTCGACCATAAGCCCGCTGGGTTATCTTCACCCCCGGTGCTGACTGGCGACGCTTGTACTCATTCAAATCGATCAAACGTGCAATGCGCTCCACCTCAGACTGATCAAAGCCCGTCTCGCTGACAATCTTTTCAATACACTGATCAAGCTCCACGTAACGCTCAATGATGGCATCAAGCACCTCATAATCCGGCAAGCTATCTGAGTCTTTTTGATCCAGACGCAGCTCAGCCGATGGCGGACGGGTAATTACCCGATCCGGAATGATCTCGCCATCACGATTAATCCAACGCGCCAGACGATAAACGAGCAACTTAGGCACATCCTTCAGCGGCGCAAAGCCACCATTCATGTCGCCATATAAGGTGGCGTAGCCGACCGACATCTCACTCTTATTACCGGTGGTCAGCAGCATACGCCCACGCTTGTTACTGATCGCCATTAGCAATACGCCACGACAACGTGCCTGAATATTCTCTTCCGTCACATCTGAAGGCAAACCATCAAACGAGTCTGACAGCATCTCTAAAAAGGCATTGAAGGCAGGCTCAATCGGAATTGTTTGATACGCGACATGCTGCGTTTTAGCTTGTTCCGCCGCATCCTCATTACTCATATCCGAGGTATAGCGCGATGGCATCAAGACAACTTCTAGATTCTCAGCACCCAGCGCATCAACCGCAATCGCCAAAGTCACTGCTGAATCAATACCGCCGGACAAACCGAGCACCGCACCTTTAAAGCCATTCTTGGTCACATAATCACGAACACCCTGAACCAAGGCACCGTATATCTCAGCCTCATCACTCAGCGGCTCGGCAATCTCTTGTTTAATTGGTTGCGCTTGATCATCAAGCTCAACAATCGCGACCTGCTCAGCAAATTGCTGACAATGCAGCTGCACATCACCTAATGCGTTAACCGCAAATGAACCACCGTCAAATACCAACTCATCTTGGCCACCGACCTGATTCGTATACAACATTGATACCGAATACTCACGGCAAAGCTCCACCACCGCGCGCTCACGCTCGCGTGTCTTGCCACTGTTAAAAGGAGAAGCATTCAGATTAAGTACCACATGCGCACCGGCACCTGCCAAATCGGCGACAGGCGCATCAAACCAAACATCCTCACAGATCGCTAAGCCAAAGCTCACGCCAGACTGCTCAAAGACAACCGCATCATCACCGGCAGAAAAATAACGCTTCTCATCAAACACGCTGTAGTTAGGTAGCTCACGCTTGTGGTACTCAGCAATCACAGCACCATCACGCAATACCACCGCAGCATTAAATCGCTGACCTTCACGCATCAATGGCAAACCCAGCACAACCGTAATGCCGGCACACTGTTTCGCTACAAGCACTAATGCAGCATCAACACGGCGCTGACACTCGTCACGCAACAACAGGTCTTCAGGGGGGTAACCGGTCAGCGCCAGCTCAGTAAACAAAACCAACTCAACACCCTGTTCACGCAGATCACAGGCGGTCTCGATAATGCGCTGAGCATTACCTTCGATATCACCGACGAGGAAGTTAAGTTGGGCTAAGGCGAGGCGCACAGGCTATCCAAAAATTCAAAAAAAGCATTCTACCGCCAAACTCGAAACATCAATAGTGACGCGGCCTAGACGACCAAAAACAACTTAAATTCCTATTTTTTGGCCGATAAGCGCGCATGCAAATTCTCCAGCGTCATAACCAACGTCTCAATATCGCATTGCTCACCGGCTTCATGCTCACGTTAGCGATGATGATCTACAACCTACCCAACGTCGGTAACAACCTAATGCCGCGAAACTTTCTTGCTTGGGTAGGCATTGTGATTATTTTAACGCCGATCCTGATGCTTCAATTCGGCACAAAAATCCTTCGCTGGCATCAATCGATAACGTGGCTTTTTCTTCCGCCGCTCGCCATTTTAATCCATTCAATCATTGTGCCGCCGACAGAATTTGGTCAGTACTACGTGTGGACAACCGCTGGCGCAACTTTCCTCTTTTCTCTTGTCCTACTGGCAATGCTGCAGCTGCGCTTACCCAGACAAGCTTGGTTATTTCTTGCGAGTACTTTGCTCGTCATTGTCACCCTTCAGATGTACATCACCACCATCGCACCGAAAGCACCTGAACTTGCCACATGGATCAACATGCTACCGGTTGAGCTACGTGCAAAATTTGGCGGCTTCCAGCAACGTAACCTGATGGCGAGCTTTTTGAGCGCTTCGGTTTTATGGGTTTGGTATCTCATGCTCAAAGGTAAAAATCATTCGCTTGTTGAATGGTTAGGCTTTGCAGCGGTGAGCTACATGGCAGCTTGGGGCATTTTTGATTCAAGCTCTCGTGTAGGCAGTCTATCGATCATTTTTGGCGCTATCGTCTTCTCCGTCTTTTCAATCTTCGTAAAAAAGCAGATCAAGCCGCTTATTCCAGCTTTAGTCATACTTCTTGCGATCACCCCAACACTTTCCAATGACAAAGCTGTTGTCGCTAAAGCCGCGAAAGGTGTTGAACATGGAAGCATTACCGTACGCGTCGACTTCCTCAAAGTCTCAGCCGAGCTTTTTCAACAAGCACCCATGCTTGGTCATGGCATAGGCAACTTCTCAGAAAAATATAATGAGCAATCGCTAGCGCGAGCAAAAGAAGGAGTTCCTCAGCGTCATTTATCTGGATTGCTTCATCCGCACAATGAAACAGCCATGTGGACTCTAGAGACCGGGCTATTTGGACTTTTATTCATCGTTATCCCTTTCAGTGTTGCAATCATTTGGCTAGTGATTAAAAAGTCCGCCTATCCAGTTTTAGCACTCATCGCCATCTTCCCGATCGCCTTACATTCACAGGTCGAGATGCCACTTCAAGCATCCGGCATTCATTGGTGGCTTGTCGCTATGATTCTTGGCAGTTCTTTTAGGGCATACCTCAGTCAACCCATCCCTCTACCCAAGCCACGCCTTAATCAAATCGGGATTGGTATTGCCGGTCTGCTAGCAACACTCACGCTCAGTGATGCCGCCATGGCTGCACATCAGCGTTGGCTACTCGCTGTTCACGGTCCTAGTCAGATGTCAGCTGCCAAATACGTACAGGCTATTCACAACAGCCCAGCAGCTAATCACTGGATACTAAAAACTGATGTGTTAGATGTATGGTCACTGCGTACCTTACGACTGGGCAACCAAACTAAAAATACTGAGCTAATAGAAGCCATTCTCCCGCGTGTTGAGGAAGGGCAAAGTCGTTGGCGAAGCACAGCCTACTGGCTAGCTACCTCTAAGGCCTATTTGGCATTGGGACAAAATGAGAAATTCGAAGAGCATTGGAATAATGTGCACCTGCTTAACCCGGGCTGGGTAGAAAAACACGCAGGCACCTTCTAACAAAAAAGCCGGCATCAGCCGGCTTTTTCATGTGCACGATATCTCTACATCAAAGAGGCCATCGCCTCACCAATATCCGCTGGGGAACGCACAGTCTTTACGCCCGCTGCTTCAAGCGCCGCGAACTTACTTTCCGCCGTACCCTTACCACCGCTGACAATTGCGCCTGCATGGCCCATACGCTTGCCAGAAGGTGCTGTGACACCTGCAATGTAAGCCACCACAGGCTTAGTCACATGCGCTTTGATGTAATCAGCCGCAGCTTCTTCTGCTGTACCACCGATCTCACCGACCATCACAATACCTTCGGTTTGCGGGTCGTTTTGGAACATCTCCAAGCAATCAACAAAGCTCATGCCATGAATTGGATCTCCACCAATACCGACACAGGTACTCTGACCCAAGCCAACATTAGAGGTTTGATGAACCGCTTCATAGGTCAATGTGCCAGAGCGCGACACAATGCCAATCTTGCCCTTCTGATGGATTACACCCGGCATGATGCCGATCTTGCATTCACCTGGCGTAATAACACCCGGGCAGTTAGGGCCAATCAAACGTGCATCGCTATCTTTTAACGCTGCATTCACCTTAAGCATATCCATCACTGGGATACCTTCGGTGATACACACGATAACCTTGATACCTGCATCATTCGCTTCCAAGATCGCATCCGCAGCAAAGGCGGCTGGCACATAAATCATGGTTGCTTCTGCACCCGTGGCTTTCACTGCATCCTTTACCGTGTTGAATACCGGCAAACCAAGGTGCGTTTGACCGCCCTTACCTGGGGTTACGCCACCGACCATATTGGTACCGTAAGCAATCGCTTGCTCTGAATGGAAGGTGCCCTGCTGCCCCGTAAAACCTTGGCAGATCACTTTGGTATCTTTATTAATCAAAATACTCATTTCGCAGCCTCCACCACTTTTTGCGCGGCTTCAGTCAAACCGGCTGCAGCAATCAAATTCAATCCACTACTCGAGAGCATCTCGCGGCCTTTCTCAGCGTTCGTGCCTTCAAGGCGAACCACCACAGGTACTTCTAAGCCAAGCTCTTTCACCGCCGTGATGATGCCTTCCGCAATCAAATCACAGCGCACGATGCCGCCGAAGATATTAACGAGGACGGCTTTTACCTTGTCATCGGACAAGATGATTTTAAACGCCTCAGCAACACGAGCAGCGGTTGTACCGCCACCCACATCCAAGAAGTTAGCCGGTAAACCACCATGCAGTTTCACCACATCCATCGTAGCCATCGCAAGGCCTGCGCCGTTAACCATGCAGCCAATATTGCCATCAAGCGTGATGTAGTTAAGGTCGTGTTCAGCCGCTGCCGCTTCACGTGCATCCTCTTGTGAGACATCACGCATCTCAAGTAGATCCGCATGACGATACAGCGCATTGCTATCGAGATTGATCTTGGCGTCCAGTGCGACCAAATTACCCTCACCATTCACGATGAGCGGATTGATCTCAACCAAGCTGCAATCTTCTTTTTCAAACAGTTTGACCAAACCTGAAAGCAGCTTAGCGAACTGCTTCATCTGATCACCTTCTAGTCCTAAGCCAAAGCCGAGCTGACGGCATTGATAACCTTGTAGCCCAGCCGCAGGATCAATGGTCGTGGTTAGAATCTTTTCCGGTGTCTCTTCAGCCACCTCTTCGATATTCATGCCGCCAGCTTGTGACGCCATGATCAAAATCTTGCGTGTTTCGCGATCAACCAGCACCGAAAGATACAACTCACGTTGAATATCACTTGGCTCTTCCACCAAGATAAAGCTCACGGGCAAGCCAGCCTCACCAGTTTGTTTGGTAACTAAGCGATTACTTAGCATACGACCGGCTTCGGTAGCGACTTCATCAGCGGAGGTCGCAACCACGACACCACCGGCTTTACCACGGCCACCGGTGTGCGCTTGTGCTTTAACGACCCAACGGTCACCACCCATTTCATTCGCTGCATCGCGCGCTTCATCAGCAGTTTCTACAGCAATACCATGGGGTACCGGGATCTTGTATCCGGCAAACAGTCTTTTGGACTGGAACTCGTGCAAATTCACGCGATCTTCCTTCTAGTGCTTGTTTTGTTGTTATGCGAAATGTCGCTAGTGTGACACAACATTTCCTCGCTGCGGCTTTTAGCCGACACATGAACAGTAGCACTGATTTTTCGGCTTTTTCGGAAAATTGAAACTCCAAATACGAAACGCTTCAGCTTAGCCCCAAGCCCCCTATATAGGGGGCTCAAGAGGGGTTATTAGACGATTGAATTAAATTCTTTCATCAAGACTTAAAGAATTTCGTTCCCATCCGATACCACATCTGAACTTAATTACCGGTTCGTCATGGACGACTTCATGTCGTCATTTGAACTCTACGTTTCATATAGGAGAACGACATGAAACGACAAATGCAAAAAGGTTTTACCTTGATTGAATTGATGATCGTTGTAGCGATCATTGCGATTTTGGCGGCAATTGCGTTGCCTGCGTACGATGACTATGTGAAAACATCCGAATATAAAGCTTGCTTAGCTGAAGCTAAAGGACTGATTAACACACGTGTTGTAGAGGATGCACTAGGAAATGTAACTACCACAGGACCAGTTACATCCTGCGGCACTAATGCGATCGCTGATGTATCTGGCGCTGCATTCACAATTACTGCAACAAAAGGAAATCTGGTTAAATATTCATGCACCAAATCAGGTAACTGCGACGTCGCCCAGTAAGCAGATACTAGGCAGTCATTTTACAAAATAGCCGCGAAAGCGGCCTTTTTTATGCCTACAGAAAAACCATTCAATCCCGATAAAGCAGAAATTCAAAATTTCAGCATTATCCAAAATGAAAAACAAAGGCTTCACCCTCGTTGAACTCATGATTGCTGTAGCAATTATCGCCATCTTGGCGAGTATCACTTTGCCGCATATAACGATTACATCGAGGAAGCGCGATTAACTAGCGCCAAATCGAGTGCCTTATCGATCAAGCCTTATCTAGAAGAGCATTACCTAGAAACTGGCAGCTTCTTTGATAGCTCCTCTGATACCTACACTGGCGAGACTGTCGATTTCACGTGAACAGCCAGCCCACATGCCAGTGGATACAAAATCACTATAACAGCCGAAATAAACTATTCCTTCTCTCGCGACATGGAGTTGCTCAATTGAACGCACAGATGCAAACCATTCACCCACTCATGCGCCCTGGTGGCTTGGGTGCTAGCCTGATTCAACATGGACTAACGGATGAAGTCTCGATTGAAACAGCAATCAATGATGCACAAATCAATGGCCGCTCAATCATCACGCAACTTATTGGTGACGGCATTGTCACCTCGCGTCAGCTTGCAGAGATCGCCTCAACAGAATATGGCTTACCGCTTTATAACCTTAAGTCCTATGACAACTCGCACACCCCAGAGGATGTGTTAAGTGAGCAGTTCATCCTAGAAAACAACATTCTGCCGCTTTGGAAACGTGGCAAACGTTTATTTGTAGCCACCTCGGATCCAACACAACCCGCTGTGATCGATAAGGTCCGTTTTAAAACCGGACTGATGGTTGATGCGGTCCTTGTTGAAGATGACCAGCTTGCTGAACTGATTGCCAAGTTCTCACAAGACGGCAATCAAATACTTGATGATCTGCTAGGCGAGGATCTCGAGAACTTTGACCTTGATATCGACGATGGTGCTGATGACATACCCGATGATGATGCCGAAGGTGTCGGCATTGATGATGCGCCAGTCGTTAAGTATGTAAATAAAATTCTCTTGGATGCCATTAAGTTAGGGGCCTCAGATATTCACTTCGAGCCTTACGAAAAGAAATACCGCGTGCGTCTCCGTATTGATGGCATGTTGCACGAAAAATCACATCCACCAGCAAACATTGCACCGCGTGTATCGTCACGCTTGAAGGTTATGTCACGAATGAATATCGCTGAGCGCCGCATACCTCAGGATGGTCGTATCAAGCTGGTGTTATCTAAAAATCGCGCCATCGACTTTCGTGTAAACACCTGCCCCACGCTGTATGGCGAAAAGGTTGTATTACGTGTGCTTGATGCCTCAGCTGCGCAATTGGGTGTTGAAGCTTTAGGTATGGATCAAGAACAACAGCGCTTATTTACCGAGGCGATTAAAAAACCTTACGGCATGATTCTAGTTACCGGACCAACTGGCTCAGGTAAAACGGTCACGTTGTACACCGCGCTGAATCACCTGAATAAACCTGAGGTCAACATCTCTACCGCTGAAGATCCGGTTGAGATTCAGGTAGCTGGCACTAACCAAGTTAACGTTAACCCCAAAACCGGTCTGACCTTTGCGGAAGCGCTTCGCGCCTTCTTGCGACAAGACCCTGACATTGTGATGGTCGGTGAGATTCGTGACCTTGAAACCGCAGAGATCGGTGTAAAAGCCGCACAGACCGGTCACCTAGTACTTTCAACTTTGCACACCAATAACGCTGCACAAACTCTGTCGCGCTTATCCAACATGGGTGTACCCGCATTTAATATTGCTTCATCAGTAAACCTAATCTTGGCACAACGCTTGGCGCGTAAACTGTGTGATCACTGTAAAGAGCCAAGCGAATTTGCTCATGATGCCTTACTCGAAGAAGGCTTCTCACATGATGACCTGCAAGAAGAGTTCACTGTCTATAAAGCCAAAGGCTGCTCCAAATGTACCAATGGTTATAAAGGGCGTATCGGTCTATTCGAGTTAATGCCGGTTTCTGAAGAAATGGGGCGCGTGTTGCTCTCTGGCGCTAATGCTATGGAAATCCAAGAACAGGCCGACAAAGAAGGCCTTAGCGATCTTCGTTCTTCAGGCCTGTCTAAAGTGAAAGCTGGCTTGACTAGCCTTGAAGAGATCAATCGCGTCACAAAAGACTAATCAGGATTCATACATGGCTAAGGATAAGAAGCCCACGAGCGCCACTTTCATTTGGAAAGGTAGGGATAAGAAAGGCAATAAGACCGAAGGCACGATAAAGGCAGATACCCCAGAACACGCTAAAGCCAAGCTTTTCGCGCAAGGTATTATTGTTTCCGAGATTAAAAAAGAATTTACCCTCTTCAAAAAGAAACACAAGATCACAACGAAAGATGTTGCGGTGTTATCTCGTCAGCTTGCCACCATGATGAGTGCTGGCGTTCCGCTCGTTCAGGCCTTCGATATTATTGGTCGCGGCTATGAGAACCCTAAGATGCAAGAGATGATCTTGTCGATCAAAGCGGATATTGAAAACGGCACCAGTGTGGCTGATGCATTGAAAAAGCATCCTGAGCATTTCGACACGCTGTTTGTAAACCTTGTTCGCGCTGGAGAGTCATCCGGTATTTTGGATAACCTACTCGATAAGATTGCCACTTATAAAGAAAAGACTGAAAGCATCAAAGGCAAAGTAAAAAAGGCGATGGTCTACCCTGCCGCTGTTATTGGCGTAGCCGTGATCATTACTGCGATCATCATGATTTTTGTTGTACCGCAGTTTAAAGAGATGTTTGCAAGCTTTGGTGCAGAACTACCTGCTTTCACTCAACTGGTTGTTGCCATCTCTGAAGTAGTTGCCGCTTATTGGTAGCTGATTGGTTTCGCCTTATTTGGCGCTGGTTATTTGTTTATGCGGGCTCGCAAAAGCTCGACTGAATTCAGATATAAATCCGACCAGATCTTTTTCAAAACCCCAGTCATCGGAAACGTATTGGATTAAGCTGCACTGGCTCGTTTTAGTCGCACCACGGCCACCATGTTTGCTGCGGATGTACCGCTTGTTGAAGCACTGCAATCAGTTGCTGGCGCTACGGTACACCATCTACGAAAAGATTGTGTTGGATATGCGTGAAGAGGTAGCGACTGGCCAATCTCTTCAGAATGCGATGTCACAACATAAACGCTTCCCACACCTGATGAATCAAATGGTCGCGATCGGTGAGGAATCAGGTGCACTCGATACCATGCTAGGTAAAGTTGCCGATTTCTACGAAGAAGAGGTCGATAACACCGTTGATGCATTGAGTAGCTTACTCGAGCCGCTTATTATGGTCGTGATTGGTACGATTGTTGGCGGCTTAGTTATTGCGCTTTATCTACCAATCTTCCAAATGGGCAAAGTTGTTGGCGGATAAGTTATGTTGCAATCGTTCTACGCGATGCCTGAGTGGGCCTTCTTACTCATTGTTTTTATTTTAGGCGCGAGTGTTGGCAGCTTTATGAATGTTGTCATCTATCGTTTGCCGAAAAAAACTCTACGCAGAATTCAAAGCTGAATGTGATGAGAACGCAGAGCCACCCAAAAATGGTTGGTTTGGACTTGAATACCTTATCACCCCCAGCTCTACCTGCCCTGCTTGTGGCCACAAGATTCGCGCTTGGGAAAACCTACCGATCATTGGCTGGTTTTTACTTGGCGGTAAATGCAGCAGCTGCAAAAACCCGATTAGCAAACGCTATCCCGCAGTTGAATTCCTGACAGCGTTGATCAGCGTGTTTGTCGCGCAACGCTTTGGCGTTAGCGAGATGACCGCATGGCTACTTCTCTTCAAATGGATCTTAATTGCACTGACGGCAATTGATCTCGACGAGCAGCTCTTGCCCGATCAGCTCACACTCCCTTTACTCTGGTTGGGTCTACTCTTCCAAATGAGTGCGGGGCATCTTGAACTCAGCGACTCCATCCTTGGTGCAATCTTTGGCTACGGCATCCTGTGGTTTATCTACCATGTGTTCAAAATGATCACTGGCAAAGAAGGTATGGGCTATGGCGACTTTAAATTGCTTGGCGCCTTGGGTGCATGGCTTGGCTGGCAGATGATCCCATTAGTATTGATCTTTTCATCCGTGACAGGCGCCATTTTCGGCATACTGTTGGCGGTTATTGCCAAGCGTGATCGACAAGCTCCAATGTCTTTTGGACCTTTTCTAGCGGCCGGTGGCTTCATTGGAATGTTCTGGGGTGATATGTTGTTTGCCAAATACCTTATTTGGATTGGCATTCACTGATGTTTACCGTAGTGATGACCGGCGGAATTGCCAGCGGCAAAACCTCGGCATCTGATCTTTTTGCCTCACATGGCGTACCGATTCTTGATACCGATCTCGCGGCGCGTGCAGTCGTTGAGCCAAGACAACCTGCGCTCGAGGAAATAAAGGCGAGCTTTGGAGATGGGGTTATCACCACCTCTGGAGAACTTAACCGAGCTGCACTCAGAGATATCGTCTTTGGGCATCCAGAAAAACGTCGTGAGCTCGAAACCATCTTGCATCCAAAAATCAGAACGCATGTTAATGAGCTAAAAGACCAGCTTGATGCGCCTTACTGCATTATTGTTGTGCCGCTGTTTTTAGAATCAGGAAGAGGCTACGATGCTGATCGTTTGCTCGTGGTTGACGTCCCAATTGAGATCCAGCGAGATCGCCTAACGCAAAGAGATGGCACCACACCGGAGCAGATCGAACAAATTCTGAATTCGCAGGCGACGCGTGAAGAGCGACTTGCTGCTGCTGATGATGTAATTGATAACACCGCAAGCCCTGATGCTTTGGCAAATCGGGTGGCCGAGCTACATCAGCAGTACCTGTCTCAGGCGGGATAACCCATCTTTACCCTCACCACTCAACACGCGACAATGCAGCATGTCTGAGCTGATCACCTTTGAACAACCGCTAAATGAGAAAAGTCGCACCTTGTTGCGCCTTTCACATTTATTTGAGCAGCTCGATTTCTTTACGAGCAAATCAGGCGAATGGAATGTTCGCGGCAGCTTGCAAGCCCTTCTCGATATCACCGCAGTACTCACTCGTGGCGATCTTAAAACTGAAATCGTTAAAGAGCTCGAACGTTTCCGGGTCTTCTTCGAGCGTCTAAAGTCATCCAGCAATGTCGACATGAATCGCTTGCAGCATGTACTGCAAAATATTGAATACGCGCGAAAATCACTAAAGAGTATCTCGGGTGCACTTGGGCAGAACCTTCGCCAAGATGAATTTCTTAGCGCTGTCTTGCAACGTTCTACGATCCCTGGCGGCACCTTTGACTTTGATATTCCCCAGCTACATTACTGGTTAAATCAGCCACATAGCGATCAGCTACTACAAATGGATGATTGGCGTAATGAGATTGGTCCTGTGCAAGATGCTGTTGAGCTACTGCTCGGTATGATTCGGGAAAGCACCGTATCGAAACACTGTATTGCTGAACGCGGCTTTTACAACCAAACACTTAGCGGTGATAGCTCATCTCAACTTGTGCAAATCAAAGTGGCTAAAGATGAAAATGTGTTCTGTGAAATCAGCGGTGGCAAGCAACGCTTCACCCTTCGATTTATAGAAGTTTCCGAATTAGGCCACGGAAAGCCGACTGACCGAGACATTCCGTTTGAGCTGAAGGTATGTCAGTTATGAAGAAAGCCAAAACCGTTAGCTGTCCAACCTGTAATGCCGATGTCATCTGGTCTGAAGACTCACCTTATCGCCCTTTTTGCAGCAAGCGTTGTCGCTTAATTGATTTAGGAGAATGGCTGGATGAAGAAAAGCGCATCCCAGGTGATCCACACTTCCCGCCAGAAGACGACTCAAGCTCGCTTCATTAAGCGCTTCGCCAAAGCCCTCGAATTCCCGCAACACCTTGAGCGCCGCATTCAAGCGCTTTAGCTTCTTGCTCTGGTGTCATACCACCTAAAGCAAACACAGGTAAATTCACCTTTTCAACTAAGCCCTTAAAAACATCCCAGCCTAAAGGCGTCGCATCTGGATGTGAACGGGTAGGCAGAACCGGCGATAACACACAAAAATCCGCACCGAGTTTTTTTGCTTGCTGAAGATCTTTTTCGTTATGGCAAGACGCTGACAGCATAACTAACCCCTCAGGACGCTGGCTCAGCTCATACAATTGACGACTATTGAGATGCCAAGAGGTTAACTGATACTTTTTTTGATCATCAACCGAGGCATTCACCATGATGCTTGCGTCATAGTTAGCCGCTAATGCATTTGCTTTAGCTAATGTCTCCGACCAGTCATCCGCATTTAAACCAAACAAGCGCCACTGGAAAAGTTGCTCACCCTTATCTAGGTTCACTTTTAGCTGACCCAACACTTCTGTCGCAGAAAGATCGGGCGGTGTAATCAAATAACGCGCTGGTAATTTAAGTGCCTTAATAATTGGCTCATCCGCGGCTGGCATGTCATAACGCTCCATTTCATCAAGTCTCACCCATGCGAGCGGCTGCCCTTCTTTACCGACCGGCTCACCTTGCCAACCTGTCACCAGATAGACATCAAGAAAGATCTTTTTATCGCCATAGTCATGGCGCACTTGGATTAGAGGGCGAAAGCAAATCTCAACAATTCCTAACTCTTCATTCAGTTCACGCGACAAAGCATCAACCGCAGACTCATTTGCTTCGCATTTTCCGCCAGGAAACTCCCAAAGACCACCGAGATGCTTATTAGCCGGTCGCTGTGCCAACAAGATATTTCCTTGCGCATCACGCAAGACACCTGCCACCACATGAATCCAATCCGACATCGTTACGAACGATACTCCGCATTGATCTTGACGTAATCGTAAGAGAAGTCACAGGTCAGCACTCTCGCAGCACCCTGACCTTCAGTCATGATCACACGGATCTCGAAAGCCTCTTTACTCAAAACGCTTTGTCCCTGCTCTTCGGTATAGCTCGCCGCACGACCACCGTCACTCACAAGCAAAATATCATCGAGATAGATCTTGAGCGCATCAAGATCAAGATGATCAATTGGTGCACGTCCAACAGCGGCTAACACACGGCCCCAGTTAGGGTCAGATGCAAACCAAGCAGTTTTACATAAGGGTGAATGCGCGACGGTGAACGCAACTGCTTTAGCTTCTGCATCATCTTTAGCGCCTTCGACTGCGATTTCAACAAGCTTAGTAGCACCCTCGCCATCACGTACGATCTCACGTGCCAAGTAGAACAAGACCTCGTTCAGCGCTGACTGGAAAGCCTCTTCAGCAACATCGGTGATCTCTACACCCGACGCACCACTTGCCAGTAAAACACAAGCGTCATTGGTTGAGGTATCACCATCGACGGTAATGCTGTTAAACGAAGGATCAACCGCTTTACTCAACATGGACTGCAGGCGCTTTTGATCGACTTTGGCATCCGTTGCCACATAACCGAGCATGGTCGCCATATTCGGATGAATCATGCCGGAACCTTTTGCAATACCGGTAATTGTGATCGTTTGACATTCAAGCTCGATCTGCTTTGAGCAAAACTTAGGTCGAGTATCAGTCGTCATGATGGTACGAGCAGCATCTTCCCAATCGTCTTCACTCAATTCTGACATTAAGCTCGGCATCGCCTGTTGGAAAGGCAAAACCGGTAAGTCTTGGCCAATCACACCGGTAGAAAAAGGCAGCACCTGACTCATAGAGCATCCAGCAAGTGCTGCGACCGCATGACAAGTTTCGCGGGCGGCACGCATGCCCTCATCACCGGTGCCCGCATTTGCATTACCTGAATTGATAATCAAATAACGCACCGGATCTTTAGCCAGATTCTCTTTGGCAATATGCACGGGAGCCGCACAGAACTTGTTCTGCGTGAAGACACCGGCAGCCGTGCCATCTTGCATAAGTTCGATCAGACAAACGTCTTTCCGATTTTTATAACGAATTCCAGCTGCAGCCGTAGCTAATCTAACACCTGATACCGGCAGGCCAACGCCTGCCATCAATTCGTTATCGCTCATTTAATTTAACTTACCGTGACACTGTTTAAACTTTTTACCCGAACCACATGGGCAAGGCTCGTTACGACCCACTTTTTTATCAGGGCGAACATAAGGCTGCTGCTCTTCTTCAGGATTTTCTGGTGTCGCTTCGGCTTGCCCAGGCTCACCTAAACCAGTGAACTCTTCGTGCTGAAAATTAAATTCAGATGGATCTGATTGCGGCTCTGGCTGCGGCATCTCTTGTAACTGGAGACGTGTCAGAATTTGCACAACCTCTTGCTTCATGGCACCAAGCATTGCAGAGAACATTTCAAATGCCTCACGCTTGTATTCTTGCTTAGGGTTCTTTTGTGCGTAGCCACGTAAATGAATACTGTTACGCAGATAATCCATTGCCGCCAAATGTTCTTTCCATTGCGTATCGAGGACATACAGCATGACCTCTTTTTCAATGCGACGCATCTGCTCAGGACCTGCTTGAGCCTCTTTCGCTTTATATACATCAATGATTTGATCCAGGATGCGCTGACGCAAGGTTTCCTCATGTAGATCATCATCTTCATCTAGCCATTGTTGAATAGGCGACTGAAGATCGTATTGTTCTTTTAACGCCTCAGTAAGGCCTTCAACATCCCACTGTTCTTCCAAACTTTGTTGCGGGATGTACATATCGATCATGTCATTAACGACTTCTTCACGAATCTCTTGGATCTCGTCAGACACATCTTCGACATTCATCAAGTCATCACGCTGACGGTAAACCACCTTACGTTGGTCATTCGCGACATCGTCGTAATCGAGCAGGTTCTTACGAATATCGAAGTTACGACCTTCCACTTTACGCTGTGCATTCTCGATCGCTTTATTGACCCAAGGGTGCTCAATCGCCTCACCTTGCTGCATGCCAAGTTTTTGCATCAAACCTGCAACACGCTCAGAAGCAAAGATGCGCATCAAGCTATCTTCAAGAGATAAGTAGAAACGAGATGAGCCCGGGTCACCTTGACGACCTGAACGACCACGCAACTGATTATCAATACGGCGTGACTCATGACGCTCTGTACCGATTACGCGCAAACCACCTGCTTCAAGCACTTGCTTGTGGCGCTGCTTTTGGTCTGCTCGCACTGCATCAATTTGAGCTTGATCAGCTCCCGCACCGAGTTGCTCGATCTCAATCTCAACATTACCGCCGAGCACGATATCGGTACCACGGCCTGCCATGTTAGTTGCAATGGTAACTGCGCTTGGACGACCTGCTTCAGCAACAATGTGAGCTTCACGCTCGTGTTGCTTTGCGTTCAACACCTGGTGCTTAATATTTGCTTCATTGAGCAGATTATCCACCAACTCCGACACTTCAATCGAAGCCGTACCCACCAACACCGGCTGACCACGTTCCACACAGTCAGCCACATCTTTGATGATCGCTGCGTATTTTTCTTGTTGCGTCATGAAGATCAAGTCAGTTTGATCATCACGTAGAACTGGCGTATTGGTCGGGATAACCACAACCTCAAGACCATAGATCTGCTGAAATTCGAAAGCTTCAGTATCCGCCGTACCGGTCATACCGGAGAGCTTTTCATAGAGACGGAAGAAGTTCTGGAACGTAATGGATGCAAGCGTTTGGTTCTCGTGCTGAATTGGCACACCTTCTTTCGCTTCAACCGCCTGATGCAGGCCTTCTGACCAACGACGACCCGGCATCGTACGGCCCGTGAACTCATCAACAATAACAATCTGGCCATCTCTTACGATGTAATCAACATTGACTGTAAATAAGACATGGGCACGCAACGCTGCCATCACGTGATGCATAAGCAAGATATTAGCTGAGTCATAAAGACTCTCACCTTCTGCTAACAAACCTTTCTTCGCGAGAACCTCTTCGACCTTTTCGTGACCATCGTCACTTAAAAAGATCTGTTTCGCCTTCTCATCAACGGCGTAATCGCCAGGACCGAAATCAGGCTTACCTTCATCATTTGTGATTGGATCTTGACGTGTAAGTTGAGCTGGAATGTCATTCACTGCCAAATAGGTTTGCGAACTATCTTCTGCAGGTCCCGAGATAATCAACGGCGTACGTGCTTCGTCGATCAGGATTGAGTCAACCTCGTCTACTATAGCGAAGGCGCGGCGTTGTGCACGCTGCTCTGCCGAGAACGACATATTGTCGCGCAGATAGTCGAAACCAAATTCGTTATTAGTGCCGTAAGTAATGTCGCAGTCGTACGCTTCACGACGGGTACAGGGGCGTAAGTGCTGATAACCATCTGTACCTTCAAAGCTCAGATCGACCTTAAACGATGCCGCATCAGGACCTTCGGCACCTGATGAATTGATAACACCCGTACTTAAGCCCAAAAAGTTATAAAGACGACCCATCCATGCTGCGTCACGTCGCGCCAAATAGTCGTTTACCGTGACAACGTGCATACCCTTAGCCGGCAATGCATTCAAATAAGCCGCCAATGTTGCCACTAGTGTCTTACCTTCACCGGTACGCATCTCAGCAATCTTGCCTTGATTAAGTACCATGCCACCGATCAGCTGAACGTCGAAATGTCGCATCTCCATGACACGCTTACCTGCCTCGCGCACAACCGCAAAGGCTTCTGGCATCAAATCATCGAGGCTTGTGCCACTGTCTAAGCGATCACGAAACTCTTGCGTTTTCGCTTGTAGCTGCTCATCGCTTAGCGAACTTATTTCAGGTTCAAGATCATTGATTTGTTGAACCGTTTTCATCATGCGTTTGACGAGTCGATCGTTACGACTACCAAACACTTTTTTCATTATTTTGCTGATCATGGAATTGGCCTTTCAGGCAATATAGTTTTAGACAATGGAAACACAAGACACCCTTTAACAGGGTTGAGCAAAATTAAGGGGCGCGTATAAAGCGGCTCGGATTGATATGTTTTCCATTTTGATGCACTTCAAGATGTACGTGCGGTCCATTAGAACGACCCGTACTTCCCAGAAGCGCAATGACTTGGCCTTTAGTGATGATGTCACCTAAGCCAACAAGATTCTTTTCATTGTGCGCATAAAGCGAGGTGTAGCCATCTATATGCTGAATCTCGATCACGTTACCAAAGTCAGGTGATAACTCGGAACGCGTTACAACACCACCTGCGATGGCATGAATATCGATACCTTCTTTGCCGGCAAAGTCGACACCACGATGGAAAGTCTTTTTGCCGTTAAATGGATCGATACGCTCGCCATAGACTGAGGACATCCAACCTTTACGAGTAGGCTTACCTGACAAGGTCACCGCATCGACAAGCTCACGTTGACTAAGTTGATCTTGAATCGATGTGAGCGCTTCCTCACGCTCTTCGAGCAAGCCGGTCAATCTGTCAATTTCAGCTGCTAGTTCTTTTAACTCTAAAGAGTTAACACCCTGCTCTGAACCACCTACTGCGGGTGCTTGATCAAATGCCAGATCAGCAATGTGCACATCACTCTGCTCAGCTAGACGCTCACCTAAGGCATCCAAGCGCAACAAGCGAGCTTGCAGATTACCGATATGAATCGCTAAGGCATCAATATTGGCGCGTTGCTCATCACGCAGTTCAGCGACAGCTCGCTGACTCTTGCGCAAGGTTTCAACCCAGGCTTCAACCGGCTTATCGACAGCAATTGGCTGCACGCCTGAACCCATGACATACCCGAGCCATACCAACAAACCACTCACCACAGCCATGCTTGGCACTAGCCACAATGAGGCTTTAGCCGCACTGATTTGCACACTGCGCTTGTGTTTACGTGACTTTGGTATCAGGATGATATTCATCTGACTCGCTAATGTTGTTATTTGATTTAATGGCTAAAAGACCGCAATCAATCCGCCAAGTTCTGAATGCTGATGAAGAGTTGCGTCGACTGCATCAAAACATTTCTCAGCAACAGCATTTAGCTAACCAAGTGAAGGACTCATTGCCGGGCCAAGTCGCTCAACACTGCCATGTCATTTCACTTGATGGAAATAGCTTGCGAATAGTAACCGATTCTTCGCTTTGGGCGGCTAAAATTCGTTTCAGCGAACCGCAACTTTTAGCATCAATTCGACGCAAATACCCACAAGTTCGCGATCTGCAAATTGCCACTCGACCCATTGCCAAAACCAAGCCACTACGGGTTGCTCGACGCGCTAAACCCCAGTTCTCTGCCAAGGCGACTCAGCATGTCGAAAATGCAGCAAAATCGGTGTCAAACGAACCACTCAAGCACGCCATGCAGCGTCTTGCTAAAACATTGGGAAAATTGACTGATTAAACCTGAATAGGTTTTGCGTACGAGATCGGCGCGGTTGTTTCGTCTTCAAAAATAACCTCTTCCCATGCAGACTGATCAGCCGCCAAAGCATGTAAAAGTTGGTTATTTAAAGCGTGACCTGACTTGTAGCCAGTAAATGCACCGATCAAGCTGTAGCCCAACAGATACAAGTCACCAATCGCATCAAGCACCTTGTGCTTAACGAATTCGTCTTCGTAACGTAGGCCGTCGTCATTCAATATACGGAAATCATCGACAACAATCGCGTTCTGCATGCTGCCACCTAGGGCAAGGCCACGTTCACGTAAAGCTTCGATATCACGCAAGAAACCAAAGGTACGTGCGCGACTAATTTCTTTAACGAATGAGGTTGATGAGAAGTCGATTTCAACCGTATTACCACCGTCCTCAAAGACAGGATGGTCAAAA
This sequence comes from Sedimenticolaceae bacterium, assembly GCA_965659945.1. Lineage (GTDB taxonomy): Bacteria > Pseudomonadota > Gammaproteobacteria > Chromatiales > Chromatiaceae > VMDJ01. Next base: position 56,190 of record CBFHYJ010000002.1, on the reverse strand, counting down.
TCAATATCAAAATTAACTTTAAAACCTTCGAAAGGCTCGAAACGAGCAACCTTATCACCATGGGTAACTTCGATAGGCTTTTTGATGCGGATAAAGCGCTTCGCCGCTTTCTGTTCTTCGATCCCAGCGGATTGGATCAAGAAAACGAAAGGACTCGCGCTTCCATCCATGATGGGAACTTCTGACGAGGTCAGGTCGATGTAGGCATTATCGATACCTAAACCCGCCATTGCAGCTAACAAGTGCTCAATTGTCGAAACACGAACACCATCTTTAATAAGGGTGGTCGACAACATAGTGTCGCCAACGAAATCTGCTTTTGCTGGGATTTCAACAACAGGATCAAGGTCTACACGGCGAAAAATAATGCCGGTATTGACCGCTGCTGGGCGCAAAGTAAGCAAGACTTTCTCGCCGGTGTGTAGGCCTACACCGGTTGCCTTAATCATATTGCGCAACGTGCGTTGTTTAATCATTTTGAGCAAAACTCCAAAAATATTGAGTAATTACAATGAGTTACAGCTTTTACTACAACCCAGGCGAAACCCAATACTCCGGATACAGCTAGGGAATTCCCTTATTCTCTGCAAAAAGTCCCTTCAGTTCAAGTGCTAATCCACTAAAAATTAATCTGCTTGGCGTCGTAAGAACGCTGGGATATCTAAAAACTCCATGTCTTTATTGATAGCCGCATCAACATACTCTCGTGCAGGATTTTGTGGATTTTGACGAATCACAGTAGGCTTATCCAATGACTCTTCAGTTGCTTGCGCATCAACAAGGTCACCGTTCGCCACTCTCTTCACCGGCATCTCTACTGAATCTGGCACGGCACTCAATCGTGCAGCTGGTGCTTCCAAACCAGTTGCCACAACAGTGACGCGCATCTCATCGGTCATCTCTGGGTCGATAACAGTGCCCACAACCACCGTCGCTTCATCACATGCGAACTCACGAATGGTTGAACCGACTTCATCAAATTCATGGATACCCATGTCCATACCCGCAGTGATATTAACCAATAGACCACGTGCGCCAGACAAGTTGATGTCCTCCAATAATGGACTACGAATCGCTAGCTCAGCCGCTTCACGTGCACGATCTTCACCTGTTGCTTTACCTGCACCCATCATCGCTTTACCCATCTCTGACATAACAGTTCTTACGTCAGCGAAGTCAACGTTGATCAAACCAGGCTTGGTGATCAAATCAGCAATACCTTGAACAGCATTCAGCAATACATCGTTAGCTGACTTAAACGCTTCAAGCAAACTAACACGACCAAGTGCCGACAATAATTTCTCGTTTGGAATCACGATCAATGAATCAACACGCTCTGATAACTCACGAATACCTGCTTCTGCAATCTGCATACGCTTAGGGCCTTCAAAGCTAAATGGCTTGGTTACTACCGCAACAGTCAAAATACCCATGTCTTTTGCAACTTCTGCAACCACAGGTGCCGCACCGGTACCGGTACCACCACCCATACCCGCCGTGATAAAGACCATGTCTGCACCTTCAATCGCATCTGCAATACGGTCACGATCCTCCATCGCTGCTTCGTAGCCACGCTCAGGATTTGCACCTGCGCCAAGACCACGTGTCACATTCGCACCTAACTGCAAAGCAGTACGAACTTGCGTGTTATTCAACGCCTGCGCATCTGTATTTGCACAAATGAACTCCACGCCATCAATATGAGATTGCAGCATATGATTGACGGCATTACCGCCACCGCCACCAACGCCAATGACTTTAATCACCGCGTTCTGACTATCTACATCCATTAATTCGAACATTTGATGTTCCTCCGCTTGGTTTGCCTACGCTTATCACACGATAAGATTTAAAAATTCCCCTGGAACCAGCTCTTCATCCGGCCCAAGACTGATTTGATTCCGCCGCCAGCGCTCACATCCGATACACGCTGACCACGGTTACTGTGTCCAAACTGCAACAGGCCAACACCTGTCGCATGAATTGGGTTACGTACTTGATCCACTAAGCCGACCACATCCCGTGGCACACCTAAACGAACAGGCATGTGGAAAACCTCTTCGGCTAATTCAATAAGTCCTTCCATCTTTGAGCTGCCGCCAGTCATAACGATGCCGCCCGCACATAACTCTTCGAACCCTGAGCGACGCAATTCGTTTTGAATTAGTAACAACAACTCTTCGTAACGTGGCTCGACAACTTCCGCCAATGTCTGACGCGATAAACGACGAGGAGGACGATCACCAATACTGGGCACTTCGATGGTTTCATCCGCATTTGCTAATTGCGTGAGCGCACAGGCGTACTTCAACTTGATGTCATCAGCGTGTTGCGTTGGGGTACGCAAGGCAACAGCGATGTCATTGGTCACTTGATCACCGGCAATCGGAATAACACCGGTATAACGAATTGATCCGCCGGTAAACACAGCGATATCAGTTGTGCCGGCGCCGATGTCGACTAAGCAAACACCGAGATCTTTCTCATCATCAGCCAATACCGAATAACTTGATGCCAACTGCTCAAGAATCAAGTCTTCAACCTCAAGGCCACAACGACGCACACATTTAATAATATTCTGTGCCGCACTTACTGCACCTGTGACCATGTGGACTTTGGCTTCTAGTCGAACACCAGACATACCCACAGGGTCATGAATACCTTCTTGGTTATCGATAACAAACTCTTGCGGCAAGATATGTAGAATTTTTTGATCTGCTGAAATCGGTACTGCACGTGCCGCATCAATTACACGCTCAACATCAGCATGAGAAACCTCACCGTCCTTAATCGCTGTAACACCATGCGAGTTCAAACTCTGAACGTGACTACCAGCAATGCCAGCATAGACTGAATGAATCTCAACGCCAGACATAAGCTCAGCTTCTTCAATCGCACGCTGAATGGATTGCACAGTCGAGTCGATGTTAACTACAACTCCTTTCTTCAAGCCATTTGAAGGATGTGAACCCAGGCCAATAATTTCTAGTGTGTTGTCATCTTTTATTTCACCAACAATTGCAACGATCTTTGAAGTGCCAATGTCGAGACCAACAATCGTATTTCGATCGACTTTCTTAACCATTAGCTTTTACCTCAATAACTGCTTCATCTGACCAACGCACTGCAAACCCGTGCTCGTAACGCATGTCGATACGCTGTGGTTTTCTCTGTGCCACAATTTGTGAATAATGTTTAACGAATCGCTGCCAACGTTGTGCAACCGCTTCACTACCAAGCTCTAAATCCAATCCGTCATCAAATTTCACATGCCACTCACCGTATTGATTGAGCGACAATGACTTGAGACGAATCGGCAGACTCACTGCGCTTGAGCGCAAAGCAAGATACTGCTCAACCACCGCGTAAGAACTTCCTTCGGGCCCAATCAAATAAATAGAGGACGCCACATCGAATGTTTTCTCTGGGATAAACACATCACCTTGAAGATTCACAAAGGCTTTATCACCCCAATGTGCTAACGGTGACTGCTCCGTCACTTGGATATGTAAGGTATCTGGCCACTGACGGCGTATCGCTACATCTGCAACCCATGGCAATTCATTGATAGCCGCACGCAAGGTATCCATATCAAGAGAAACAAAGCCGCCCTCAAGATACTCTTCAACACGACGCTCCACATCTGCACGGTCAAGATACTCAAAGTCACCTTGAATACTCACTGACTTGAATGGCAGTTGCCCTGGCGAGGTGAGATACACCCATGATGAAACTAAAGCGCCACCCGTCAAAAAAGCAACCAACAACCATGTGCTCCACCACGTACTCAATATAGAGACTGAAGATTGACGAACAGCTTTCTTAGCCATGATCTACCTCCAGTGTTTGCGCGAGTACTTCCCAGACCAAATCTGCAAAAGATAGGCCCATCGCCTTAGCCGCCATTGGCACCAGGCTATGACTAGTCATTCCAGGCACAGTATTGACTTCAATTAACCAAGGATTAGCTTCCTGATCGAGCATGACATCCACTCGACCCCAGCCTTTAGCATCAACCGCTTTAAATGCTTTTAAGCAGAGCGCTTGAATCTCGGCTTCTTTAGTTTCATCTAGACCGCATGGCACCCGGTACTCAGTATCGTCAGCCAAATACTTTGCTTCGTAATCGTAGAAATCATTTTTTGCATGTAGCGCAATCAAAGGTAATGCTCGATCACCCAAAATTGAGCAGGTGTATTCAACGCCACCACCATCGACAAACTGTTCAGCAATCACATGCGAGTTGCAGGCTGACGCCTCTTCCCAAGCTGCTTCTAGCGCTTGCTCATTAAACACTTTCACAACACCAATACTCGAGCCTTCTAAAGCAGCCTTGAGCATCAAAGGAAATCCGAGTTTTGCCGCATCAGCTAAATGCGATTTAGATTCAATGAGTAAGTAATTTGGCGTAGGAAGATTCAATGCTTGCCAGATTTGCTTGGTGCGATATTTATCCATCGCTAAAGCACAACCAAGCACACCTGAACCGGTATATGGCATCTTTAACAGATCAAGCGCGCCACTTAATTGGCCATCTTCACCGCCACGGCCATGGACTACGTTAAAGACACGATCAAAGCCGCCTTGCTTTAGTGTATATATAACATCACGATCAAGATCAATTGCATGCGCATCTACCCCTTTAGACTGGAGCCCTTCGAGGACTGCCTTGCCACTTGTTAATGACACCTCACGCTCAGCCGAAAAGCCACCCATAACAACCGCCACCTTGCCGAAGTCTGCTGCTGAAATACTCATAAAGCATCTCCCACAACATGCACTTCAGGCTGCAAGCGCATACCTGTTTGACGCTCAACCTCATTACCAATGAAGACAATTAACTGCTCAATATCTGCAGCACTACAGTCATCTTCATTGATAATAAAATTCGCGTGTTTCTCGGAAACCGATGCACCACCGATTTGATAACCCTTTAAACCGCACTGCTCAATTAAACGAGCTGCATAATCACCTTCAGGATTACGGAAAGTAGATCCGCCACTTGGCTTACCCGTTGGTTGCGCTGCTGCACGCTTATCTAACAAATCACGAATCGCTTGCTGTTCTTCCGCTGCATCACCTTTCTGTAACGTCAAACGAGCCGCTACGAACCATTCATCTTCAAAGCGTTTGACATGGCGGTAATCAATATCGAATTCATCACGCTCACGCCAATTCAATTCACCCAAGCGATTAATCATGCAAGCCTGATTAACCACTTGCCATGTCTCACCGCCGAATGCGCCGGCATTCATCGCTAATGCACCACCCATTGTTCCGGGTATACCTGCCAAGAAGGCACCACCCGACAACCCTTCTCGTGCACATTGACGGGCCACTTTTGCACAAGCAACACCTGCACCGATTGTGACATTACAGTCATCGATATGAATATCTGCATTTACACCGTACATCGCAATCACAGTGCCATTGAAGCCACCATCACGGATTAACAGGTTGCTACCCAAGCCAATCCATAGCAGCGGTTCATTTGACGGCAAGCCCGCCAAGAATTCTTGCAGGTCATCAAGATCCACTGGACGATACAACTGCTTAGCTAAGCCACCCACACGCCACGTGGTGTAATTCGCCAATGACTCATGCATGCTGAGTTCGCCGCGCAACTGGGTTTGCATCGCTGCCATCATTGACACCACCCTGACGCTATCTCACTGGCTATACGACCGATATCACCCGCACCCATCGTGACAACGATGTCATTTTCTTCAACCACATCAAGTAGCGCATTTGGCAGCTCATCAATGTTTTCAACAAACACTGGATCAACCTTTGCACGCGCACGAATAGCTCGCGTCAATGCCCGACCATCAGCACCACTGATAGGCACCTCACCTGCTGCATACACCTCTGACAAGACCAGCACATCCACTTCTGATAGCACTGACACAAAATCATCAAAGGCATCATGCGTACGACTATAACGATGCGGTTGAAACGCCAAGACCAACCGACGCTCAGGCCAACCTGCACGCACTGCTGCAATTGTTGCTGCAATTTCGCTTGGGTGATGACCGTAATCATCAACCAGCATCACTTCGCCTTTATCCGTCTTACATTGACCCTGAACTTGGAAACGACGCCCAATACCTGCAAACTTGTTAAGAGCTGCTTGAATCTTGTTAACGCTAACGCCTAACTCAAGAGCCACACTTATTGCAGCCAATGCATTGCGCACGTTATGCAAGCCAGGCATCGCAAGATCGACTGCGAAAGCTTTTTGTCCATCAATCACAACATCAAACGACGTCACTGCGGCCATTTGCCTCACATTACTTGCACGAACATCCGCATCATCACTTAGACCGTAGGTACGTATACGACGAGTGACTTCGGGCAATAGGTCGCGTACGTTGTCATCATCAATACATAAAACAGCCAAACCATAGAATGGAATGTGATGTAAGAATTCTAAGAAGGCAGCGCGTAAACGTTCAAATTCGCCACCATACGTAGTCATGTGATCTTCATCGATATTGGTAACGATAGAGATCATTGGCTGCAGATATAGGAATGACGCATCACTCTCATCCGCTTCAGCAACCAACACTTCACCTTCACCTAAGTGCGCATAGTTGCCCGCTGAATTTAGCTTGCCGCCAATCACATAAGTAGGATCTAGGTCGCCCTCAATCAGTAAGCTAGCCACCAAACTGGTCGTAGTTGTTTTCCCGTGTGTACCAGCAACGGCCACGCCATAACGGAAACGCATAATCTCTGCGAGCATTTCAGCACGCGGAACAACTGGGATACGCTGCTCACGCGCCGCCACAACCTCTGGATTATCAGCTTTAACCGCGCTAGAGATAACTACGGCATCAACACCTGACACATTCTCAGTCGCATGACCAATATGTATACTCGCGCCCTGTTCTACCAAACGATCCGTCGCAGGGTTAGCTTTAATATCTGAACCTGAGATTTGATAACCCAAATTCAACATCACCTGCGCAATGCCGTTCATGCCGGCACCACCGATGCCTACGAAATGTAGCTTACGCATACGGCCCATGGTCTCAGCAGCGTAACGAGGTAGATTGAGATTCAGCTCAGTCATGCTGCCACCTCAAGAACCTGTTCTGCGACACATGCCGTTGCATTTGGTTTTGCGTGCGCCAAGGCTTTTTTACCCATCAAGGTTAAAGCCTCACGATCTGACAACAAGCCACGCAATAATTTAGCCAAGTCATCCACATCCAATGACGCTTGCTTAATCAACCGAGCTGCACCCGCTTCAACAAGGTAACGAGCATTTTGAGTTTGATGATCATCCACCGCATAAGGAAATGGAATGAAGATTGCTGGGATACCTGCTGCAGCGACCTCTGAAACGGTTAAGGCTCCTGCACGGCAAATCACTAAGTCAGCTTCTTGATAAGCCGAAGCCATATCGTCAATAAACTCAACAACCTCTGCAGAGACACCCAATTGCTCATACCGAGCTTGCACTTCATGTAAATCATTACGACCTACTTGATGCAGTATTTTTGGCTGTTCCATTGGCGTTAACAACGATAAAGCTTCTGGCAAATGATCATTAAGTGCACGCGCGCCTAATGAACCACCCACAATTAATATCTGTAGCTTTTCATCAATTGGTTTTTCCGAACGCTCAATCGCCAAGATGGATTCACGCACTGGATTACCACATGTCACCACTTTTTCTTGCGGCAAGCTATTAGGGAACGCCTGTAAAATACGGTCAGCTAGCTTACTTAACCAACGATTGGTTAGACCTGGCACGGTGTTTTGTTCATGAATTACTAAAGGAATACGCAATAAAGCAGCCGCTAAACCACCAGGACCAGAAGCAAAGCCGCCCATACCAAGTACAACATTAGGCTTGTTTGCTCGAAGCACTGCTAACGCTTGGTAAATAGCGCGTGTCATACGATAAGGCGCAGAAAACAAACTTGTGATTTTCTGTCCACGTAATCGAAAACTATCAATTAGCTCTAAGGCGTAGCCATGCTTCGGCACTTCACGTGATTCGAAGCTATTGGGCGTACCCAACCAAGTTACACTACAACCTTTGGCGCGGAGAAAATCTGCAACCGCAATTGCTGGGAACACATGGCCGCCGGTGCCGCCCGCCATAATCATTACGCGCGTTGCCATGCAGCCCCCTTAGGTCGACTACCTGGATCTAATTGATTATCGCGATAGATACGCGACAACATACCAATCGCCACACAACACACAATTAAGGAGTTGCTGCCATAAGAGATAAACGGCAAGGTAAAACCTTTAGTTGGCATCAAACCCATATTCACGCCAATATTGATAAAGGCCTGTAGACCCAGCCAAATACCTAAGCCATAAGCAACATAGCCCTCAAAACGTTTACCTAGTTTTTCCGCAGTCGCGCCCATTGATAGCGCACGCCATACCAAAATACCAAACAAGGCTACGATGGTTAAGGTGCCAACAAGGCCTAACTCTTCACCAATCACTGCCATTACAAAATCGGTATGCGCTTCGGGTAGATGGAATTGCTTTTGAATGCCATTACCCAAGCCAACCCCAGTCCATTCACCACGACCAAAGGCAATCAGCGCTTGTGTTAACTGCCAACCACTGTCTTGAGCATGCTCCCAAGGATTCAAGAACGCTTTAACTCGTTCGAGACGCCAAGGCGATGTCCACAATATGGTTGATACGGCTGCTGCCGCCAAGGCTAATAGCGCGCCAAACTGCCACAAAGGCGCACCCGCTAAGAAAAGTAAGCCAAGCGCAATAGCAAGCAACAACACTGTGGTGCCCAAATCTGGCTGCAGCATCAAGAAAATACAAGCAACAACCAAAACTATGAATGGCTTGGCAACACCCCAAACTGTGTGAGCCACCTCTAACTGACGACGCACCAGGTAGCCTGCTAAAAAGAGCACCACAAACAACTTCATAAACTCAGATGTCTGCAAACTAATCGGCCCAAGAACAACCCAACGTGTTGCACCATTCTTAGAAATACCCAAGCCTGGAATAAACACAACCGCAAGTAACAACAAGCCAACAACATATAGATGCGTGCTGTAACGCTTCCACCACTCAACTGGCGTGAAATAAACTAAGACTGCACCCATGACACCCATCAATACGGCGATCAGGTGTCGATCAACGAAACGGAATTCATCACCACGCAATGCGCCACGCGGCATTGATGCTGAGGCAACCATTACGATACCGAAGCCCAAAAGGGCAATTGCAGCAAGCAATAGCCAAAAGTCAAAACGACTCTCGATTGGCTTATAACTTGCTTTAAGCTGCGATGGCTTCTTCATGACAGCAACCGCCTTACCGCATCTACAAACATCTCACCGCGCTGAGCAAAGTTTTTATACTGATCAAGGCTTGCGCAAGCCGGTGACAGCAAAACATGATCGCCAGACTTGGCCAATTGATGTGCTAACTCAACCGCTTGCTGCATATTCTCAGCATCACGCATTTCACATGATGAGGGGATGATCGCAGCCATTTGCTTTGCGTCACGCCCCATCAAAATAACCGAACGAGCTGTTTTCTCAAGAACCGGGGTCAACTCAGTTAGGTCTGCACCTTTGCAATCACCACCAAGCAAAACAACTGCATTCGCCTGATCGCCATATAAACCCAATAAAGCTGCAGCGGTGGCGCCCACATTCGTCGCCTTACTGTCGTTATACCAACGCACACCATCCTTCTCTGCAACATACTGAGTGCGATGCGGCAACCCCGGGAACTGGCGTAAAACATCAGCCATCACAGTGGGTGGAAAACCCATGCTGCAACCAATCGCCAGTGCTGCTAATGCATTAGTTTGATTATGTTTACCGGGAATACGCAGCTCGCTAACCGGCATGAAGGGTAATTCACCACGGCAGAAGCAAGCCTCACCTTCATGCTCACTAATGCCAAAACTTCTATCGTTGGCTGGCTTCCCGCTACTAAATGTCCAACCTTCATCGTCAGCCAACATTGCCATCACGCGCGGGTCATCGGCATTACGAACACCCACCATGGCATGGCTATAAATGGTTGCTTTAGCGTTTGCGTAATCTTCAATCGAATCATAACGATCCATATGATCCGCTTGGATATTCAGTACACAGCTCACTGCTGGCGCTAAGCTATGGGTACTTTCTAATTGGAAGCTCGAAAGCTCCAACACATAAAGATCCACATCCGGCTGAATAAGATCCAATGCTGGGATTCCAAGATTGCCTCCAACGGCAACATGACGACCCGCCGCTTTTGCCATCTCACCTACCAAAGTGGTAACTGTGCTCTTGCCGTTTGAACCTGTGATCGCTACGACTGGCGCATTGACCGCTCGAGCAAATAACTCGATATCACCCATCACCTCAGCACCGGATGCAATCGCCGCTTGAATCTCGTGTGTTGATAACGCAATACCAGGGCTCACCACCAAGCGATCGCCCATCTTAAATAGCTCAACATCAAATGCACCCAGGAACACGGGCACATCTGGCATTTCAGACTGCAACTCTTGAATACCCGGTGGTTTCTCACGCGAATCAATTACCGCAAAAGGTCTGCCACGTTTGTACAAGTGGCGCGCAACCGATAAACCTGTCACACCCAAACCCACAACCAATGTCTTTGGCATGTTTGGCGCTTGTTCAAATTGATCGATCAAGGCGTTCATCATTAGCGCACCTTCAAGCTTGCTAAACCAACAAGCACCAAGATGACGGTGATAATCCAGAAACGCACAATGACGCGAGGCTCTGGCCAGCCTTTCAGTTCAAAGTGATGATGGATCGGCGCCATTCGAAAAATACGCTTACCAGTGAGCTTAAATGAAGCCACTTGCATGATGACCGACAAGGTCTCTATGACAAAAATGCCACCCATAATGAACAGCACAACCTCTTGCCTCACAACAACGGCTACAACACCCAATGCAGCGCCGAGCGCCAAAGAGCCGACATCCCCCATAAACACCATTGCTGGATATGCGTTAAACCACAGGAAGCCCAAACCAGCGCCAACTAAAGCACCACAGAAAATGGCTACTTCACCAACGCCTTGAAGATTAGGGATGAACAAATAGTTAGCAATCTGTGCGTGACCAGATGCATACGCAAAAATACCTAATGCACCTGCGACAAGCACCGTTGGCAAGATCGCCAAGCCATCTAAACCATCGGTTAGATTGACTGCATTAGATGAACCCACAATGACGAAATAGGTCAGCACCATGAAGAATGGACCAAGATCAATTATCACATCTTTAAAGAAAGGTAAGATCAGTTGCGTCTCAGCTGGAACAACAGCCGTTGTATAAAGAACATAAGCCGCAGCAAAACCAAACAATGATTGCCAGAAGTATTTCCAACGCCCTGATAAGCCACGCGAATCTTTCAGTACGAGCTTACGGTAGTCGTCATACATACCAATTAAGCCAAAACTTAATGTCGTTAACAAAACGATCCAGACATAACGATTAGATAAATCAGCCCATAACAAGGTAGAGATCGCTACCGCCACTAAGATAAGCGCACCACCCATTGTTGGCGTGCCTGCTTTTTTTAGATGCGATTGAGGACCATCATCACGCACCGTTTGACCAACCTTGTATGCCGTCAAACGACGAATCATTGCCGGGCCAACCAAAAACGAAATCAGCAATGCTGTTAACACAGCCAAAATGGCACGCAAGGTAATATAGCTGAGGACACCAAAGCCGGAATCAAACTGCGCGAGATAATCAGCCAACATCATCAACATAGTGACTCCCCCTGTTGTAACGCAGAAACCACATGCTCCAAATGACTTGATCGAGACCCTTTCACCAAGATCACATCATCTTTTGTCACATAAGACTGCATAGCAGCAATTAAGTCGGCCTGTTGTTGGTAATGATGCTTTTCGCCAGTAAACACATCGTGCGCATACTGAATGTACTGACCACAAGTAAACAACACATCAATACCTGCTTCTGCTGCCGCCTGACCGAGCTCCGCATGCAATTGATCTTGATCATCACCCAGCTCAACCAGATCACCCAAAACCAAAATACGACGACCTGGCGCGCTTGATAATAAGGTTATTGCCGCAATAACAGATTCAGGATTTGCGTTATAGCTGTCATCAATCAATCGAGACTGACTTACACCTTTTAAACTATGTAAGCGGCCCGGCACCGAGTTCAAACTTGCCAAACCTGCTTGAATTTTTTCAACTGGCACATCGAGCGACAAAGCCACCGCGATGGCACCCAGTGCATTCATACGATTATGTTTACCCAGTAGCTTTAACGACACCGAAAAGCTTTTATCTTCTGTTTCAACATCAAAGCTTGCGACACAACCTTCTTCAAGCCATTCAATTGTGTAGCTATTATCTTGAGAACGCACATGCGCCTTATCAGTTAACCCAAAGCCTACACGCTTCACATCACTGGCTTTCTCAATCCACTGATCTGCAAATTGATCATCCGCGTTATAAACAAAGACACCACTATCTTTTAGGCCATGCAAAATTTCAGACTTAGCTTTCGCAACACCCGCCAAATCACCGAAGCCTTCAAGATGTGCACGACCAGCATTATTTAAGAGCGCCACATCTGGGCGGCAAATGCGCGACAAATAATCAATCTCACCATGGTGATTTGCGCCCATCTCAATCACAGCATATGACTCATCTTGTAAACGCATAAGAGTTAGAGGCATGCCAATGTCGTTATTAAAATTACCTTTTGTTGCCAAAGTAGGCGCAACCTGCGCCAAGACCGCCGCAATCATCTCTTTAACAGTAGTCTTGCCATTGCTACCGGTTAAACCAACGATCTTTGCTGAACTTTTATCTCGCCAAGCCGCCGCCAAATCACCTAAAGCAAGACGTGTATCTTTAACTTTTATCGAAGCACATGTCGTGTCATCTCGTGAAACAACTACACCCACGGCTTTATCGCAGGCTTGATCTACATGATCGTGTGCGTCAAAACGCTGGCCCTTCAATGCGACAAATAAGTCACCCTTCGACAGTGTTCGTGTATCTGTACTGACAACTGAAAATTCAGCATCGCCACCGACCAACACGCCATTCATTGCGACAGCCGCTTCTGACAATGCAAAACGAATCATGCCGCCACCTCAGTGAGAACGCGCTCTGCTACCGCTTGATCAGAGAAAGCAATTGTCTGACCTTTAATCTCTTGATAAGCCTCGTGGCCTTTACCCGCAATCAAGACCACATCATTAATTGATGCTGCAGCAATCGCTTTAGCAATTGCCTTCTCGCGATCACGCTCAACATGCACTGATTCTGTCAGCTGCATGCCTTGTTTAATTTGATTGATAATCTCATCGCCCGATTCATCACGAGGATTGTCATCTGTCAGCCAGATTACATCTGCGTGCTTTTGCACTGCTGCACCCATCAAAGGGCGCTTCATGGCATCTCGGTTACCACCGCAACCAAACACACAAACCAATTGGCCATCACATTGCTGACGTAAAACCGATAACACTTGATCAAGCGCATCTGGAGTATGAGCAAAGTCGACAATTACCAACGGCGCTTTATCACATCGAATCACCTGCATGCGGCCAGGCACTGACTTAACTGTTTGAAGTACCTCAATTGCTGTTTCCAATGGCATCTCCCATGAAAGAAGAACACCTAAAGAAAGCAATAAGTTTTCCGCGTTAAACTCACCCAACAAATCGCTACTGATCGATCCCGCTCCCCAGCTAGAGTCAAACGTAATCTTCAAACCTGTCGATGAACTTTTAACAGAGCTTGCCGCGATAAAACGATCAGCAACTTCTGACTTTTTACTCTTTATACTAACTGCAACAAAAGATTGATCACGACCATATTGAGCAACCATAGTTGCACCATGCGCATCATCCACATTCACCACGGCATGCATCACACCTGCACGTCGGAATAGGCGTGTTTTTGCCGCAGCATAAGCTTCCATTGTTTTGTGGTAATCCAAATGATCTTGCGACAAGTTTGTAAAGACAACCGTATGAAAAGTAACGCCCGCCAACCTCGATTGATCTAAGGCATGCGATGACACTTCCATCGCTATTGCTTTTGCACCCTGACTTAATTGACGTGAAATCTCAGCCTGCAGAGAAACTGGATTTAATGTGGTGTGCGAACTCGGTGACAGATCACCAAACAGTCCGTTTCCAAGTGTGCCAAGCACACCTGCTGATATCTTTTGTGACAAGGCTGACGCAACATAATGCGCAACACTACTTTTACCGTTTGTGCCGGTGATGCCGACAACGCGTAGTGATTGCGATGGATAACCAAAGAAACAAGAAGCTAACTGACCAACCTTTCTACCTAAGTCCTCAATCAAGATAATAGGCAAGCCATATCGACCCGCTGCATCCGCTATAGAAACACGATCCCAACGACCACCGGCCTCAGCAACGATCGCAACCGCTCCGGCCTCAATGACTTCTTTTAAATAATCAAGGCCGTGATGTGTCGCACCAACCACCGCACAAAACAGTGACCCTTGCTTAATATCGCGACTATCCATAGAGATGGCATTTATAAGTAAACGTGATGCCGATCCACTATCAGCAACACCTTTTAGCAACTCGCCAAGCAACATTGACTTTTGATCAGGGCGACAAGCCATTAGCGCACCCCCTTTGAAGCCAAACGAACATCAGGCTTTTCAACATCTGGCTTAACATTCATTAAGCGCAACGCTTCTGACATGGTTTTTGAAAACACCGGACCCGCAACTTGACCGCCGTAATACTGCTTTCCTTTAGGCTCATCAATCATTACGACCATAGCGAGTCGCGGGTTGTCAGCAGGCGCTAGACCCGCAAACAAACTTACATATCTATCTTTTGAATAACCGCCCTCTGGCGCAACCTTTTTTGAAGTGCCTGTTTTACCCGCTACCTGATAATTCGAGACCGCCGCCTTGGTAGCAGTGCCACCCGGCTCCACGACTTTAGTCAACATCTCACGAACAGCTATTGCTGAGCTTGCATCGATGACGCGATGTCCCTTGAAACTTTTATCACCACGCTTCAATAAAGTTAAAGGGATAGCCACCCCATCATTAGCTAATGCCGCATATGCTCGAGCCAACTGAATAGTATTTGTAGATAATCGGTAACCATAAGAGATGGTCGCTTTTTCAATTTCAGCCCAACCTGACCAATGCGGTAAAACACCTGAAGTCTCTGCAGGGAAATTAAATGACACAGGCTCGCCGAACCCAAAGCGCTTCAAAAATTCGTAGTACTTTTCAGAATCGAGACGCATCGCTAACTTTGCAGCACCTACATTACTCGATTTTGCTAATAAAGTACCCAGATCAATCATGCCGTAAGGCCCATGATCATCCTTAACAGTTCCACCCCTTACCTTGTAATAAGCTGAAGTCGCATCAATGATCTCATCCTGATCAACTTCACCATCATTAAGAGCAGCCAACACTACAAAGGGCTTCATAGTTGAGCCGGGCTCGAAGGTATCGGTAACCGCACGATTGCGCAGACGTCCGTTCTTAGAGGAACGATTGCCATTTGGGTTATAGCCAGGCTGATTCACCATCGCCAAAACCTCACCCGTCCTCACATCCAACACAACTGCTGAGCCCGATGTCGCACTGTTTTTAGACACAGCCGACTTTAACTCACGATAAGCAATGTATTGCAGACGCGCATCAAGGCTTAACGCGAGATGCTTCCCATCCTCTGCCATCTGAATATTTTCGATATCTTCAACAACCTGGCGACGGCCATCACGCAAGACACGCTTTTTACCCGGCAAACCAGCTAACTGCTGATCAAAAACACGCTCAAGACCTTCCTGGCCTTTGTCTTCGTAATTTGTAAATCCAACGACATGCGAAAACACTTCATGCATTGGGTAATAGCGACGATAAGAACGTTCTTTATATAAACCTTTTAAACCATTCGCTTTAGCTACTGCTAAAACATAGTCAGCTTCTGATGGCTGCAACTTTCTTTTTAAGCGAACGTAATACGTCGATGACGAACTAGAAATAATTTCCTTTAACTGCGCAAGCGACATCTCTAGCGCCTGCGCCAAGGGCATCAACTTTTCATTACTTGCGGAAAGCAAACGAGGATTAGCCGCGATCGTATCAACCGGCGTGCTCATAGCGACAACATCACCACGTCGATCGGTAATCATGCCGCGATGCGCCTCAATCTCTACCGTTTCAACATACCGCTCAGTACCTTTTGATTGAAGGAAATCACTCTCAAGGATCTGCTTATCGACAGCCCGCCACAGCAGTAAAAGCCCACAAAGCACAAAAAGAACACTTACCAAATGACGACGCCATGCCGCATTCGGCACACCCGCCTGCTCACGCTGATACTGCTTGATACGTTGTTGCTTCTTAGCCGCCATCAGTCCAAAACCACCACTTGCTTTGATGACGGTGACTGCATATCAAGGCGCACTGCAGCTTCACGAACCACATGATCAAAATCACCACGACTTGCGATTTCTAATCGCAAACGACCTTCTTCCAACACCTCTTTATCCATTGAGGCACGAAGCTTTTGCGATTCAACAAACAGTAGACGTGACTGGTATTTCATATTGGCAACCGCAACACCGCTTACCAACACAAGAAACATTACGGCGAATAACCACAAGCGTTGCTTTGAACTCACGCCACCACCTCCGCAATACGCATCACAGCGCTTCGTGCACGAGAATTTGCCGCAACTTCTTCTTCAGACGCTTTAACCGCCTTACCCATCAGACGTAAGCGTCCTTGCGTTTCGACATGTGCGATAGGTAATTTTTTAGGCAGCTTGGGGCCTTGTGATTCACGTTTCATGAACTGTTTAACGCGACGGTCTTCGAGCGAATGGAAGCTAATCACAACCAAACGACCACCCGGTGCCAAAACATCAATTACCGAAGCCAATACTTCTTCTAGATCAACTAACTCACGATTGATAAAAATACGAATGGCTTGAAAGGTGCGCGTCGCAGGGTGCTTATAACGATCTTTCACGGGTATTGCTTTTTCAACCAATGCTGCCAACTCAGAGGTTGTGGTCAGTGGCGCCTTATCGCGCTGCTCAACAATGGCTCGAGCAATGCGCTTAGCAAACTTTTCTTCACCATACTCTTTAAGCACAGTGACTAAATCTGCTTCTTCAACTTCAGCCAACCATTCCGCCGCAGACAAACCACGCGCTTGGTCCATGCGCATATCTAGCGGCCCCTCCTTCATGAAGCTAAAACCGCGATCCGCCTCATCAAGCTGTGGTGATGACACACCAAGATCAAGCAATACACCGTCGATCTTGCCCAATAGATCATGTTGCTCAGCAATAAGCTTTAAATCTGCAAAGCTTTCATGATGGATAACAAATCGTGAATCATCAGCAAACAACTGCTTAGCTACATCAATCGCTGCGAGATCTTTATCGAATGCAATCAAGCGACCAGATTCGCCTAGCTCTTTTAAAATAAGCGTGCTGTGACCACCCCGACCAAAAGTGCCGTCGATATAAATCCCTTTAGGCTGAATTGAGAGGGCCTCTACCGCCGCATCGAGTAACACCGTGCGATGTCCGAGATCACTCATCACAACACCATATCGCCAAGCTCATCGGATAGATCCGAATCAAGATCATTGGCTTCAGCCAACCAGCCTTCACGATTGCCCAACCAAGACTCTTCATCCCAGATTTCGAAACGAGTACCCTCGCCAACCAAGGCCACTCGCTTATCGAGCGATGCGTACTCACGCAACTCGGCGGACAACAAAATACGACCCTGGCTATCAAGCTCTACCTCAGAGGCATGACCTAACAATAAACGCTGCAGGATTAGATTTTGGCGTTTCAAAGTGGGGAGTCGAGAGAGGTTACGTTCGATATCACGCCAAACATTTTCAGGGTAGAGCCATAGACAGTGCTCACGGGGGTTGATCGTGACGACAACACGAGAGGCACAACAAGACGCAAGCTCATCCCGATGCTTTGCCGGAATAGCCATGCGCCCCTTCGCATCCACATTGAGCGTATTCACACCCAAAAACACGTTTCACCTCTCCAAATGAATGAAGTGACACGAATTCCCCAATTCGCCCCACAATTCGCCACCTTTATAGAAATTCTAGGTACATCAACCCACTTGGTCAACCTTTTTTTAGGAAAAAATGCTTATTTCTCAGCAACTTAGCGAAAATCCAGAATTATAAAATTACCGTTGAAAAACAGCTTTATAACGTTGCTACTTAAAGTGAAACATGAAGAGTTGGTAAAAAAGTAGCCAAAAAAGGAAAACCCCAGAGCATTTTCACGCCACTGGGGTTTATTGAACGAGTTAACCGATAAGCCGGGTTCTGTCGTGGACGACCATTCATCTGGCATACCTGTCGCCAGGCAGCTCAAGCGACCTACCCGGAAACCTCTGCGGGTCGCAGAGCGCTTACGCGTGTTTCCCTATTTGGTCTTGCTCCGAGAGGGGTTTACCCTGCCACACCTGTTGCCAGTTGCGCGGTGCGCTCTTACCACACCTTTTCACCCTTACCGGTCTTTACAGACTTAGGCGGTATTTTTTCTGCGGCACTTTCCGTCGACTCGCGCCGCCCAGATGTTATCTGGCTCTCTACCCTATGGAGCCCGGACTTTCCTCCGCCACAAGGGCCGCGATCGTCTGGTCAACTCGGAGACTATTTTAACTTAAGCCTTTAGCGCCAGACCACGTTGATAAGCGATATTTTTCTTCACACCGGTAATTTCAGCGACCAGACTCGAGGCCTGTTTTAACGGCAAATCTGCTATTAAAATTCGCAAAATGCGGTCAACGTCTGAGAAATCTTCACTTTCTTCCACCTGAGGAGCACCCTCAACAATGACAACAAACTCACCTTTCTGTTGATTATCGTCGGCGGTCACATGACCTATAAGCTCAGAAAGTGGGGCTGAAATGATCGTTTCATGTAGCTTTGTTAGCTCTCGGGCCAACACCACGCGACGTAAGTCACCGATAACTGTTGCTAAATCACGCAAAGATTCAACAATTCGGTGCGAACTTTCATAAAAAAGCCAAGTGCCTGACGCATTCGCTTTTTCGCTGAAGACCTCTCGACGTGCATTCGGCTTACGCGGCACAAACCCAATGAAGTGAAATTCATCTGTAGCCAGACCTGATGCCGACAAGGCCGCAATCAGCGCACTTGAGCCAGGTATGGGCGAAACTGGGATAGAACGTTGGTGACACTCACGCACCAACGGAAAGCCGGGGTCACTAATTAAAGGGGTACCTGCATCTGAAACCAGAGCTACTGATTCTCCAGCAGCCAAGCGATCCGCCACAAGCGCACTTTTCTCATCTTCATTGTGCTCGTGTAGCGCCAGTAACCGCTGGTTAATACCAAGATGCTGCAGCAGCTTCTTGGTGTGCCGAGTATCTTCTGCTGCAATGAGGTCCACCGAAGACAAAATAGCCTTTGCGCGCTCTGATAAATCCGAGAGATTACCAATGGGTGTCGCAACTATATATAAGGTCCCTTTTTGCGCTAGGTTTGACACCTCGCCCCCTGTCTTTGATGATTCAGACTTTATGTTCGCCGCACATCGCTATTCCATGCAACGTTTAATCAGCATCTTTTTTGTCAGCACCGCTTTTCTTTTAAGCGCATGCCAACCCATGCAGTCCTTTTTACCTAAAGGCTCGAGTGAACCAAAAGTTACCGCTGAAACGAAAAACATCGCAGGAGACACCTTTCTTGCTCAGGCAGAAAGTGCTTTTCAACAAGGCAACAATGCTTCCGCTGAAGACCTTTTACTGTCAATCAACGAGCGCAAACTTAACGGTGAACAACTCGCTCGCTTTCAGTTGTTACGCGCCATTCTTCTTTTTGATGGCAACAACGCACCCTCTGTACTGCAGGAACTGCAACGCATCGAGATCAATAAATTACCTCGCGCAGCGCAATCTCGTTTCTACGCTTTAAGCGGACAACTTAACGAGCAACAAGGCAACACGCTAAGCGCTGCGATTGCCTACAGCCAATTAGAGCAACTCAGCGAACAAGCTAAACAGAAGAACTTCCTTATCAGCGCTATCGCAAGACTTTTAAGCAACACGCCTAGTTGGGCATTGCAAAACCTACAGCCTAGTGATCAAAAAACTAAAGCTTGGATGCAGTACGAATTAATCCAGCGTATCGATAATCAAACCGATCGCGAAGCGCAGTTAGCATTATGGCTAAACACCCATCCCGACCACCCTGCAAATACACAAGGACCTATCAAAAAACGACTGATCGCCAAACGTTATCAACACGCGGCAGTTTTTCTTCCTATGAGTGGTGACTTAGCCTACGCCGGCAACACATTACGTGAAGGCATCACTGCGCAGTGGCACCTAACCAATCCAAGTGATCGCCCTAAGCTATCCTTTTACGATACAAACAATACCGACATCACATCTCTTGTACTACAAGCTATTAATGAAGGTGCTGAATTCGCCATTGGACCACTAGAGAAACAGGCCGTTAGCCAGCTTGCACAGGCTGAGACATTACCAGTACCGGTTCTAGCCTTAAACCACGTTCCACTAAACGCTAAAAATCAATCGCTTTATCGCTTTGCACTTCTACCTGAAAGCGAAGCCGAACAAGCGGCTGACTTCTTATGGTTGCAGAATCACCAAGCACCATTACTTTTCACTCCGAACAACGCATGGGGTGAACGTATGGCACAAGCTTTTAAAGCCCGCTGGGAAAAAATCACTGGGACACTACCCACACATCAAACTTACAATGATGAGGCCGTTGATTTTTCAACTGACATCAAAACACCTTTGCATCTCACCGCCAGCGAGCAACGTTACGAATCGATTCGCAAACTACTCGGTGAAAAGATCAACTATGAACCCCGTCGTCGCAATGATGTTGATTCTATCTATTTAGCCGCCCAACCACGACAAGCCCAAAGCTTTGCCCCACAACTCGAATTTCATCGCGCTGGCGACTTGCCTTTATACGCCAGCTCTTCAATCTGGAATGGCTACCTGGACAAGCAACAACTAGCGGATTTGAATGGCATCACCGTATCTGACGCACCCTTATTGTTAGCACGCAAAGATCGAGATGCTGCCAACAAAACATTTCCAGAAACGTTATCGGATCTACGACTTTACGCCATGGGCCGCGATGCTTTGAAGTTAGTCTTTTATACCGATGCGCTCGCTAAGGATTCAAATCAAACGCTAGATGGTCAAACAGGCAGTTTGAGTATTGATGACCAGGGCGTCATTCAGCGTCAAACCGTTTGGGTCAAACTCGGCAAACGTCTAAAAGCACTGGGGTATGCGCCGATTACTCGCTAGCTTATCCATACGCTGTGAGTCACCTATGGCGCCAACCAAACCCCATCCGGCTGAGTCACTTGCTGCAAAACATCTCGCTCAAATGGGGTTGACGCTTGTAGAGCAAAATTATCACTCACGTTTTGGCGAGATCGATCTCATCATGTGGGATCAAAATACCTTGGTATTTATCGAGGTGAGACAACGTAGCTCAAACCGATTTGGTGGCGCACTCGCAAGCGTTGATCAACGGAAACAGCAAAAAATCATTCTTACGGCTCAACATTACCTTTCTACACACCTTGACGATAGCCCATGCCGTTTTGACGTTGTCGCTTTAGACAAAGATCATCAGATTCAATGGGTGAAAGATGCCTTCAACGCAGGCTAAAATAGCCTCAACATATTATTAGGACGTTTGTTGTATGAACTCGCACACTTCTCGCTTAAGCCTTCGCTTCATAGTTGCTTTACTTATTACAAGTCTCCTCAGTGGCTGCGCAGCAGTAGTCGTCGGTGCTGGGACAACCGGAGCAACCGTGGCACATGACCGTCGCACCACCGGTACTTTTATTGAAGACAAAGCAATTTTAGTTAAAGCGCTTCAAGCAAGAAGCCAGAATGAAAATCTGCAACGCAATTCAAACATCAGCATCGATGTCTACAACTTACAGATCCTGCTCACCGGCCAAGCCGTAGATGCTGACATCGTTGCGCGTTTCCGAGACAGACTGACAAAAATTGAGCGTGTTCGACATGTGTATAACGAAGTGACTGTCGGTGCAGAAGGCACTTGGAGCGAAGCAGCTGCTGACACCCTTTTAACTAGTCGCGTAAAAGTTGAGCTCTTCAACGTCGGCATTCAAGGCTTTGATCCGCTTCGTGTAAAAACAACCTCATCACTAGGCACTGTCTATCTAATGGGCCTACTCACACCTGAAGAAGCCGATGCTGTAGTTGAGAAGGTTCGCTACATTAGTGGCGTGAAGCGCGTCGTGCGTCTCTTCGAATACATCGACTAAGGTGAACTCCACATCCGCTTTGATTGAACAACTCCGGCATCATTACGATGCTGAGAGTCTATTAAACGAGGAAGCGGATTGCTGGTCATACGGTTACGACAATAGTCGTCAGCACGCGATACCTGCAGCGGTTTGCTTTCCTTCTACCCATGAACAGATTGAAAAAACCGTCTCACTTTGTAACCAATATAATGTTCCATTAATCACGCGCGGCAAAGGCACTGGCACTACCGGCGCAACGGTTCCCGCTAATGGCGGCATCGTCATGTCGACAGAACGCCTACGTCAGCGCTTAGAAATCGATCCTGATAATCGCCTGGCTATTGTTTCCCCTGGCTTTACCAATCAGGAACTACAACAAGCCGCAGCTGAACACGGCTTCTTTTGGCCACCTGACCCAACTAGCTCGGCGGTGTGCACCATTGGAGGCAACCTTGCCTATAATTCAGCGGGACCACGCGCAGTGAAATACGGCACACCCCGTGAGAACACCCTGGCCCTAAAAGTTATTACCGGTGAAGGCAAAACGCTCCGTACCGGCGTTCGCACAAGCAAAGGGGTTGTTGGCTATGACCTGACACGGCTACTCATCGGCTCCGAAGGCACTTTAGGCATCATTACTGAAGCCACGTTAAAACTCACACCGATTGCAGAGAAGAAAGCCACGTTGCAGGCCATCTACCGCGACATTGATAGCGCCGCAAAAGCAGTATCCAAATTGATGG
This sequence comes from Sedimenticolaceae bacterium, assembly GCA_965659945.1. Lineage (GTDB taxonomy): Bacteria > Pseudomonadota > Gammaproteobacteria > Chromatiales > Chromatiaceae > VMDJ01. Next base: position 33,116 of record CBFHYJ010000002.1, on the reverse strand, counting down.
CGCAAGCTATCACACCTTGCGCACTAGAATTTATGGACGGCAAAGCCATTGAGATGGTGCGTGAGTTTTCAGACCTTGGACTGCCTGCAGAGGCACAAGCGATGCTCATGATTGAAGTCGATGGCTCAGCGGCATCCATTGAAAATGACGCCAAACTGGTTCGTGATACCGCAAATACTGAAGGCTGCATTGAGGTGTTTTTAGCTGAAACCCAAGAGCAAGTTGAGAAACTTTGGCTAACGCGCAAATCTCTCTCGCCCGCTCTGCGTAATGTCGCGCCGAAAAAAATTAACGAAGACGTGGTGGTGCCGGTTTCTCGACTCCCACAATTGATCAACGGCCTCGCTGATCTGGCTGAAAAACACAGCATCACCATTGTGAATTTTGGCCATGCCGGCAACGGTAATATTCACGTGAATTTGCTGCTAGACCCGGATGATCCGACGCAAGCTAAAGCAGCACATGACTGTTTAGACGAGGTCTTTAACCTTGTGATTGCACTTGAGGGCACCCTCTCTGGCGAACACGGGATTGGCCGGGTAAAGAAGAATTACCTCAACCGCGAACTCGATGAAAACAGCCTGACATTAATGCGCTTAATAAAGGCACAATTTGATCCCAATAATATCCTTAACCCTGGCGTGGGATTCCCCGACGCCCCATAGACGCTATATCTCCTTTGGGCGCCTCAGGATTCTTGCCTGACTGTGCTAACATCGCACAAGTTTTTTCACGGTCTTTGGCACTTTTGCTGAATTCCAATCCCGATTCACCCAATTTTCCATAGGGGGCATCAATGTCTAAGAAGCATCCAGTGGTTGCTGTCACCGGTTCATCTGGCGCAGGTACCAGTACCGTAAAGCGTGCATTCGAAACCATTTTCCATCGTGAGCAAATCAATGCTGCGATCATCGAGGGCGACAGCTTCCACCGCTACGACCGCGCTGAAATGAAGACCCAAATGACTCAAAACAAAATCAGTCACTTTGGTCCTCAGGCAAACGAATTCGGCAAATTAGCTGATCTTTTCCAAACCTACGGTGAGACCGGTGGTGGCGAAAAGCGTTACTACCTTCACAGCGAAGAAGAAGCTGCGGAGCACAATGCGCGCCTAGGGACTGACAAGAAGCCTGGCGAGTTCACACCTTGGGAGCCAGTTCCTTCGAATACCGATCTAATGTTCTACGAAGGTCTTCACGGCCTAGTTCAAACAGATGATGCTGACGTTGCGAAGCACGTTGATCTCGGTGTCGGTGTTGTTCCTGTTGTAAACCTTGAGTGGATTCAAAAGATCCATCGCGATAACGCTGAGCGTGGCTACGATGCAGAAACTATCGTCGATACCATCCTGCGTCGTATGCCGGACTACATCAACCATATTACTCCCCAGTTCTCACGCACCGATATTAACTTCCAGCGTGTAGCAACCGTAGATACCTCAAACCCATTTATCGCGCGCGATATCCCAACGCCTGACGAAAGCTTCATCGTTATTCGTTTCGCTAATCCTGATAAATGTGGTGTGGACTTCCCGCGCTTGTTATCAATGATTCCTAACTCATTCATGTCACGTCGCAACACCATGGTTGTGCCAGGCGGCAAGATGGGCTTAGCAATGGAGATTATTCTTGCGCCGATCATTCATCGGTTGATTGAAGAATCAAAGTCTTAAGCGCTTTCGCTGAACCAACCCCACCATCCGAAAGGATCGTGGGGTTTTTTATTGGCTTTCCCGAATAGCTGTTCGATCACTGGCTCGATACACTACTTATTTAAATAACAAAGAGTTGTTCATTGGTGTTCTCACACACTCATCAAACCGGCAGTGACTGGAAAACCATTTGCGAAAATTGCATCAGCGATCTTCCCAATGAAGCGCTTGGCGACTTAGCCTTTATTTACATCCATCATCAACTTGCTAGTGAAACCGATCGCATTATTGATTACCTACGCTCTCATACTGGCATTACACATTGGGTAGGCTCAGTCGCTGAAGCACTATGCAGCACGGGACGCGAGACTTATGAAGAAATAGCAATCGCAATTCTAGTAACTGACTTTAAGAAAGACGATTTTCGAGTCATCCCAGCGTTACGAAATAACCCACAAGTCTGGCTTGATGAAAACCGCAGTTGGATTGATCAACACTTTGCCAGCATTGCTGTCGTGCATGGTGATCCAAGTCACCACACCGTTCCACACACGATTGAACAACTGTCAGATCAACTACAAGGCTTTGTCGTTGGTGGCCTAACGTCTTCTGACACACTCAATGTTCAGATTGCTGATCAAGCGGTTGGTGCCGGTCTCTCAGGTGTTTTGCTCGGTAGCAATATCGCTATACATACGCGCTTAGCCCAAGGCTGCCAATTGATTAGCGAGCCACATACCATCACCGAGTGTGAACAGCACATCATCGTCAAGATTGATGACCGACCCGCTCTAGATGTCTTCAAAGAGGCCATAGGGCCTGAGCTCGCTGAAGATCTTCACGCTGTCGGCGGACGTATCTTTGCCGCACTTCCTATTGAAGGCTCCGATACCGCTGATTATTTGGTTCGCAATTTAGTTGGTTTAGATCCCGATCATAAGCTGATCGCTATCGGCGACATGGCACATGTGGGACAACGCATTCAATTTGCACGTCGTGATAATGATGCGGCTAAACAAGATTTAATCGACATGGTTGATCAACTCAAAGCAAACACCAACAAACCCATCAAGGGTGCGCTTTACCACACCTGCCTAGGCCGTGGACGCCATGAGTTTGGAGCGCCTAATGTCGAAGTCAACATCATCAAAGAACACTTGGGTGACGTGCCGTTGATTGGCTTCTTTGCTAATGGTGAGATTTCACACCGACGCCTGTATGGCTACACCGGCGTATTAAGTGTGTTTTATTGATGTGCCTGAATACGCTGGCACATCTCATCAACTGACAAGCCCGCCTGATCCAACTGTTCAGCTTGGCCGGCCTGTTCAATAAAGTGATCCGGCATACCAAGTAGTAACAAACGGTTATGCAAATTCTCAGTAGAGATATATTCAGCAACCGCTGCGCCAGCACCACCCGCCACCGCGTTTTCTTCAAGCGTGACAATCAAAGAATGATCAGCAGCAACTTGTTTAATCAACGTTTGATCTAGTGGCTTCACAAAACGCATATCAGCCACAGTCGCATTTAACCGTTCCGCAACTTCTAACGCCCGACCCAGAACAGAACCAAAGTTCAAGATCACCACATCCTGACCATCTCGAACAATGCGACCTTTACCCCAAGAGACGGTTGTTAGTTCTTTTTCAGGCGTTGCACCCAAACCGCCACCTCGTGGGTAACGCACTAAAGCAGGGCCCGAAAATTCATACGCAGTTTGCAGCAAGGCACGACACTCAGCCTCATCGCTCGGCGCTAAGATAGCCATATTTGGTACGCAACGCACATAGCTTAAATCAAAGCTGCCCGCATGCGTAGCACCATCGGCACCTACAAAGCCTGCACGATCAACGGCAAAGGTCACGTCAAGATTCTGCAATGCCACATCATGTAGCAATTGATCGTAAGCACGCTGCAAAAAGGTCGAATAAATTGCCACCACGGGTTTTTGACCCTCACAGGCCAAACCTGCCGCAAAAGTAACAGCGTGTTGCTCAGCTATACCGACATCATGATAACGATCGGCAAAGCGGCGACTAAACTCAACCAAGCCCGAGCCTTCACACATTGCAGGAGTTACCGCAAAAACGCGTGGGTCTTGCTCTGCAAGGTCACAGATCCAATCTGAAAATACCTTGGTGTAACTCAAACCAGCAGCTTTCTTTTCCATCTTGCCAGTATCAGTATCAAACGGGGTTACGCCGTGATACACACAAGGGTCGCCTTCAGCAGGCGCATAGCCTCGCCCTTTTTGTGTCACCACATGTAAGAAGCGCGGCCCCTTCATGCGTTTCATATTCTCAAGCGTACTCAGTAACAACGGAAGGTTATGTCCATCAATAGGACCGATGTAGGTAAACCCAAGTTCTTCGAAAAGTGTGCCAGGCATCACCATGCCCTTCATGTGTTCTTCCCAGCGCAGTGCCAAATCTTTCATCGATGGCAGCTTGCTCAGCACCTGCTTACTTCCTTCCCGCATCGAGTTATAAAAACGACTCGAAAGCACCCGCGCTAAGTAATTACTGATCGCACCAACCGGGTTAGAGATCGACATATCGTTATCATTCAAGATAACCAACAGATCGGCATCGAGTGTACCGCCATGATTAAGTGCTTCAAACGCCATGCCAGCTGATAAAGCACCATCGCCAATCACTGCGATATGTTCACGATCCAAACCTCCTGCCTTTGCTGCAACGGCCATGCCCAGGGCCGCACTGATCGAGGTGCTTGAGTGACCCGCACCAAAGGCATCGTATTCAGACTCATCACGTTTCAAAAAACCACTTAAGCCATCTTTTTGACGCAAGCTATCCATACGCTGACGACGGCCGGTCAAAATCTTGTGCGGATAAGCTTGATGACCCACGTCCCAGATCAATCTATCTGTTGGCGTATTAAATACGTAATGCAAAGCAACAGTAAGCTCGACAACGCCCAAACCCGCCGCGAGATGGCCGCCGGTTTGAGACACGCTTCCCACGAGGTAATCTCGTACAGCTTTTGCGACCCCTTTGAGGTCTGATTTATCAAGCGCTCGCAACGCTTCAGGCGTATCAACCCGGGATAAAACTTCCTCAGCTGCTGCGATTAACTGTTCGGCCATAGGGACCACCAAAAATAAGAACTTCGCATTGTACCTTGCTATGCGGTCTAATAACTGCCTGTATCTATTGAATTGAAACGAACAATCGTAGCGATGAGCGACGAAAACGAACGAATGACCCGTGCCGAACGAAAAGCCGACCGCATTGAACGACAAAAGCAGGTCGAGCAGCGTTACCTTAAAAATCGCCAACGTAATGTGATGGCTGAGCCTGGCCAGCACTCGTTTGTGATGGTGCTCGATCACCTCAAGGCCGGCTACAACGTACCTAAGATTTTCCGAAGCACCCATGCCTTTGGCGGCGAAGCGATTCACTTAGTGAACATCGGCGTTTTTGACCCTGCGCCAGCCAAGGGGGCTTTCCGTAAAGTTCCCGCCGTGTTTAATGACACGATTGAGCAATCCTTAGATCAACTTCGCGCTTCTGGACACACGCTCTACGCTCTTGCCGCAAATGGCCAAGCGAACTTGAATGAGGTGGCACTGGATAAAAAAGCTGCCTTCATTATTGGTCATGAAGAAGTCGGTCTGAGTTTTGATCCCGCTGATCATCCCGACATAATCACCTTAAGCATCCCTTTAAGCGGTCTAATGGAAAGTCTTAATGCCAGTATCGCCGCATCAATTGTGATGTTTGAATACCAGCGGCAGTACACAGAAAAATAAGATGTCAGATCCTTATGATCATCTGATTATCGGCCAGGGGCTTGCGGGCAGCCTACTCGCCTGGGAAATGATGCATCGCGGTCAAACTGTAATGGTGATTGATGACGGCCTTAAACATAGCGCCTCTAAAGTGGCTGCAGGCTTGATCAACCCTTTACAGGGAAAACGTTTCAATCGCCCAGCAGAAACACAGCTTTGGCTTACCCATGCGCATGCACTATATGCGGACATACAAAAGATAAGCGGTAATCATTACTTCCATGCTATCGACATGTTGCGCTTACTCCATCTTGAAGAACAACATCGCTTTATCGAAAGGCAACTTGCCCTACCGGATAGCAAGGAGTTTATCCATCAAATGCTTAATAAGGATGAGATTGATAACAACATCTATGCGCCACTGGGTGGTTTTATGCAAAAACAAACCGGCTATCTGGATATACCCGTACTGCTCAATGACCTTCGCGAATGGTTGATCTCAAAAGATGCTTACCAGAAAACGAGCATAAGCTACTCGGATATCGTTATTGAAGACCATGGCATCACACTCAATAACATCCACGCAACTGACATCATCTTTTGCGAAGGTTACGGACTGCGTAACAACCCATGGTTTCAGCACTTACCTCTGCAGCCTGATAAGGGCGAATTCTTTACATTAAAAACCAAAGCGCCGCTGACAGAGCACATCATCAACAGTGCACATTGGATTTTACCAACACATGATGGCAACTATCGCTTTGGTGCCACGCATGAACATGAGCAGCTGGATGAGTACCCAACCAAAGAAGCTCGAACGCAGCTTCAACAGGGCTTAGAGAATTTATTTAAATCACTGCCAGATGATTTAACGTTTGAACAATCAGCAGGCGTTAGACCCGCAACCTCTGATCGTAAACCTTTCATTGGCACGCATCCTGTCGATGAAAAACTCAAACTGTTTAACGGCTTTGGTGCTCGTGGTTCACTCACTATTCCGTGGCATGCCGAGCATTTTGTAAATCATTTGCTCGATCAACAGCCACTCAATTCAGATGTCGATATCGCACGATATGCGCTTTAAATATCATCGGCGCTTAAGCTGATAGGTCGCAAAATAATCAGCTTCCTGATGGCCTTGCTGAAACGACCACCCGTCTTGTAGCGGCATACTCACTACATCATTCGGCGGTAGCACTTTCACCTCACGAATGACTGCCGACCGGTAATCACCTTGCTCATTAGTCTCAGCATCTTGGCGCTTACCCTCTTCATTCTTACTTCGGCTAGCAAATAAGAACCACTCAACCGCACCCGGATCAAGCGTTTCACATCCATAACGAATCGCTAAGTAGTTACCTGGCACTTCATATCCCGGACGAATCGTTAATTGGCCCTGCTCGATGGTTCCAGCGATTGGGAAACGGCTAAAGCGTACCCGCGGCATCTCGAGAAGCTTTAGATTGGGATCAAGATAACTACCCTCTAAAAGCTCGCAATTAAACCACTGAGGTGGATGACTGCCTTTGGTCGCACCCCCTTTCCATTGCGCAAGCCCAGAGCCAGCCACAAACTGTCCTTGATCCACGGTAAAGCTAACCGAGACCTCCCAAGGCAGCTGCACATATCCTTGCAGAATCACATCGCCAAAGACGTAACGATGATGCCCGTGAATATTTAGTTCCCATGACTCAGCCGCCCATGTTGCGGGAGCGCACAGCATCAGTGAAAAAGCGAACAATCGATTCATTGCTCTAGAGTATCAGTAAATCCACAGAGGCCAGCAAACCCTGTCTAGTGCACCGATATGCCACGCCATGCAGTGGTAAAGTGAAGCAAAGTCGAGAGATCCCTAATGTCCTTACTGATTGATTACCTTCGTCATGGCGAGCCCATTGGCGGCAGTCGTTATCGCGGCAATACGATTGATGACCCACTGAGCGAAAAAGGCTGGACGCAGATGCAACATAGCACCCAAGGGGAGATTCCTTGGACGCGCATCATTAGCTCCCCCTTGAGCCGATGCCATGCCTTTGCCGATTGGCTCGGCGAACAGTATCAGCTACCGGTACATATTGAAGATGACCTTCGCGAAGTGGGGTTTGGCAGCTGGGAAGGTAAAACCAAACAAACACTCTTAGCCAGTCGTGCAGATGAGTTTCATGCTTTTTATGCTGACCCCGTCAATCAGCGACCCGAAGGCGCAGAGCCTCTCGATCAGTTTGGCCAACGTTGCGCTAATGTTTTCGATCAGCTCTGTAAAAACTACCCTGATGAACATCTTCTCGTGGTCGCACACGCCGGTGTTATCCGCGCCACGTTTGGCCATGTCACTCAAGCGCCGGCAATCAGCTGGTATCGCGCAGACGTCACCAATGCCTCGATCACACGTTTTGCAGTGACTGATAAGCTGCGCAAACTCGTTCACTTCAACTGCTTACCCCACGGACCCTTACCATGATGTCTTTCGCCCGCTTACTGTTTGTCTTTTTGCTGACCTTATTGGTGATCTTGATCGGGGTTGGAATTTTCTTACCTGATTCAGTTCGCGTTAGCCGTCAAGCAAGCATCCAGGCCCCTGCTGAAACCATCTACTCGCAGATCGCCGATCTCAAACAATTCCAAGCATGGTCACCTTGGGCAAACTTAGCGAAGAATGTCACCTACACCTACGAAGGCCCTGCATCTGGTAAAGGTGCTACTCAACGCTGGCAGATAGTTCAAGGCGATGAAATCACCACCGGTTATATCGAAGTGACTGACGCAACACCCAATCGTCGAGTCGGCATGCGTATGGTTTTCAGCGACAAACAATCTGGCATGATGACCTTCGAACTTGAGCCTTCACTGAATCAGTCAAATGAGGTCATTTGGACCTTCGAGACACAATTTGGCTGGGATCTATTCAGTCGCTATGTGGGTCTGTTTCTCGACGATATGATCGGAAAAAATTATGAACGCGGCCTAGAAACTTTGAAACAACGCGCCGAGAACCTTTAAGTCATTAAAAGGTTTGATTTTTTGATCGCGCTTAACCCGATTACAGTGTGCTTTCAGCGCTTAGGATAATAACAATGACATTTCCAACAGATCACCAAGATTTGGGCCATGGCACCCATCTTATCGACATCAAGTTGTATCGCGACCATCTGGGCGCCTGTTACTTGATCCAAGATGGTGATGAGTTCGCCATGGTCGACTGCGGCACACAACACAGTCAGCCACAAATTCTACAAACACTCGAAGCCGCTGGCGGCACGCCTCAGCAAGTTCGCTGGGTAATTCCAACACACGTACATCTCGACCATGCCGGCGGTGCAGGCCAACTTATGAAGGTTTGCCCAAATGCCACCCTAGTCACGCACCCAAAGGGTCACCCACACATGGTGGACCCAAGCAAGCTACAAGCTGGTGCCACAGCAGTGTATGGCGAAGAGTCTTTTGCTACAGACTACGGTGAGTTAATTCCGATTGAGGCCTCACGCTGCGAGGCAGCCGAAGAAGGTCGCACACTTCCATTAGGTAAACGCACACTAACCATCATCCATACGCCCGGCCATGCGAATCATCATTGCTGTGTATTTGATTCGGCAAGCCAGTATTTGTTCACCGGTGACACCTTTGGCTTGGGCTATCGTGAATTTGGTGAAGAGAATCCTTACATCACTTGCACCAGCTCACCGGTCGCTTTTGATCCCGAAGCTTGGATGGACAGTCTCGATCGAATGATGACGCTTAAGCCTTCAGCGGTTTGCCTGACCCACTACGGGCTTTACCCAAATCCTGAGAAATGGGTAGATGGCCTACGTGGCAGTATTAATCGCCATGCACAGATCGCACTCGATGAAGAAGCCAATGACACCGAAGGCCGTGCCGAAAGACTCGCCAAAGCGGTCGAGCATGAACTCGTCGATGGTGCTGTTGCACATTGCGGTATCGATCGTGATACCGCGCTAAAGATTTTTAAGGGCGATATCGATTTGAATTCGCAAGGTCTGGCCGTTTGGCTCATCCGCCGCGCAAAATATCGGTCGAATGCCTCCTAGAACACAGCGAATCAGCACCTTCCTCGTTATAATGCCGCATCGATTAGGAATAACGACATGCCACAAACAGACGACTTACGCATAAATCACGTTACCGAGGTGGAATCACCCGCTGCGATTCACAATCAATTTCCGATCAGTGAATCAGCTGCAACCACCGTTGCTAACTCTCGCACCGCGATCCATAACATCCTGCATGGCAAGGATGATCGCTTGCTCGTGATCATTGGCCCTTGCTCGGTGCACGATCCAAAATCTGCGATTGAATATGCTGAAAAGCTCAATGTAGTCCGCGAGCAACTGAAAGACGATCTTGAAATCGTGATGCGCGTCTACTTTGAAAAGCCACGGACTACCGTTGGCTGGAAAGGCATGATCAATGATCCACATCTCAACGAGACCTTCGACATAAACGAAGGCCTCAAACGTGCGCGTAAGTTACTGCTGGATGTAAACGATATGGGTTTACCTGCAGGTACTGAGTTCCTAGATTTAATTAGCCCACAATATGTTGCTGACTTGATCAGCTGGGGCGCGATTGGTGCACGCACCACTGAGAGCCAAGGTCACCGTGAGTTGTCATCTGGTTTGTCTTGCCCGGTTGGTTTCAAAAACGGCACTGATGGCACCATGCGTATCGCTGTTGATGCCATGCGTGCAGCAGAACGTCCTCACGTCTTTATGTCACTCACTAAAGAAGGCCGTTCAGCTATCTTCAACACCACCGGTAACGAAGATACCCACATTATCTTGCGTGGTGGATCACGCCCTAACTATGACCAAGAATCAGTTGCGGAAGCTGCTAACGAAATGGAAAGTGCAGGCTTACGTCCTAATCTGATGATCGACTTCAGTCATGCTAACAGCCGCAAGCAACACGAAAAGCAGATTGAAGTTGCGCGTGATGTTGCTAGTCAGATTCGTCGTGGCAATCACAACATCACCGGCGTGATGATTGAATCGCATCTGGTTGCAGGTCGCCAAGATCTCATTGAAGGTCGCGATCTTGTATATGGTCAGAGCATCACCGATGCCTGTATTAACTGGGATGATAGCGTGCCGGTGCTAGAACAGCTCGCCGCCGCAGTACGCGAACGCCGCGAAGCATAAAAACAAAGCCCGCTTAAGCGGGCTTTTTTAGTTAGTCGTAATCTTTATCTTTCCAGGTTCTCAGCGCTCTAAAAACTGCCGCCGGTGTGGTCAGCAACTCCCCTGCCCATCGTTCAGCAGCTTCGATAACCACTGGCTCTTCCGTGCGCATAAAGGGATTGGTTGCTAACTCATCTTTCAGCACCGATGGCACAGTTGGCTGATCTGCTTCGCGCTTATCTTCAACGGTTTGTTGACGCTCAGCTAGAGCCGCACTGTTTGGCTCAACCCATTTGGCAAACCCTAAATTCGCCTCGGTATATTCATGCGCACAATAAACTTTGGTTTCCTCTGGTAACTTAGCTAGCTTAAGCAATGACGCACTGAGCTGATCAAAGGTGCCGCAAAATACACGGCCACAACCACCTGCAAACAAGGTGTCGCCACAGAAAAGTGAACCGTCAGTCACATAAGCAACATGACCTTCGGTATGACCTGGCACATCCAAAACACTTAAGGTCACGCCCAAGTTTTTTAGCTCAACCTGATCACCTTCAGCTACCGCAACTTCTTTGAGTCGAATCGCTTCATTCGCTGGCGCGTATACCACTGCATTCGGCCAACGCTGCTTCAGACCTTCAATTCCGCCCACATGATCACCATGTTTATGCGTAATCAAAATCGCATCAAGGGCTAATCCTTTTGACTCGAGTGTTTCGATGACCGGATCTTCATCACCCGGGTCAACCACCGCACAATGCTCATTCGCCGAGGTGCTCAACAACCAGATGTAGTTATCTTCAAAGGCAGGGATAGCGGAGATGTACATCTTATTTTCCGTACAACTCTTCTTTCGACATGATCGGTGTTTTATCAACAATCACCTGATCACCCTCGATCTTATTGTAAAAACAATCACGACGACCGGTGTGACATGCAGGGCCCGTTTGATCGACGAGTAGCAAAATAGTATCGCCATCGCAATCGAGTCGTAGCTCCATGAGCACCTGCACTTGGCCCGATGATTCACCCTTACGCCAATACTGCTGACGTGAGCGCGACCAATAGCACACGCGGCCGGTTTCCAAGGTTTCGAGCAGCGCATCTTGATTCATCCACGCCATCATCAACACCTCTTTTGAATCGAATTGCTGAGCGATCGCGGGCAGCAAGCCATCCTGATTCCAAGGCATCTGATCAATCACCTCTGAAAGATCCATCGATTGCCCTGTCTCGAGCGACTCCAATTGCTTAAATACCGACATAACAGCTCCTAATCTAACGCCCGCATGATAGCGCAGGCGTCTCAGGTTTTTGTCGTCCTGAACTCGCCTGTCAGGTAATATCTTGGCAGAGGTACACGAACTCTATGAGAATTTATCGCGTTTCATTCCATAACAACGGCAAGGTCTACCAGCTGCATGCTGAGAGTGTAGGCCAAAGCGACTTATGGGGCTTTCTTGAAATCGCCGATTTTCTCTTCGACGAACACACATCCGTCGTCATTGACCCCTCAGAAGAAAAACTAAAAAACGAATTCGCTAACGTTGATGTGATCTATGTGCCAATGCACGCTGTCATCCGTATTGATGAGGTCAGCAAGCGTGGGGCTAACAAGATCATCGATTCAAATGGCGCACCCAGTAATGTGATGCCGTTCCCCGGGGTACCCGGAGGCGCAACAGGCGAATAAGAGAATTTGCACATGAGCACTGAACCCACCATTTCGCCCTTACAGCAACGCGTTCAACAACAACGCGCTCATCTACAAAATCTTTTATACGACCCAATGCAACGTACTGCGCGTCGCATCGCAAGCGTATGGGGTGATCGTGAAGCCGTCGAAGATCGCCTTATGGATTCGATGGCCAAGGTGCCTTACGTCACCTTTCTTTACATTCTGGATCTGGATGGTAAACAGCTTACTTCCAATGCCAGTCATAACGGACTGATCGAAGATAAGTTCGGCGTTGACCGCTCAGCGCGACCTTACTTCATTGGCATCAATGATGATCATGATATGACCCTATCCGAGGCCTATATCAGTATTCGCGCAAACCGCCCTTCAGTGACCGCTATCGAAAAGATTTTCATTGGTGAAGAAGTGGTGGGGTATGTCGGCGCCGACTTCGACTTACGAAAGCTACCGATTACCAAAGATATCTACACCGACCCTTCTCGTTGGCGCCAAATCAAAGGCGACCCATCGATTCGCAGTCAGGTATTTGAGCAAACTCGCATCAAGAGTCGCTTAGACGAACAGATCGAAACTATTTTGCCAGTGATGCGTGAGCTAATCTTGGAGAATGGCGTTTTCCACTTGAAGCTGCACTTCTCAAGTAGCCGAGCTACTTTCTGGACGATGGCTGACCCATACCGTTATCAAGTTGTTGAATACGATGACCTAATCGATCCGGATATCTGTTTAGCGTTTCCGCATCATAAATATCCTGATAACGCGGTGGTGCCGAAAAAAGATATTCGTCCCATTCTCGAGACGTTTGTGCACTTGAGAACGGCTGACGATACGATTTATCTCCGCGCAGGCTCGATCAATATCTTTAACGGGATTATTGGTTTGAACTTCTCATGTGATGGTTCGCATTACATCCCACATAATGAATTCCTTTCTCGAGATTCGGAATTCTGGGGCGGCATGTAAACCGCACTCCGACTTGGTTGATTTCATCACGCAAGTCACTAAAAATGCGCAGCATAATTGATAGTCGAGCTTTAGAGCATGCGTACACAAGACAAAATCACCCAAGCCCTTGAGAAAGATTTCTCACCACTTCATCTTGAGGTGGTTGATGAGAGCCACACCCATAATGTACCGGAAGATGCCCAATCACACTTTAAAGTGACGTTAGTCACCGACAAGTTTGATGGCCTCACGCTAATCAAGCGTCATCGCGCAGTGAACACATCTCTGGACGGCGAAATTCGCGCCAGCATCCATGCTCTCGCTTTACACACAATGACTCCTGAAGAGTGGTTCGCCAAAGGCGGCCAATCCCCTGACTCACCACCCTGTTTAGGCGGAGATAAGTAATGCTGTTAAAACTGATTCGTAATGCACTCGGTGGCTTAATTTGGCTAGGGGATCGCGTCACTCGACCCGCATCGATGAAACGCTCAACGGACGCACAACTGGCTGCAGATAAAGCCACAGCCAACATGGCGCTCTATCAATTCCCGCTATGTCCTTTTTGCATAAAAACTAAACGCGCGATGCATCGCTTAGGCCTTAACATTGAGAAGCGTAATGCGATGAGCGATTTAGCACATCGTGAACGTTTAGAGAAAGAAGGCGGTCAGATCAAAGTACCTTGCTTACTGATTGAAGAAGATGGCGAAGCACGCTGGATGTATGAATCCAACGACATCATCGCCTACTTAGAAAAACGCTTTGCTTAAAGCTTAGCCGTGACAGTGGCCATCAGCACCGTGCGCATGGCCATGCTGTAACTCAGTTTCTGTTGCTTGGCGCACTTCGATCACTTCAAGATCAAAACGAACATCCCGCCCAGCTAACTCATGGTTACCATCAACGGTAACGGTTTTATCGTCCACATCGATCACTCGAACCAGCACCACTGATCCATCTTCCATCTCGGTCTCAAAGCGCATACCCACTTCAATAACGTCGATACCAGGAAAACTACTGCGAGGTACCACATCAATCAAACGCTCATCAACATCACCAAAGGCATCGTCCGCACTGAGTGGCACTTCAAATTTATCACCAACTTGGTGGCCGCTTAGCGCAACCTCTAAGCCCGGTAGCAACTCACCCATGCCATGCAGGTACATCAAAGGACCTTCGTTATCTGACGAATCAACCAGGTTGTTATCCTGATCGTAGAGTTTGAAGTTACAGGCAACGACTGTTTTATCTTGAATCTTCATATCATGTCCTCTGAGACCTTAAGCCTCTGCCACAAAGCGCATCGAAAAATCAATTGCGCGAATATCTTTGGTTATCTCACCGACCGAAATGTCATCCACACCGGTTTGCGCAATATCACGTACGGTATCTAAATTAACACCGCCTGATGCTTCGAGTCGTGCGCGACCCTGATTGATCTCTACCGCTTCACGTAACTGCGGCAAGCTCATATTGTCGAGTAATACACGTTTTACGCCAGCAGTTAGCGCTTCTTCTAACTGCTCATGCGTCTCAACTTCAATCTCGATATCAACATTGGGATGCTCAGCAAACGCACGTTGTAATGCCGCGGTTACCGTACCAGCCGATTCAATATGATTCTCTTTAATCAGAATCGCGTCGTGTAACCCCAAGCGATGATTCGATGCACCGCCGCAGGTCACAGCATATTTCTGCGCCATACGAAGTCCTGGAATCGTTTTGCGTGTATCAAGGATACGCACACCGGTATCTTCAACTGCTTTGACATACTCTGCGGCTTTAGACGCCGTCGCTGACAGAGTCTGTAAAAAATTAAGCGCTGTGCGTTCAGCGGTTAAAACTGCGCTTGCCGAACCTTGGATTCGGCAGAGCACTTGATCAGCTTCGACCTCATCGCCATCAACGACAGTCCAATCAATCTCAACCGCGGCATCAACCTGAGCAAACACTTCATTAAACCATGCAACACCACATACCACTGCAGACTCGCGACTTATCACGGTTGCTTGAGCAAGCCTGTTCGAGTCGATCAATGAAGCGGTCAGATCACCTGCGCCCACATCCTCAGTGAGCGCCTCAGTGACCTGAGATTGAATCTGTGATGCCGATGGCAAATTCACTTAAAGAATCTCAAGCAACTCAACATCAAAAACCAATGTCGCATTAGGAGGTATAACACCACCAGCGCCTTGAGCGCCATAACCCAAATTTGGCGGAATAGTCAGCTTACGCTTACCACCAACCTTCATACCTTGAACGCCTTCATCCCATCCGCGGATAACCATGCCAGCACCTAATGCAAACTGGAAAGGATCATTACGATCAACGCTTGAATCAAATTTTGAACCGTCGGTTAACCAACCGGTGTAGTGCACAGAAACGCGCTGACCCGCTGCAGCTTCTGCGCCATTACCTTCCACCGTATCTTCATATTTCAAACCGCTATCAGTCATTACTTCTGCCATGTCTTTCTCCAAGCCGGAAACTCAAATCAGCGCGCATTGTATCTGTATCTAGCCCTAGTCGCCCGTCTGCTCTACCATCTGGCTTATGTTGGTTTCATTACGCCAAGGTGAGTTTCACCACACACTTGCAGACACTCAAAGCGTGGCCTTGGTGCTATTCACTAGCCCGGAGTGCAGCAGCTGTCGTCAGATCAAACAACTCCTCCCACAGCTAATAGAGACAAACCCGGACTGGCAGCTATTCGAGGTAGATGCGCAGCAGGAGATGGGGCTTACCCAAGAATTCGAGGTATTTCATCTGCCCACTCTATTCCTGTATCACGCAGGCGCTTTTCATTGTGAGCTTCGCGCTCAAGCGACATTGACGGACATTCAGGATAAAGTGGCCGAAGCACTCCAACAACCAGCACAGGAAGCACCTTAATGTCACATTGGCTTGATGCGGTGAAACACACCCCCTCGCCCAACTTTGATGCGCGACCTGACAACTGCTCGATTGATTTATTGGTGATCCATAACATCAGCCTGCCACCCGGCGTATTTAGTGGCGACGATGTTGAAGCCTTTTTCCTTAACCAGCTCGATCACAGCAAACATTATTTCTTTGAAGAAATACGCGAACTCAAAGTCTCATCGCATCTATTCATACGTCGCAATGGCGATGCGCAACAATTTGTCGATCTCGATGATCGTGCATGGCACGCCGGCCAGTCCACGTGGCAAGGCAAAGAACGTTGTAACGATTTCTCTATTGGCATCGAACTTGAAGGCACTGATGATCAACCCTTTACCGAGGCTCAGTACGCCACGCTAATTCAACTCACCCAACAGATCCAACAGCACTACCCCGCGATTAAGAACGAACGTATCGTAGGACATAGTGATGTCGCTCCAGGCCGAAAAACAGACCCTGGCCCACTTTTTGATTGGTCGCGTTATCGCCAAGGACTATCTCAATAAATCATTCGAGCTGCTAAACTCAAAACATCTTTAACGAGCACCAAGCCATGAGTTTCTTAATCGCCCTTTTGATTGTTATCGCTGAACGTGCCGCATGGAATTTAGATGCGCATCGCAACCGTGACTGGCTGCAATCGCTTGATAGTCGTTTGCAAAAAATCGCAGCACTAAAAAAGGTTCTAGCAACACCCCACGGAAAGCTTGCGTTACTCGTTGGACTTCCTGTTGCACTCGTCTTTATCATCCAACTCACGCTTGATGATGCTTGGCTACTCGAAATCCCGTTCTACGCTGCGGTACTTTGGTTTGCCTTAGGCCCAACGGATCTTGGGCGAGAGATCGAGAGCTTATTAAACAAACAACGCTCGCACTCAAAAAACGGACGCGGTGATTTTCACCCCATCATGCAACGCGCCTTCATTGGCGCGAACGATGCCTTATTTGCACCTTTGTTCTGGTTTGCATTACTCGGGCCTGTTGGCGCTTTCGCCTATCGTTGGTATGCCAACTGGATGGAAGATAACGCCGGCGATAACCCTTTATTCGCCACTGCATGGACCTATATCAATTGGATACCCGTGCGACTGACGCTACTTTGCTTTGCTATTGCCGGAAACTTTGATGCGGTTGTTGCAGCATGGAAGAACAGTGAATCGAATGAAACAGACAGTACCGGAGCTACAGACATCCTTGCGTCTGCGGGCATTGCCGCTTTAGAGCAAGCGGCTCCTCGTTCACATTCAGAGCTGGATGTAGAAGATGCCATGGCGCTAGTTTGGCGCAGCCTAACTTTATGGATGGTCTTATACGCATTGATCAGTCTGATCGACTAATGCGTTTTTCTCTATTTAGCCTTTGGATGCTTAGCTCTGCTTCCTTTGGGGTAAGCGTTACTGACGACCTCGATCATCAGGTGACCGTTACTTCGCCAGCACAACGCATCATCACCTTATCGCCTCATGGCACCGAATTCATTCGTGAGCTTGGGTTGACCGATCGACTTGTTGCTGCCGCTAATGACGGCAAGCCTTTACCTGCGACAAGCCAAGTTATTAGTGGTTATGGCTCACTAGATCGAGAATGGTTACTCAGCAAGCAACCTGACTTAGTGATTGCATGGGGGTCAGGCAACCGATCACAAGATATCGCCTGGCTTACTCAAAATAAGATTCCGACCTTTGTCAGCGAACCGGCTTCATTAAAAGCGATTGCGGACACACTCATCAAACTCGGCGAGCTTACAGACTCACAAGTCCGAGCTCATCAAGTGAGAGATCAGTTCTTAAGGAATCTACAACAAGCTTGCCCAACAGCGCTCAACCAACAAGAGGTGCATATCGTGATTTGGGATCAACCTGCAATGACGCTGGGCGGTGAGCACTGGCTTAATGAGCTACTTGAGAAAGCGCAATTCAAGAACACCTGGCAACACATAAAGCGCATGGTCTTCACGATTGAGCGTGAAGCTCGCATGAACAAACAAACAATTGCTCAGATCGATTTAAGGCAAGGCCAAACAGCCGGCGAAAAACGTTTTGTTAGTGAGCATCTAAACCGTCCAAGCCCATCGCTGGCACTTGGACTGAAAGAATTGTGTGAGCAGAGAAGTCATTAAGCGTAACGACGCTCTTCACCTTCACCGGCAACGTTTTCAACACAGCGACCACAAAGCTCAGGATGCTCAGCATTAGAGCCAACATCTGAACGGTGATGCCAACAACGTGGACACTTCTCAGCATCACTCTTTACTGGCAATAGAGCCAAACCTTCAAGCTCAGTGGCCACAGCGTCTGCTGACTTATCTGCCATCGCCGCAAGGCTAGCGCTTGAGGTCAAGGTGATAAAACGCAGTTCATCACCCAAGCTTTGCAGCACGCCCACTAAAGCATCATCAGCATATAGCGTGACATCCGCCTCGAGAGAAGAGCCAATCACAGCGTCTTTACGCAAGGCTTCTAACTGCTTACTTACCGCAGAACGCACTGCTTGAATCTTTGCCCAACGCTCACGTGACGCATCTGCATTCGGCATAGTGCTCAAGCCTTCGTACCATGTCTCAAGGAATACCGATTCAGAACGCTCACCTGGCATAAAGCCCCATGCTTCATCTGCCGTAAAACTCATCACTGGCGCCAACCAACGCACCATTGCTTCGGCAATGTGATACATAGCGGTTTGGCACGAGCGGCGACCTAAGCTATCAGCCGCCATTGTGTACTGGCGGTCTTTGATGACATCCAAGTAGAAGCCACCTAAGTCACTTGAACAGAAGTTCAAAATCTTTTGGTAGATCACATGGAAATTATAGTCTTTATACGCCGCTTCAATATCCGCTTGTAATTGATTCGCACGATCAATCACCCAACGATCCAATTCAATCAGCTGATCATTAGCAACCACATTGCTTGCTGGATCAAATCCGTTCAAATTTGAAAGCAAGAAACGCAAAGTATTACGAATACGGCGGTAAGCATCTGCAGTACGCGTCAAAATCTCATTCGAGACCGACATCTCAGCACGGTAGTCAGTTGCTGCCACCCACAAACGAATGATGTCAGCACCTAAGGTCTTCATTACATCTTGCGGGCTGATGACATTGCCGATCGACTTCGACATCTTCTTGCCTTGTGCGTCAACGGTAAAGCCGTGAGTCAGGCACGCTTTGTAAGGCGCTTTGCCATTCATGGCCACCGAGCTCAACAAGGATGACTGGAACCAACCACGGTGCTGATCAGAACCTTCAAGATATAAATCTGCTGGTGAGCTCAAACCATCGCGTCTATCCAACACACAGGCATGTGTCACACCCGAGTCAAACCAAACGTCTAAGGTATCAGGCACCTTTTCATACTTATCCGCATCACTATCAAGCAAGTCAGATACTTCCATATCGAACCATGCCTGAATGCCTGACTCAGCCACCTTCTGCGCAACCTTCTCAACCAGCGCTTCACTTTCTGGATGCAACTCGCCCGTATCTTTATGAATCAGGAAAGTGACAGGCACACCCCAAGTGCGCTGACGCGAGATACACCAGTCAGGACGATTCTCGACCATACCTTCAATACGCGCCTGACCCCAATCAGGTAGCCACTGCACTTGTTTGATCTCAGTCATCGCCGCATCGCGTAGACCGTTCTCTGACATACCGATAAACCACTGAGGGGTTGCACGGAAAATAATCGGTGTTTTATGGCGCCAACACACAGGATAGCTATGCGTGAACTTGGCGTCCTTAACTAATGCGTCATGTTCTTTCAAAACCTCAATCACATGCTCGTTAGCTTTAAATACATGCTCACCTGCAAACAGCTCAGTGCCTTCAACATAACAGCCGTTACCGCCAACCGGATTATCAACTGGCAACCCATACTTCTGGCCAACAACAAAGTCATCAACACCATGGCCAGGTGCAGTATGTACAGCACCAGTACCTGCTTCGAGCGTAACGTGATCACCTAAGATCACTGGCACCTGACGATCATAGAAAGGATGTTGCAGTTGCTGATGCTCAAGATCCGCACCCTTACAGCTAGCAATTGCTACTGGGTTATCAAGACCCCAACGCTGCGCAACTTCTTCGAGCATGCCATCAGCAACAATCAAATATTCATCACCGTTTTGAACCAAGACATAATCAAGTTCTGCATTTAGAGCGACGCCTTGGTTAGCTGGCAGTGTCCACGGGGTAGTCGTCCAAATCACGACTGAAATAGCACTCTTTGCATCCGGATCACCAAACGCAGCTAATACCGCCGCTTGATCAACCACACGGAAACGTACATCAATCGCAAAAGACTCTTTATCTTTGTACTCAACTTCCGCTTCTGCCAACGCAGAACCACAGTCAGTACACCAATGCACAGGCTTTGAGCCTTTAACAATATGTTTATTCTTAGCGATCTTTCCGAGCGAGCGAACAATGTCGGCTTCCTGCTCAAAGTTCATAGTGAGATATGGCTTCTCCCAATCACCCAACACACCCAATCGCTTAAAGTCGGTACGCTGTTTATCTACTTGCTTAAACGCATATTCACGACACGCCTTACGGAAGTCAGCCGCACTCACTTTGTGACCTGGCTTACCCACTTTCTTTTCAACTTGCAGCTCAATCGGCAAGCCATGACAGTCCCAACCTGGAACATAAGGCGCATCAAATCCATCTAAGGTGCGGCTTTTAACAATCATGTCTTTAAGAAGCTTGTTTACTGCGTGACCGATATGGATATCACCGTTCGCATAAGGAGGACCGTCATGCAGAATAAAAGTGGGACGACCTTTGAATGCCTCACGAATTTTTTGGTACAAACCTTTCTCTTCCCAACCTTTAAGCATCTCAGGCTCACGGTTAGCCAGATTCGCTTTCATAGGGAACCCGGTTTTCGGTAGGTTCAAAGTCTCTTTGTAATTACTCACGTCTCAATCCGTCAGTGTTAAGGCAGCTTACTGCTGCACCTGTGTAAAAAAGTCTCGCGCCGTCTCAACATCTTTTTTGATTTGTGTTGTTAACGCCTCGAACGATTCAAATTTTTTCTCATCGCGTATGCGCTGCATAAAATGCACCGACACCCGCTGACCATACGTATTGGCATTAAAATCTAATGCATGCACCTCAAGGGTAAAGCGATCATCCCCTTCAACCGTGGGGCGGTTACCGACATTAGCCACACCATTCTGCGACCCTTGTTCTAAGCCATCGATACGTACCGCAAATACGCCTCGCACCGACGGATGCAATCTACCGAGCTGGATATTCATGGTAGGAAAGCCAATCTGTCGACCACGCTTATCTCCATGCCCCACTCGACCTGTAATGCGGTAATCACGACCCAAGCACTTTTCTGCTTGCTCAAAATCACCGGCCAACAGCGCACCACGAATACGCGTACTGCTGACCCTTTCAGCGTCGATCTCAAACGTCGGCAAGTTTTCCACCGCAAAGCCGAACTCTTCACCCATCTGCTGCAACAACGCAAAGTTACCTTTACGCTGATGACCAAAGCAGAAGTCATCTCCCACATAGAGATGCTTAACGCCTAGCTGCTCAACCAAGATTTGCTTCACAAACTCTTCAGCAGGTTGTGTGGCTAAAAATTGGTTGAAGCGCAAAATCAATGTGCGATCGATTTGCTGCGCTTCGAGAAGGTGTAATTTCTCAGCTAAACGAGTCAAACGCGCAGGCGCTTTATCGGGAGCAAAATATTCGATCGGCGTTGGCTCAAAGGTAATCGCCAATGACGGCAAACCTAAAGCCTCAGCACGCTGCTTGACCGCCGTGATAACTTGAGTGTGACCTAAATGCACACCATCAAAATTCCCGATCGTTGCAACGCAACCTCGGTCTGATGTTTTTACATTGTGTAAGCCACGGATAAGTCGCACGGACAGCGCTCAACGCAAAGAGAACATTATATAAGGAATGGCCTGGAGACGTCGCGCGTTCAGCGCTTTTCTGTTGGGGTTTTAATGCTATCCCAGAGCAAAAAGATCACACCCAAGGTAATGGCGGCATCGGCTAGATTAAATGCTGGAAAATACGCCTCATTCCAATGCCACTGCAAAAAGTCGATCACCTTGCCGAGCCAGATACGGTCGATCAGATTTCCAACAGCGCCACCCAATAGCAGCGTTATACCATAGGAGAGCCATATCTCATGTGCTTTAACACGGGTTAGCCAGATTACAAAGACCACGCTCATCACCGCCGAGATCACCAGAAATACATAACGCTGCCAACCGCCCGCATCAGCCAAAAAACTAAAGGCTGCGCCTTCGTTGAACACTAAGGTGAGATTAAATACGGGTAACACCGTGACCACTTCAAAAGGTTCAAACGTCCCTAGCACCCACAGCTTGGTCAGCTGATCGAGCAACACGATGACAATTGCCATAAGAAAATAACGCTTCACTTGGCCACCACTCGACGCCAATCACGTAAACGCATACCGCTCACCCACAACACTGCAAAGTAAGTGACCGCTGCCGCCGCAATCACACCCAATAACAAAACACCCAGCAACCAACCTTGAATCGCAAACCAGTCGATCTGATCAAACGCGAGTAGATAGATCACCGCCGCCATTGCCGCACCCGCGAGAACAGATTGAATAATGAACTTTTGCCAACCAATCTGCGCTTGGAAAACCGCCTGCTTCTTCAAACCACGCCACAATAAATACGCATTCACAAAAGCTGACAAACTGGTCGCCAGCGCAAGACCCGCGTGTGCCAACGGCCAGATTAAAATCAGGTTGAACACCATATTCAGCGTCATCGCGATGACGCCAATTTTCACCGGTGTTTTTGTGTCTTGGCGAGCGAAGTAGCCTGGCGCGAGCACCTTAATCTGAATAAACGCGATCAAGCCCAACGAATAGGCCATCAAGCTCTGACTCGCCATCAAACTATCGGTGTGATCAAAGCGCTCCGAGCCAAACAAGGTTTCCATCATCGGCAGGGCCAACATGCCCAAACCAATCGCTGCCGGCAGGCCAAACAGCCATCCCATGCGGATACCCCAATCGAGGGTGCGACTAAACTGCTGAGGATCTGCCTCATGCTTGTCATTCGATAACTGTGGCAATAGTACCGTACCGAGTGCAACACCCAACACCCCCAACGGGAACTCCATCAAACGATCTGAATAATAAAGCCAGGAGATACTGCCACTTTGCAGGAATGAGGCGAGCACGGTGTCTAACAAAAGATTGATCTGAGTAACAGAAACCGCAAACAACGCCGGCAACATCAATACCAGCACACGCTTTACCCCAGGGTCAGAAAAACCGAGTCGCGGTTTTGGCAATAACTTCAACGATGCCAAGAACGGAATCTGGAACACGAACTGCGAGATACCCGCGATCATCACACCCCATGCTAAAGCGACCACCGGCTGTTCCATCTGTGGACTTAGCCAAATGGCACAACCAATCAATGAAAGGTTAAGTAATACCGGAGTGAACGCAGGCACTGCAAAGCGCTTATGTGAATTGAGCACACCGCCAGCAAAAGCAGTCAGCGAGATAAAAAACAGATACGGGAAGGTCAGGCGCAACATCTCAGCAGCCAGATCGAGGCGCTCCGACTCACCTTCCATCACCCAGCCAAAGGCAAATAAGGACACCACCACTGGTGCCGCAATCACGCCAATAGCGGACACTACTAGCAACACCAGTCCGAGCGTGCCGGCAATCGCGTCCACAAAATGCTTTAGCTCATGGTATTCGCGCTGGGTTTTGTATTCAGTAAGCACCGGCACAAATGCGGTGGCAAACGCCCCCTCAGCAAAAAGGCGACGTAAAAAATTGGGGATTTTGAAGGCCACAAAAAAGGCATCGGTTAGCGCATCTGCGCCAAAAAGCCTCGCCAAAACGAGATCCCGGACAAAGCCCAGAATGCGCGAGAGCATGGTAAATGAGCCCACGGTCGACAGTGATCGGATTAAAGACAGCGTCAGTCCCCCTCTATCGAGCTAATTCCCGCCGTTTGCGGGCAAATTATAGGCTTTGCGCAGCAAGAGTTTAAACTTAGATAGAGGTTGACAACCCCCCGCAAACTCCTGATAATCCACGCCCTCATTAGTAAGCCCCCAACTTTCAGGAGTTCTGAAGTGGCAAACTCTGCACAAGCAAAAAAGCGCGCACGCCAAGCTGAAGGTCGTCGCCAAGCAAACGCTGGTCGCCGCAGCAACATGCGCACCGCGATTAAAAAGGTATTAGCTGCAATTACTGCTGGCGACAAAGGCGCTGCACAAGAAGCATTCAATGCTGCTGCTCCAATTTTGGATCGTGAATCAGGCAAAGGCCTTATTCATAAGAACAAGGCTGCTCGTCATAAGAGCCGTTTGAACGCGCAAATTAAAGCGCTGTAATCAAACATCCTTGTGAAAAAGCCGGCATCAGCCGGTTTTTTTTTGCCCGAAAAAAATAATTTCTGATTCTGTCATTAGTTTTTTTGGCTACTAATTCTGAAAATTCAGAATTAGTATGCACTCAGCTAGAAGCTCTTTTGCCCTGAGGGGGGACATAAGGGTAAAACGATAAGAATAAAATCCAACACATCTAGCAGTAAATCGACCCGAGCTTGCCTCGGGTTTTTATTTGCCTGTGATTTATAAAACGACCAGATTGTACCGGTCTATCAACTCTGGATCATCAACATAGCCCAAGAGAGCGGCAATCTCAGAAGACGGCTTGCCCTGAATCTTACGTGCTTCATCCGCAGTGTAATTGACTAAACCACGTGCGATCTCGACGCCCTGCGCATTAACACATGACACAAGCTCACCACGAATAAACTGGCCACGAACATCGCTTACACCCACCGCAAGCAAACTGCTGCCCGAGCTCTGCAGCACTTTTACCGCACCGGCATCCAACACCAGACTACCTTTCACTTGCAGATGACCTGCCAACCAACGCTTACGAGCATCATCGGCCTCTTCTTGCGCTAGCAATAAGGTTCCAAGCCGCTCTCCTTGAGACAGGCGCGCCAAAACAGCCTCTTCACGTCCGGCAGCAATCACCGTTGCCGCACCCGAACGACCTGCAAGTCGCGCTGCACGCAACTTAGTTGCCATACCGCCACGCCCCAAGCTGCCACCATCACCGGCGACTGTATCCAGCTCTTTTGCATTGGCTTGCGCCACACTAATTAGTTTCGCATCGCTGTTCTGACGTGGATCAGCATCAAACATACCCTGTTGGTCAGTCAGCAAAACAACCAAATCAGCTTCGATCAAATTTGCAACCAAAGCTGCTAGCGAATCGTTATCGCCAAACCGTAGCTCGTCGTTTGCGACCACATCATTCTCATTGACCACTGGTACAACACCGAGTGACACCAATGAGCGCAGCGTGCCACGTGCATTCAAATAACGCTTTCGATTCGATAGATCATCATGCGTCAACAATACTTGTGCGGTATGTAATCCGCGACGCTTGAACTCACTTTCCCACGCTTGAACCAAGCCCATCTGGCCAATCGCTGCGGCGGCTTGAAGATCATGCAATGCTTGTGGACGCTTAGACCAACCCATACGAGTCATGCCTTCGGCGACCGCACCAGATGACACCACGACAATTTCTTTACCGCTGGCAATCAAATCTGCAAGCTGATCAACCCATGTAGCCAAGCGTGCAAGATCAAGCCCCTGACCATCTTCAGTGATCAGTGCACTACCAATTTTGACCACCCAACGCTGGGTGCTTTGTAGTTCGCTATGGGTTTTTATCATTATTTCAAAGGATCGTAGGGCTCATCATCAGCTACTGCAGCTTGCACCGTGATCTCATCACGCAAAGCATGCAAATGCTTAACCACAGTATCCTGCAACTCCTTCAGTCCGTCACGGGTTACCGATGAAATGGCAAACACAGGACCTTTCCAATTCAACTCGCTCAATAAAGCATCACGCGCTTCGGCAAAGGCTTCGTCATCCAGTAGATCGCACTTACTGATGACCAGCCAACGCTCACGCTCAGCTAGCTCGTGATCAAACTTCGCAAGCTCATCGGCAATATCAATCACCTGTTGTGCCGGCGAAACTGACTCATCCATTGGCGCAATATCCACCAAGTGCAACAACAAGCGCGTACGAGAAAGATGTTTGAGGAACTGAATACCTAGCCCCAAGCCCTCTGCCGCTCCCGGAATCACGCCCGGGATATCGGCGATCACAAAGCTGCGATCTGAACCGGCACCCACAACACCCAGGTTGGGATACAAAGTCGTGAAGGGATAATCAGCAACCTTAGGCCGCGCACTCGACATCGCAGTGATTAAGCTCGACTTACCGGCATTTGGCATACCGAGCAAACCCACATCCGCTAAGACGATTAGCTCGAGTAATAAGTTACGGCGCTCACCCGCGGTACCAGGTGTCGACTGACGTGGTGCACGGTTGGTACTGCTCTTAAAGTGAATGTTGCCAATGCCATGCTCACCACCTTGAGCCACTAGCAGGCGCTCACCGTGAGTCATGACTTCGCCAATCACCTCTTCGGTATCCGAATCGGTGACGCGCGTGCCCACAGGCACCATAATGACCTTGTCTTCGCCTTTGCGACCGTACATCTGACGGCTCATGCCGTTCTGGCCACGCTCTGCTTTGTGATGACGCAGGTGGCGGAAATCGATCAACGTATTCAGGCCTTCGTGACCTTCGAGGTACACGTTGCCGCCATTACCGCCGTCACCGCCATCAGGACCACCAAACGGTACGAACTTCTCACGACGAAAACTCACACAGCCGCTTCCACCATCACCGGCTTCTACGCGTATCACTGCTTCATCAACAAATTTCATCTCTGTTCCCGTTTGCGCCCTTGTCTAGCGCCAATAACAAAAAAGCCCCGTCAGGTGACGAGGCTTTTAGTGTTCGATTGTTCAGCAATTACGCTGTAACAATGCTCACAGTCTTACGGTTCTTTGGACCTTTGGTCTCAAACTTAACTACACCGTCAGCCTTCGCAAATAAGGTGTGGTCTTTACCGATACCTACGTTAACACCCGGATGAACCTTGGTGCCACGCTGACGGATCAAAATGTTACCCGCCAAAACTTCTTGGCCGCCGAAACGCTTTACGCCTAAACGCTTACTATTGGAATCGCGACCGTTCTTAGTACTACCACCGGCTTTTTTATGTGCCATTGTTTCGCTCTCCTCAGCCTTTGATGCCAGTCACTTCAAGCTCAGTAAACGCTTGACGGTGACCTTGACGCTTCATGTGATGCTTACGACGCTTAAACTTCAGGATATGGACTTTCTTGCCACGGCCATGAGACTTAACAGTCGCAGTTACAGTGCTGCCGTCGAGATAAGGCGCGCCAACTTTAATGTTGTCGCCATCTGCGATCATCAACACTTTATCTAATTCAATGCTTGCACCTTCGTCAGCAACCAGTTTCTCAACCTTCAAAGTTGAACCTTCAGCGACGCGGTACTGCTTACCACCAGTTTGGATTACGGCGTACATCTCGCACACTCTCCATAGAATTCTTAACAAAATCAGACTCAAGGGGCCTGAGAAAGAGGCGGGATTCTAGCGATGAAGGTCTTATGCGTCAACACAAAATCCAGTTAATTGGTGGATTACTTGACGTGCCTAACCCCTCACCCTAGCATCCGCACACTCAAAACAGCCCGAAACCCTCAAGGTTTAGCGAAATTTCATGGATTTAGACGCAATTCGAGAGCTAATCAGCAATGATTTAGCCGCAACCGATCAACTGATTCTCGACCGACTCGCCTCAGATGTCGTGCTGATTAATCAGGTCGGCCACTACATTGTTGGCAGTGGTGGCAAGCGTCTGCGCCCCGTGATCGTGCTTTTGGCTGCCAATGCCTTGGGTTACACCGGAAAACATCACATCGATCTCGCTGCGATCGTGGAATTCATCCACACCGCCACCTTGTTACATGATGATGTGGTCGACGGTTCTGAGCAGCGCCGCAGCCGTGATACCGCGAATGCCGTCTGGGGCAATGCCGCTAGCGTGCTGGTCGGCGACTTCCTCTACTCGCGCTCCTTCGAAATGATGGTCGAAGTGGATGATATGCGCGTGATGAATATCCTTTCGACAGCGACCAACAAAATCGCTGAGGGCGAAGTGCTGCAGTTGTTGAACTGCCATGACCCCGAAGTCGACGAAGCACGTTATCGTGAAGTGATTCTGCGCAAAACCGCAACACTCTTCGAGGCCGGAACGCGTCTTGCCGGCGTGATCACCGATGCAGATCAGACTATTGATGATGCGCTAGCTGCATATGGTCGTCATCTCGGCACCGCTTTCCAAATGATTGACGATGCGCTCGACTATGGCTCGTCTGGCGTCGACATCGGCAAGAACATTGGCGATGACCTTGCTGAAGGCAAACCAACACTGCCACTCATTCGCGCGATGCAAGTTGGCACGCCCGAGGTCAGTGCCTTGATTCGTCAAGTGATCGAAGAAGGTGGCGTTGATCGTGTTGATGAAGTGATCAAGGCGATCCAAAGCACGGATGCGATTGAATACACCGCCAATCTTGCTCGTGAAGAAGCGCGTCTAGCAAAAGAAGCACTTGAGGCATTGCCAGCATCGGCTTATCGCGATGCCCTAGCGGCCGTTGCTGACTTCTCGGTCGACCGCCCACTGTAAACCTCTCAGACATAAAAAAACCGCAGACCCAGTTATTGGGTTGCGGTTTTTTTGTTTTGCTTATCGCTTAAAGGTTATCGTAACCGCGCTCTTCATGTTGCGTGATATCCAAGCCCTCCTGCTCTTCATCTGAAGTCACACGTAAGCCAACCATCGCATCAACGACTTTCAAGATGACCCATGTAACAACCGCGGTGAATACGATCGTTGCGACAACACCAATGACTTGTACTTTGAATTGATCACCCATGCTGGTGATGCCGTCTGCAAAGCCGTAACCGCTGAACACACCTAATGAGGTCGCTGAGAAGATGCCGGCTAACAAGGTACCTAAGATGCCGCCAACACCGTGCACTGGGAAGACGTCGAGTGAATCGTCGATCTTCAATACGCGCTTGATGTACATAGTTGCGTTAAAGCACACGAAACCTGCCAGCAAACCAATGATCAATGCACCGCCAGGACCAACAAAACCAGACGCGGGGGTAATCGTGCCAAGACCTGCCACCATACCGGTGACCGCACCCAATGCACTTGGCTTACCAAACTTGATCCACTCCATGGCAACCCAAGTGATCACACCCATCGCTGCAGAGATATGTGTGACCAACATTGCCATCGATGCATCACCATTCGATGCCAAAGCAGAACCACCGTTAAAGCCGAACCAACCGACCCACAACATACCGGCACCCGCAACAGTCATGGTCATGTTGTGTGGCGGCATAGCCGTTGTTGGGAAACCGCGACGTGGGCCCATCACCATCGCCGCAACCAAAGCCGCAACGCCTGCGGTGATGTGCACAACGGTGCCGCCCGCAAAGTCATAAAGACCCATCGCGCCTAACCACCCACCGCCCCATACCCAGTGGGTAACGGGTACGTAACACAGCAACAACCAGATCGCGCTGAAAAGCAGCATCGCAGAGAACTTCATTCGCTCCGCAAAACCACCCACGATCAACGCTGGCGTAATCACTGCGAACGTCATTTGGAACAACATGAACAATGACTCAGGAATATCGCCACTCAACGTGTCTCTACCAACACCTGCAAGCAGCACCTTGCTGAAGTCACCGATGTAGGCATTACCTTCGCCAAACGCCAAGCTATAACCAACCAGCAACCATAAAACTGACGCGACTGCCGCGATTGAGAAACATTGCATCAGTACTGACAGCACGTTCTTGCTGCGCACCAAGCCCGCGTAGAACAGTGCCAAGCCAGGCAAGGTCATGAAAAGAACCAGTGCGGTTGAGGTCATGATCCAGCTAGTATTTGCCGCATTTAGCTCATCCGCGAAACTCGCCGATGGCAGCACCACAAATAGCGCTAACATCACTTTAGTAATCGTTGCATTCAACATTTGAAATTCTCTCTCGATCTCGATTATGACTTTACGGGTTTGCCCCATTTTATTATTCCGAGGGTTAAAGCAGGTAGCGTGCCAAAATAGTGCACTTGAAAAACAATCACTTAGGTACTGAGATTTTCATAACGGTGCATCAATTTGCACCAGAATAGTGCGGTCGCACCAAAAAGACAAAAAAACACCCTCCGAAGAGGGTGAGCAGTCAACAATCAACTAGGGAGTAACCGTCACATGAAAAAACGGTTACTGATTAGTCGGCGACCTTTTAGAAAAGTTCAGTCAAATAAATACTCGATATTTTTCTCAGCAAGCCACGCTTGTAAACGCTCCTGCTTAGTTCGCATATCACACGTCAGCGGCAAACCATCCAAATAATGGCCATAGTCTTCGAGCAATGCCGTTTGCTCATCGATCGACAGATCCGTCCATGCTCTAATTGCCTTCTTTATAATCATCAGTTTTTAACACCGCACCAATCGAGACCAGATATGAAAATTCGTCACGTAATAGTTGCCATCCTTTTCAGCGGCCTGCTCAACATCTCGCATGCAGAAAATGCCGTGATTGAAGGTATGCAAGAGTATATGGATTTTTCAGGCTATGAAGCGGGCATCATCGTACCGCAACAAATTGATCAAACCGTTTTTGAGGCCGCCTTATTTGTCGACACGCGAGATGCCGGTCAATTTGGGAAAGAGACTATTCCCGGTGCCATCAACATAGAGTGGCGCCAAGTGCTGAATCAGATTGATGAGATCCCTGAAGAGCGCATGACCATCTTATTCTGTAATACCGGTAGTCTATCTTCACAAGCCGTGTTTGCTTTGCGTGTTGCTGGCCGCACAAACGTATTGGTACTTCAGAGCGGCATTAACGGCTGGCGTAATGACGCTGCTTACAAGCCTTAAGGCTCAGAAAGGCATCGGATAAGAGCGAAGCAACTTATCCATCACCGCAAGCAACTCATCTGACAAATCAAAGTCAAACGCAGCGATGTTATCTTCGAGCTGCTTTAGAGTGGTGGCGCCGATAATCGTTGAAGTCACACCGTCAACTTGCGCACACCACGCCAAAGCAAGTTGTGCGGTGGTCATCTGATGATCGGCAGCTAATTGCGCCAACTGCTTAACTGCCGCATTCACCTGTTCTGTATCTCGGAACAAACCCAAACGCTGCGCCTTTGACCAGCGCGCACCCTCTGGTCGCGCACCGTCGATGTACTTACCGCTGAGCACACCCCCAGCAAGTGGCGACCACGGCAAATAAGCCACCTGCTCGTGAACACAGTTCTCAATCAAGTAAGGCCAGTCTTTGGTGTGTAGCAGGCTGAATTCATTTTGAATCGACACTGGGCGCGGCAATCCATGCTGCTTAGCTAACTTTAGATAAACACTGATACCCCAAGGCGTGTCATCAGACAGCCCAAACTCACGAATCTTGCCCGCCTGCTGTGCATCATCCAACGCACACAAAATGTCATACATACCCGCTTCGTGGGCTGCGGCATCCACTTCAGAGAACCTCAGCATACCCGGCCAATGCTTAGCGAAATGTGGCGAAGTGCGATTAGGCCAATGCAATTGATAGAGATCGATATAGTCGGTTTGTAAACGCGTTAAAGAGTCATCAATCGACTTTTTAACTGCTGTACCATCAATATCCCTACCCTGTCGAATCCAAGGCAAACCATTACCCGCAATCTTGGTTGCCAAAACAAACTCACCACGTCTTGAGGCGTTATCAGCAATCCAATTGCCAATAATCGATTCGGTGGTGCCGTAAGTCTCAGGCGTTGGCGGTACTGCGTACATCTCTGCGGTATCGATAAAGTTAACACCTCTATCTAAGGCAAACTCAATCTGTGCATTCGCGTCTTGCTGATCATTTTGTGTGCCCCAGGTCATGCTACCTAAGCAGATCTCTGAGACATTAATCGAACTTGATCCTAATGAATTAACTTTCATACACAATTAATCTGTTTTATTCGTCATAACGCGAGAATTCACCATCCTAGCCACTTAATACCCAGCACATACACCGCAGTACCTAACAGAATACTAACCATTGCTTGGTGAAAAAGAAGGTGCACAAGGGCGGTTATGACCATAGCAATCGCAATTAACGCATGTCGATTCGCTAGCTCATCAATCAAACCGACCACACTAAAGCCAACCAGCACAACCAATATCATCACCGGCAATACGCGCCCAAAGTGCAGTAACAATCGAGAATCTTTGTGCGCCTTTAAGAGAACAAAGGGCGCTGCTCGTGTCAAAAAGGTTGCGACACCCATGACTGCAAAAAATAAAACCAACTCACCCGTAGTCATGCCGATACCTCTTTACGGTATCCCAGCATCGAGATCATCAAGATTCCGAGAAGACTCAAGAGCAGAAACTGCCCTGGCAAAACCCACCAACTGACAACCACAATAGCAACCGCATAAAGCGCATAAGGGACATGTTGTAGTTGTCGCAAGCGATCAATCAACAACACCAAAAATAACGCCAACATCGAAAACTCAAATCCCTCGCTATTAAACGAAAAGAGCGACTGAAGCCCCGCACCCAATGCGCAGCCAGTAATCCATGCCAAATGGTTCAATATGGTGACCGAAAAATAATAGGACTGCCGATGCTCAGTCGGCACCACGTTATGCGTCACCACCGCATAGGTCTCATCGGTAAGGCCAAAAATCAGATACCAGCGACGCCAACCCGATACGGGATAGCGATTAATCAGCGTTAAGCCATAAAATACATGTCGCACATTGATCGCCAAGGTCGCCAGAAACGCTTCAACTAGCCCTGCGCCTGATGCCAACAAGCCCACCGCAAGAAATTGTGCTGAGCCCGCATAAATCATGATTCCTGATACAGGCGCCAACCACCAGGCATAACCCAAGCTCTGAAATAAAACCCCAAATGCCATGCCCAAAGGGATGTAGCCCAGCATGACCGGTAAAGAGTGATTGAGCGCTGCGCGGAA
>CBFHYJ010000001.1:0-99093 GCA_965659945.1 Sedimenticolaceae bacterium | reverse complement strand
TAATTTTTATGAACTTAATAATATCCTGAAATACCCACTTTGCAATGCGGGATAAGCACATTTTAGGGGTAAAGATTTTTTACCCCGCAAAAGAAATACTTTGGGAAGTGGCGAAAAAGTCCTGAGTTTGAGAAAATTTACTCTCGCAAATTTGGCGTGCAGCGTAGGTCTCCAATCGCACGTCAGTCGATGTAGTAGAGGAAAAGAGCGGGCCGATCTTCCGACCAGCTGAATGGGTTATGAGTAATAGAGTAAAACCAGCTGTATTGTTGATTTTAGATGGCTGGGGCATGAGCGATGACCCAAACTATAACGCCATCAAAAACGCCAACACGCCTGTATGGGATCGCTTGTGGTCTGACTATCCAACCACGGGAATTACGACCTCGGGTGCAGCGGTGGGTTTGCCGGGTGGCCAAATGGGTAACTCCGAGGTTGGTCACTTAAACCTTGGCTCTGGCCGTGTGGTGTATCAGGACTTTACTCGTGTGAGTCGCTCGATTCGTACAGGCTCTTTCTTTAGCAACCTAACCTTAGTCAATGCCGTTGATAAGGCGGTGGAAAAAGATAAGGCTGTACACATCCTTGGTTTGTTATCACCGGGTGGTGTGCACAGCCACGAAGATCATATCCATGCCGCAGTTAAACTAGCGGTAGAAAAGGGCGTAAAGAATGTATACGTACATGCGTTCTTAGATGGGCGCGACATGCCACCAAAAGCGGCCACCTCATCTTTGTTAAAGCTTCAGGCAAAATTTAATGAAATCGGTGGCGGGACACTCGCGACGATGATCGGTCGTTACTTTGCTATGGACCGTGATAATCGTTGGGATCGCATCGAGATCGCCTATGACCTAATTACCCAGGGTATCGCGCAGCATCAGTTTGATGATCCGGTCGAAGCGTTGAATGCGGCTTACGAACGTAAAGAAACCGATGAATTTTTAGCTGCGACACGATTAGGTGATGCCGTCACTTTGAATGATGGCGATGTGGTTATCAATATGAACTACCGTTCTGACCGCGCCCGTCAGATCACTCGTCCTTTTATTGAAAAAGACTTTCAGCCTTTCCCGCGTAAGGCTACGCCAAACATTGCTTGTTATGTCTCGCTAACAGAGTACAACAAAGACTTTGATATCCCAGTTGCTTATCCGGGTGAAAAGCTAGCCAATACATTTGGTGAATATATTTCGAACCTTGGTATGCGCCAGCTGCGAATTGCTGAAACTGAGAAGTATGCACACGTAACCTTCTTTTTTAATGGTGGCGTGGAAGTACCCTATGAAGGTGAGGATCGTATTTTGGTGCAATCACCGAATGTGCCTACCTATGACATACAGCCAGAGATGAGTGCCTATGAAGTGACTGATAAGTTAGTTGCAGCCATCGAAAGCGGCATGTATGACGCTGTAGTCTGTAA
The DNA here is from genome assembly GCA_965659945.1 of Sedimenticolaceae bacterium. Lineage (GTDB taxonomy): Bacteria > Pseudomonadota > Gammaproteobacteria > Chromatiales > Chromatiaceae > VMDJ01. The sequence continues at coordinate 97,670 of CBFHYJ010000001.1, read as the reverse complement.
CTACGCTAATGGCGATATGGTGGGGCATACCGGCAACTACGAAGCGGCTATGAAGGCCGTCGAAGTGCTAGATGAATGTATTGGTCGAGTCATTGCAGCAGTCGAGAAGATCGGCGGCGAAGCCTTAATCACAGCTGACCATGGCAATGCTGAGTTGATGATTGATGACGTGGCAAAACAACCTCATACCCAACACACAACCAATCTTGTGCCATTGATCTATGTTGGAAAGCAGTTCCCTGAGCTTAAAAGTAATGGTGCCTTGTGTGATATTACGCCGACCATGCTTGAGATCATGGGTTTAGAAAAGCCAATCGAGATGACAGGTCACGCCTTAGTGACCCATCAACTTAGCCTCGAGAGCATTTAAGTCATGCGCTTTAGCAGAGCGACATGGGTTGCACTGCTGATTAGTAGCTTTACTGCATATGCTTTTGCCGATGGGCTCAATGCTAGAAAAGGCGAGCTGCAGAAGCTGAAAGAAACAATCAGCGCGTTTCAACAGCAAGCGGCAAAAACAAAAAGCCAACACCAAAAAGAACTCGATGCCTTAAAAGATGCCGATAGAGCGGTCAGCCACTCTAAAAAAGAACTACATGGTATCGAGAGAAAATTACAAGGCTCAGAGCAACGCCTTGCGCACTTAGCAAAGCAAAAAAGTGATAAGCAAAAACTGATGTCAGAAAATCAGTTGTTACTTGCTGAGCAAATACGCTCAGCCCATCGTCTAGGCGAGCGTCAGTCACTTCGTGTACTGCTTAATCAACAAGACCCTCAAGCGGTTTCTCGCACGATGAAATATTTTGAATATTTCAATTCGGCTAGATCCGGCGAAATAAGCCAAGCAGAAACCCGCATTGCAGAGCTCATAAACCTTGAGAGCGAGATAGCCAAAGAGCAAGCAGGCTTATTACCTTTGCGAGAGGAGCAACGCGCAGCGATTGCCGAGCTGAATGAGCAAAGAAAACATCAAGCGAGTGTTGTTTCACAATTAGATCGCCAATTAAAAGATGACCAAACGAAACTTAAGAAGTTACTGGTTGATAGACGCCAACTAGAGCAGCTGATTGATCAGTTAGCCAAGGCAGATATCAAAGATGATGGTTTACTGGCGGCTGAGCCATTTAAGAGCCGAAGGGGCAAACTGCCTTGGCCAACAAGCGGCAGGCTGTCTGAGCTCTATGGCACGGCTAAAACAGGATCATTAACCTGGGATGGCGTAATGATCAGCACAAAAGTGGGCGCGCCTATTCGCGTAATTCATTCAGGGCGCGTAGTCTATGCTGACTGGTTAAGAGGTCTGGGGCTGTTAGTCATTGTGGACCATGGAGATAACTACCTGAGCTTGTATGGCCACAATGAAACAATCAATAAATCGATAGGTGACTGGGTCGACACCAAAGAGATTATTGGAGCGGCGTCGAAAAGTCGAAGCGGAAGCCAAGCAGAGGTGTATTTTGGGATTCGCTACAAAGGCAAACCCAGTAACCCAAAAAAGTGGTGTCAACGTGACCGGAAGGGACGAGTAGGCTAATGAAGAAGATACAGATAAGTGTTTTATGTGCGCTGCTAATCTTTAGTGGAATGAGTTATGCCAATGAGTCGACAGATAGCGAGGACGCAAAATCGTTACCTTTAGAGCAATTGAAAATATTTGCTGAAGTGTTCTCACGTATCAAAAAAGATTACGTCGAAGAAGTTGATGACACAGAACTGTTGGAGCATGCCATTCAAGGCATGTTGAGCGGGTTAGATCCGCACTCGGCGTATTTAAATAAAGATGACTTCCAAGACTTGCGCGAAGGTACCGAAGGTCAGTTTGGTGGCTTAGGCATGGAAGTTGGCATGGAAGATGGCTTTGTTAAAGTCATTGCACCGATTGATGACACACCGGCAAAGAAAGCCGGTATCAAGGCAGGTGACCTTATCGTGCGTATTGATGGTCAAACCGTAAAAGGCATGTCGCTTGATGAAGCGATTGGACTCTTACGTGGCGAGCCTGGCAGTGAGGTGTTGTTACACATTGTTCGTGAAACAAGTGATGGTCCATTTGAAGTCATGGTTGAGCGCGCCATCATTAAGACAGCAAGTGTGAAGTCACGCTTACTAGAGGGTGCTTATGGTTATGTGCGACTAAGTCAGTTCCAATCACGTGCCGGTAATGATGTGCGTAAAGCAGTCGACAAATTAATTAAGGAAGCTGATGAGCCTTTGAAAGGCTTAGTGCTCGATCTTCGCAATAACCCAGGCGGTGTGCTTACCGAAGCAGTTGAGGTTAGCGACATCTTTTTAGAGCATGGCTTAGTTGTATATACCGAAGGGCGCAACGATGATTCTCGCGTGAGCTTCGAAGCTAAGCCTGGCGACATGATCAAGGGCGCACCTTTAGTCGTACTGGTAAACGATGGTTCTGCATCGGCATCAGAGATTGTGGCAGGTGCGTTACAAGATCATTCACGCGCCATCATCATGGGCCAAAAAACCTTTGGTAAAGGCTCAGTGCAAACTATTGTTAACGTCAATGAGCGGGTCGGTATTAAGTTAACCACAGCGCGTTATTTCACACCTAACGGCAGCTCGATCCAAGCCGAAGGCATAGAGCCTGATATTGTTTTACAAAAGCTTGAGCTAAAAGACAGCGAAGATAAGGGCGTATCCTTATCTGAAGCTAATCTCACCGGTCATCTAGATAATCCAGATGCGCATGAAGATGTTGCTGAAGGTAAAGATAAGACATCTCTTGCGAAAAAAGATTATGCTTTATTTGAAGCGTTAAACCTATTGAAAGGTTTAGCGGTGCTTCGCTAAGTTGAGATAACGATGTCTAAAAACGTACTAGTCATTGTTGCGAATGGTAGCGAAGAGCTGGAAGCGGTCACTGTGATTGATCTGCTGCGTCGCGCTCAAGTTGACGTAACGGTTGCAAGCTTAGATGGTGATTCGGTTGCCTGTAGCCGCGGCGTTAAGCTGATCCCAGATTCGAGCCTTCAGGATGTGATGCAACAGGGCTTCGACTTGATCGTGCTGCCGGGCGGTTTGCCCGGGGCGGATCATTTAGCTGATGACGATCGCGTCATTGCTTTATTACAGCAGCAAGCAAAACAGCAGCGACTTACCGCGGCGATATGTGCGGCACCTAAAGTGTTGGTAAAAGCGGGTGTGGTGAAAGATAAAACCATTACGGGTTATCCGGGCGCCATTACCTTAAGTGAAAACGACCAAGTAAATCTGACCGAACAAGCAGTATGTGAAGATGGATTGATCGTGACCTCGCGTGGCCCAGGAACAGCGATGGATTTTGTACTGACCTTGATTGAGCGTTTAGTGGGAAAAGAGGCTCGCGATGCGGTTGAGCTTTCGTTAAAACGTTAACGTTTAAACAAGCCTGTAAGTACTAGCAAGATGCCAACACCGGCGGTGCCAGCGGTGACCCAAAGATTTTCGATCATTGGAACAAGTGGTTTATCAGCAAGATGCACTAACAAGCCTGCAACGATCAAGATGCCGCCACTGTGGAGTAATCGACCACGCAGGGCGCTATCAGCAAGTTGCTGTTTAATGTCATCAAGCTGATTAGATTGCCAATTCAGTGTCAGCTCGCCATCGGCGGCTTTCTTTAACACGCGATACGTTAGATGCGGTAGTTGCGGTAGCTCTTCAGAGAGTTGTGGCAAACTATCTTTGATGCGACGCGCAAAAGCTTTAACACCGACTTGTTCAGCTACCCACTTTTCCATGAACGGCTTAGCTGTTTTCCAAAGATCAAGTTGAGGATAAAGCTGGCGACCCAAACCTTCGATGTTGAGTAAGGTTTTTTGCAGCAGTACCAATTGAGGCTGCACTTCCATATTGAAGCGACGTGCCGTTTGGAAGAGACGCAGTAAGAAATGACCAAAGGAAATTTCACTGATTGGTTTTTCCCAGATAGGTTCTGAAACTGCGCGAATCGCCGCTTCGAATTCTTCGACACGGGTCTCACGAGGCACCCAGCCAGAATCAACGTGAAGCTCAGCCACCTTGCGATAATCGCGATGGAAGAAAGCAAGTAAGTTTTCAGCCAGGTAGCGTTGATCTTCTGTCGTCAGTGAACCCATGATGCCGAAGTCGACACCAACATAGTTGCCATCGTCACGAACAAAAATATTGCCCGGATGCATGTCCGCGTGGAAGAAATTATCGCGGAACACTTGGGTAAAGAAGATTTCAACGCCCAGTGCTGACAGGCGCTCAAGGTCAACGCCATTCTTAATGTGTGACTCAACATCATCAACGGGCGTGCCGTAGATTCTCTCTTGAGTCATGACGCTGCTGCGGGTGTGCTCCCAGTAAATCTGAGGCACATACAACATGTCAGAATTTTCAAAGTTACGACGAAGTAGGGCGCAGTTAGCCGCCTCACGCATCAGATCGAGTTCGTCGTAGATGGTCTTTTTGTATTCATCGACAACTTCGACAGGACGCAGACGCTTGGCATCAGCCGAGTAGCGTCGCGCTAAACGTGCGATGGTGAATAACAAGCGAATATCACGATCGATTGTCTTTTCGATGCCTGGGCGAACAACTTTAACCACCACGTCGCTACCATCTTTAAGTTTCGCGGTATGCACCTGAGCAATCGAAGCAGAGGCTAAGGGCGTTGGGTCAAAATCATCAAATAAGTTTTCGATTGTGTCTTCGAGTTGTGACTCGATCACTTGAATCGCTTTCTTGCCATCAAACGGCGGCACACGGTCTTGCAGCTTGACCAGTTCTTCAGCAATGTCATCTGGCAAAAGGTCGCGACGGGTTGAAAGGATCTGACCAAACTTTACATAGATAGGACCAAGCTCTTCGAGTGCGCGACGTATCCTAACTCCACGAGGTGTTTGTTTTGCACGATGCGACCAATAGAAAGGCGAGAGCAGGCGCATGAATCGTATAAAGCGAAACTTTTGCGATGACAGGACAAAGTCATCTAAGCCATGACGCATCATGACCCAAAGAATATTGATAACCCGCGCAGACTCTTTAACTGGGATCATTGCGCTAAGCCTTTCATAAGAAGATTAATGCGAGCAGATAAGCGCTCAACATCATCACGAGTTTTCTCAAGATCAGAGACGAAGGCCTCGATCTCAAAATGATGCGGCAACACGCTTAACTCTTCGGTCAGATATTCACTGAGATTGGTTTTACCTAAAGAAGATACCTCGCCTGCAGTACCTTCCGCTTTTTTGGCACGTTGTGCGACGGCATAAGCAACCGTATCACCCAACCACTTAGAAAGATGTTCTTCCCAATCAATCGATAAGTCCGCAAGTGCTTGGCTAAAACGCTGCGCTAACGCGGTATCGCCATGCAGTTGTACATGGCCTGCAAAGAGTTGACTTGTACTGTTTTGTTTATCACTTGCGCGCAGTAAATCGACCGGACTGCCTTCTATTGCTGCATCGGGTACGTCTTCACGACGACTCGCAACCTGTAGCGCGCCGCCATGATCCGGTGTGAAATAAAGTTTGATGCCAGTGCCACGGAGATAAATGCCAACACAGCTGCCATGCAGTCGAGCAAAGCGCGTTTGTGTTTTTGGGTCTTGTTGAATCAGCAGATTGATAATCTGCTCGATACCCTCGACAAGAAGATCACGGACGGTCACGGGACTTAGATTTTAAAGCCGCGATGGATCGCGACAATGCCGCCAGTCAAGTTATGCACATCGCAACGCTCAAAGCCGGCCGTTTCCATCATGCCTTTGAGTGTTTCTTGATCGGGGTGCATGCGAATCGATTCAGCAAGGTATTGATAACTTTCTGCATCATTCGCGACCAGCTTGCCCATTTTTGGTAGCAAGCTAAACGAGTAAGTGTCGTAAATCTTTTCGAGCGGCTTATTGGTTGGCTTTGAAAACTCGAGCACCAATGCGCGACCCCCGGGTTTAAGTGCACGGTACATACTGCGAAGTGCGGCATCTTTATCAGTGACATTACGCAGACCAAACGCAATGGTTATCAAATCTAAACTGTTATCAGCAACAGGCAGCTTTTCCGCATTGATTTGGGTGTATTGCAGATTACCTGCATGCCCGCGATCAATCATGCGATCACGACCAACATTCAACATGGCGGCATTGATATCCGACATGATGACCAAACCTTCAGGGCCAACTAACCCTGCGAAGCGATCCGCTAGGTCACCAGTGCCCGAAGCGAGATCGAGAATGCGTTGACCTTTGCGCACGCCGGCAAGCTCAATCGCAAAGCGTTTCCAAAGACGATGAACACCAAATGACATCAAGTCATTCATCACATCGTATTTGTTGGCTACCGAATCAAAAACACCACGCACCATGCTCGCCTTATCATCGGCGTTGACGGTTTTGTAACCAAAGTGCGTTGTGTTTTCGTTAGCCATACTTATGCCTGAGGTTCTTTGCGGGTATAGCCTTTCTCCTTTAGCTCTTCGAGGTAGGCTTCCCACATCTCATCGAAATTCTTGCCAAGATTGTACAAGGTTTCCCATGAGTAGATGCCGGTGTTGTGTTCGTCATCAAAGTGCAGCACAACCGCATAGTTGCCTACTGGCTCGATCTTATCGATGTTCACTGCTTCTTTACCTAAAGGCACTTTGCGTTGACCTGGCGCATGACCAGTCACCTCAGCAGAAGGTGAGTAAACACGAAGGTACTCAGCAGGTAACTTAAAGTTACTGCCATCATCGAAACTGATCTCGAGCACGCGCGATAAGCGATGCATATTCAATTCGGTTGGATTTGGAACATTTAACATAGGATTTCCTGTAACGCGTTTGGGCGATGTTGCCTCTATTTTCGCGTAAGTCGGTGGATTATTTCACCTTTCGCAGAGGAGGTTGTATCAAACAGCCGCCTTACAAAATGTATTGAGATAGGTCTTCGTCATCCGATAAGGCCTCTAGGTGACGGTTCACATAATCAACATCAACCGTGATGGTTTGCCCAGCGTAGGTCGGGGCCATGAAAGACACCTCTTCTAATAGGCGCTCCATCATAGTGTGCAAACGGCGCGCGCCGATATTCTCGGTTCGCTCGTTGACCTGCCAAGCGAGCTCAGCAATGCGACGAATACCGTCCTCAACGAATTGAATGGTGACATTCTCCGTCGCAATCAAAGCTTCGTATTGTTCAGTGAGCGAGGCATCGGGTTCAGTCAAAATGCGAACAAAATCATCTGAGCTCAGCGCATCAAGTTCAACACGAATCGGCAGACGACCTTGCAGCTCAGGAATCAAATCCGACGGCTTACTGAGATGAAATGCGCCTGAGGCAATAAATAAGATGTGATCAGTTTTCACCATGCCATGTTTGGTGCTGATAGTGCAGCCTTCAACCAAAGGCAACAGGTCACGTTGAACACCTTCACGTGAAACATCTGCACCATGCGATTCACTGCGACTGGCGACCTTATCGATCTCATCGATAAACACGATGCCATGTTGCTCAACCAGCTCAACAGCACGCGCTTTTAAGTCTTCTTCGTTAACGCGTTTTGCCGCTTCTTCTTCAGCAAGTTGCTTGAGTGCATCTTTAACGAAGAGTTTACGCTTCTTGGTTTTACCGCCACCGATGTTTTGGAACAAACCTTGAAGTTGATTGGTCATCTCTTCCATACCCGGAGGTGACATGATCTCAACCCCCATCGCTGGTTGTTGAACTTCAATTTCGATCTCTTTGTCATCTAGCTCGCCATTGCGTAACTTGATGCGAAATTTATCGCGCGTACTGCCACCAGAGCTGACACTCGGTTGTTCTTCATCCCATTGGCTTCCACGAGCAGGTGGCAACAAGACATCCAAAATGCGCTCTTCAGCGGCATCCATTGCGGCATCTTTTTGTTTTTCCATCTCGATTTCGCGAACCATCTTGACCGAGCCATCGACGAGATCACGAATGATCGAATCGACCTCGCGACCGACATACCCAACTTCGGTGAACTTGGTTGCTTCTACCTTAATAAAAGGGGCATTGGCTAAACGGGCTAAACGGCGGGCGATCTCGGTTTTACCGACACCAGTAGGGCCGATCATTAGGATGTTCTTTGGTGTGATCTCACCGCGCAGTGATTCATCCACTTGGCTACGACGCCAACGGTTACGCAACGCAATGGCCACAGCGCGCTTAGCTGCTTGCTGCCCAATGATGTGCTTATCTAATTCGTGAACGATCGCTTCAGGAGTCATGTCAGCCATTACAGTCGAGCTCTTCAATAACAAGGTTATGGTTTGTAAAGACGCAGATGTCAGCTGCAATGTGCAGACCTTTCTCCACGATCTCGCGCGCAGATAGCTCGGTGTTATCCAACAGTGCGCGGGCCGCTGATTGTGCATAGCTACCGCCGGAACCGATGGCCATCAAGCTATCCTCTGGCTCAACCACATCGCCATTACCGGTAAGGATTAACGAGGCTTCTTTATCAGCTACCAGCAACAAGGCTTCGAGGCGACGCAGCATACGGTCGGTACGCCAGTCTTTGGCGAGCTCAACCGCCGCACGAGTGAGGTGGCCTGAGTGCCTTTCGAGCTTGGCTTCAAATCGCTCAAACAAGGTAAAGGCATCCGAGGTTGAACCAGCAAAGCCAGCAAGTACCTGACCTTTATAAAGGCGACGTACTTTTCGCGCGTTACCTTTCATTACGGTGTTACCGAGAGATACCTGACCATCGCCACCAATGACCACCTTGCCATTGCGGCGAACCGACAAAATCGTTGTTGCATGCATTTCTTGCATGAGAAGCCCTGCTCTTTAAATGGGGGACGAGATAGTAGCGCATCACCCGATTGGGTGCCCGTGCGCTTAATCAGGCTTTTTACGGGCGCGGGGGTGGGCCTTGTCGTAAACCTGGGCGAGGTGCTGATAATCCAGATGGGTGTAAATCTGGGTGGTGCTGATGTCAGCGTGACCTAATAGCTCCTGCACAGCCCGCAGGTCTGAGGAGGATTCGAGCATATGACTGGCAAACGAGTGGCGCAGCATATGCGGGTGCACATGACGGGGCATGCCTTGCTGGATGGCGCGAAGACGTAAACGATCTTCAATCGTCCGCACACTCAATCGTGTGCCACGCTGACTGACGAATAGCGCCGCTTCACCGACTTTGGCGATTTGGCCTCGAACACCAAGCCACGCATCGAGTGCTTCGCGGGCTAAACGACCAATCGGTACTCGGCGAGACTTCTGGCCTTTACCCACGATATCGAGCATGCCATCGCTGCTTTGTAAGCTGACAACATTTAAGCCAGCAAGCTCACTCAATCGAAGGCCCGAGGAATAAAATAATTCCAAGATGGCTTTATCGCGATAGTCGATCGGCTCGTTGCAGGGAATGGCCATTAGTTGTCCGACCTGATCAACATCAAGCGTGACAGGTAGCTTGCGCTCTACTTTTGGCGCGCGAACGCCCTCCGCAGGGTTCACTTTGCACAAGCCTTCTCGTAATCGGTAATTAAACAAACCGCGTAGAGACGACAAGCGACGCTGCAAGCTTTTAGCGCTGATACCGCTGCGATGCGCATGTGCCATGTATTGACGGACTTGTGCCTGTGGGACTTTTTCCCAAGGGTCCGCTTTGTGTTGTGTGCACCATTTTAGGTAATCCTTCAGATCACGCTGATAGCTTTCACAGGTGCGAGGAGAGAGACGACGTTCGTAACGCAAATAATCCAGATAAGGTGTTATCGCATTGTCGTCTAAGTCGCTCATGGGCGTTTTGGTAAGCGCATCAAGGTCGCGCTGACCAAGTCTCCTAAGCGTTGTAAGAAGTCGATACCTTGGTGTTTAGTAAAACGATTGGCGTCATGGCTACCAATTGCGAGTACGCCAACTTCATCATTACCGCGAATCGGAATCAATGCAGCGGAGCCTGCATGATGTGCAACATCATCAAATAAAAAGTCGAGTTGCGCTTCGCTTAATGAGGCACAGCTAGGTTGCTGCAAGTTAATAAAGTCTGCAAATAATGTAGCGCCTAGCTCATTGCTGTTTTCGAGTACCTCTTCATCAAATAGTTTGAGCTGAACAGCATCACAATGAAACAGGTTACGCAGCTCATCTTGTAAGCCGCTTACCATGTCATCAAAGTCGCTTGTGTTGATTAGCGAAAGAGTTAACACATGAAGGCGTTTATTCAAATCATCATTCTCGCGTGCAACAAGAATCAAGCTCTCTAATTGTTGACGGTATTGTGCCACTTGTTCGCGCAAGCTTTGTACCTGACGTTCGACTAAGGAAATCGCGCCACCTGTTTCATGTGGAATGGTTAGTGAGCCAATCACATCAGGGTGACGAAATAAAAAGTCAGGATTTGCAATTAAGTAATCAACGATCTCGCTTTCAGACATCGACGATTGTTGCGCAAGGTTTTTATCAGCAGAACTCATAACGACAGGGTTCCATCAAAGACATGAGTAGCAGGGCCGGTCATCCACACAGGTTCACCGTCGCCTTGCCAACGAATAGAAAGATCGCCACCGGGCAAATGCACAGTGACAGAGTCATCAAGTAAGCCGCGAAGTCGACCACCGACAACCGCAGCACATGCGCCGGTACCACATGCCAGTGTTTCACCACTGCCACGCTCATATACACGCAAATTAATTTCGCTTGATGATTGAATTGCCATAAAGCCAACATTTACACGTCGCGGAAACGCCGTATGTGATTCTAGTGCTGGGCCTAAGGTCTCCACCTCAGCGGTAGTCACATCATCAACCACAAGTACCGCATGTGGATTACCCATCGATATCGCATTGATCTCAACGCTTTGGCCATTCACATCCAATGAATAGGTAATGGCTTGTGACTCAGAATTAAAGGGTAATTCGCTTGGTGATAAGCGTGGCGCGCCCATGTTCACTTCAACTTGCTCGTCATCACGAATGGTGAGTTGAATCTGACCTTTTGCCGTACCGACATCAATCACTGTTTTATCGGTCAGTCCTTTTAGACGAACAAAGCGCGCAAAACAACGTGCACCGTTGCCACATTGCTCAACCTCTAAGCCGTCGGCATTAAAGATGCGATAGTAAAAGTCGGTCTGTGTATCACGTGCAGGCTCAACCAACAGAATTTGATCGCAGCCAATACCAAAGCGACGATCTGCAATCGCACGGCTTTGCTCCGCGCTCAGCTCAAACGGCTCGCGCGTGCAATCAAACACGACAAAGTCGTTACCTAAGCCATGCATTTTTGAGAAAGACCGTTGCATGTGATCAGTCTGCCATAGAACGTCGATTTATGCGGGCAGAATGCTTTCGTGTGCAAAGAGTTCAGCGATAGTTTCGCGCTGACGCACTAAATGCACATCGGCACCATCTACCATCACCTCTGCCACACGGGGGCGAGTGTTGTAGTTTGAGGCCATCGTAAAACCGTAAGCACCGGATGAACGTACCGCTAGCAATGCGCCTTCTTGCAAGGTTAGCTGACGGTCTTTACCAAGGAAGTCGCCGGTTTCACAAATCGGTCCAACCAAATCATAAAGGCCAGCATCGCCGTCTTGGTTTTCATCAACTGGAATGATCTTTTGCCATGCTTGATATAGCGATGGACGAATCAGGTCGTTCATTGCGGCATCAATTACCGCAAAGTTTTTCGCTTCACCCGGCTTTAAGAACTCAACGGTTGTGAGTAATAAGCCTGCATTGGCCGCAATAGCTCGACCAGGCTCGAGAATAATCTCGTAGGGCTTGTCTTTAAGCTTTTCTACCAGTGCGGTGACATAAGCCGAAGGTTCGGGTGGTGTTTCCTCGTTGTAACGCACGCCTAAGCCGCCCCCTAAATCGAGGTGCTTCAGTTGAATGCCTTCTCCAGCGAGTTTGTCGACCAATGCCAGCACGCGATCAAGTGCATCTAAGAAAGGAGATAGCTCAGTCAGCTGCGAGCCGATGTGACAATCCACACCAATAATCTCGAGGTTAGGTAATGCCGCGGCCTTTTGATAAATCGAAAGTGCTTCGCTGATTTCGATACCAAACTTGTTTTGCTTTAAGCCGGTAGAAATATACGGGTGTGTTTTAGCATCCACATCTGGATTAACGCGCAAAGAGATACGTGCGGTTTTTCCCGCCTCGCCAGCAACTGCGTTTAAGCGATCAAGCTCAGGGATGCTCTCAACGTTAAAACAATGAATATTGACTTCGAGTGCGCGACGCATCTCATGCGCTTGCTTACCGACACCGGAGAAAACGACTTTTTTCGGATCGCCACCGGCAGCAATCACACGCTCAAGTTCACCCACCGACACGATGTCAAAACCTGAGCCAAGGCGCGCGAGCACATTCAGCACGCCTAAGTTGGAGTTGGCCTTAACCGCGAAGCACACCAAATGTGGCAGACTACTGAGCGCATCATCAAAGGCGCGCCAATGTCTTTCTAAAGTGGCGCGTGAATACACATAGCAAGGTGAGCCATGTGTTTTTGCAATATCGGCTAACGCAACGTCTTCAGCGAACAGCTGACCGTTACGGTAATTGAAGTAGTCCATGGATTATTTCTGCTCTGCAGTTTGACTAGGCTCAGGGAGCGTCAACGGACCTTTTTGACCACAGGCACCGAAGGTCAGGGCGGAGACAATAATCAGTGTCAATAAAAGCGGCTTCATGGCATCACTCAAATTTATTAGATACATCACAGTATAAAGGACGCAGTCGCGAAAGGTCAGTCATTGATCGCTACAATGCGCCTAAATCTTAACGAGACAACACCATGAGCCTTCACTACGACGCCCCCATCGTTATCGAACCACCACAAGCAGCACGCCAGTGCATGATCTGGATGCATGGACTGGGTGCGGATGGCTCCGACTTTGTGCCAATCGTGTCAGAGCTCGGGTTACCTGCTGGGCATGCGATACGTTTTATCTTTCCGCATGCCGCGGTGATGCCTGTGACGATTAATAATGGGTATCAAATGCGCGCTTGGTACGACATTCTTGAGATGAATCTTGGGCGAAAGGTTGATGAGGCGGGTGTCGCGGAATCCTCGAAATATATTTTACGTTTGATTGATGAGCAAAAGGGGCAAGGGATTAGTGAGGAGAACATTGTGCTCGCTGGCTTCTCGCAGGGTGGAGTGATTGCGTTTGATGTGGCGTTGCAGATGCAAACCAAACCCGCGGGCGTTTTGGCCTTATCGACCTATTTGATTTCAGCGCATCAAAACGGACAAGGACTCAAGGTCCTGCAATGCCATGGCACACAAGACACCGTGGTGCCATTGAGTTTAGGTGAAGCAGCGCGTGATGAAGTGATCAATCGAGGCGCGGAGGTCACCTGGCGTTCCTACCCGATGGAGCACAGTGTGCATCCGGCAGAGATCAGCGATATCGGTGCTTGGTTGGCAGAACGACTGAGCTAGTTTTTGTCAGCGGCTTGTTTTTGTTGCGCTTGCCAAAGTGCTAGCTGCTCACGGTATACATCCCACACGCACGGCTCACAACCGCTTTCACAACATTCGTTGTCAGCAGGTGGCTCGGGCTTTTCGAGAGGTGCTTCCATGAGCAGCGGCTTTAGCGAGCAGCTTACTTAGAGCTGACAATCTTCCAAGAGCCGTCGTCTTGGCGACAGGCTGTGCCGTAGACCATCTCTTTTTGACCGCCAATCCAAGCTTCGGTGGTGTATTCACGGCATGGCTGAATTTCTTGGGTTTCAGCTGATTTCTCAAAGAAGGTACGAGTTGGGGTCACCGCGTACTTATTGCCCGAATCTGGGTTGGTCCAAGTCGATGTTTTATTTACCGGTTGAGATTCGAGTGCTTGGTTAGCCTTCATGCGATCAACCTCATCCATGGTGCGACCAACGCTTGAGCCCATGTGGTGGCCAATGATGGTGCCCGCCATAATGGCCGCCATGCGACCTTTTCCATCACCGACTTGGCTACCGAGAAGGCCACCAGCAATAGCACCAACAAGGCCGGCTTGTTCTTCTTTAGTGGGCTGGTTTTGACAGCCGGTGAGCACGAGAGCGCCGGAGATTAGGGCAGAAAGTGCAATTAAACGAGCTTTTTTCATCGAAAATTCCTTAAAACGTCGTTAAAACGAGATAAATAGACAATAGCGCAGTTGTATCGGCTGAGAACCCTTAGAGTCAACTTTCTGCTAAAAGTTTGTGGCAAATCAAATTATTAGACAAACTATCCGGTGCCGATAGGCCTCGAGCTTTACAATATTAGCTAATTTTAATATATTAAATCCACTTTATGGTGGAAGGCAAAGGCAACCTTGCCGGCGCCTATTTAGGTTTTTGAATTTTTTGGAGAAAAGCATGAAAAAGTTCGCCGCTTTAACCATCGCTGCTTTGACCACATTGGCTGCATCTAATGCATCAGCTGTATTTGGTAACAACAGCTTCTTTGGTAACGACAAGTACAACGAGCCAGAGTGTTGGTACAACCCATACGACTGTAATCCTTACGAGCCGTTCGACCCACGTTTCTACTTCGAAGAAATGAAGAACATGTTCGACAACAACAACTACGGTGGTTACGGCTACCCATACGGTCAGATGCCATACGGCCAAATGCCTTACGGCGCTGCTCCACAGGGTCAGCCAGCAATGCCATACGCTCCACGTATGCCAATGCCTTACTACCCACAGGCGCCTATGGCTCCACAAGCTCCAGCTCAAAAGTAATTTTGTGCTAGATGCAAAAAGCCCGGCTTCGGCCGGGCTTTTTTATGCGCGTTAGTCGGCGTTTTTTCGACGCTCGGTGATGGTCTCACCACCGATACCCCAGTTATCAGTAGAGACTTAATCAATCGTGCACCAAGTTGCCGCAGGATTTTTACCCAGGGTATCCGCAACTGCTTGAGTGACATTTCGGATCAATGCTGCTTTCTTTTCAGCAGAAAGCTGATCCTCTTTGAGGACCTTGATACTAACTAGCGGCATGTTTTGCTTCCGCGCGCAGACGTGCCTGTTCAATCGCAAAGCGAACTTGATTTGGTGCGGTGCCGCCAATGTGATCACGCTCTGCGACCGAACCTTCAAGTGTTAAGTAATCGAACACATCATCACCAATCGCATCGCTAAATTGTTTCAACTTATAGAGTGATAGCTCAGCGAGATCGCAACCTTTATCTACACAGTAAGCGACGGACTTGCCCACCACTTCGTGAGCATCACGGAAAGGAATACCTTTACGCACAAGGTAGTCTGCAAGGTCAGTTGCCGTTGCGAAGCCTTGTAGCGCGGCAGCGCGCATGCGCTCGGGGCGACAGGTGATCGCAGGGATCATGTCAGCAAACACTTTCAGTGAGCCTTTCACATTATCAACTGCATCAAAGAGTGGCTCTTTGTCTTCTTGGTTATCTTTGTTGTACGCCAACGGCTGCGACTTCATTAAGGTTAGCAGTGCCATTAGGTGGCCAAAGATGCGCCCACTCTTGCCACGAATCAGCTCCGGCACATCTGGATTCTTTTTCTGCGGCATGATTGATGAGCCCGTACAGAAGCTGTCTGACAGGGTAATGAAACCAAATTGGGCTGATGACCAAATGATCAACTCTTCACTCATGCGCGATAGGTGCATCATCAAGATACTCGCAGCTGCGGTGAACTCAATGGCGAAGTCACGATCTGACACAGCATCGAGTGAGTTACGGCATGGCTCGCTAAAGCCAAGCAGTTGTGCGGTGTGCTCGCGGTTGATCGGGAAAGTGGTTCCAGCCAAAGCGGCAGCACCGAGCGGCATCTGGTTAAGACGCTTCGCGCAATCATCAAAACGTGAGATGTCGCGCTCGAGCATTTCGTACCACGCCATCATGTGATGGCCAAAGGTAATCGGTTGTGCTGTCTGCAAGTGAGTAAAACCAGGCAGAATGGTGTCTGCTTCGCGCTCAGCAATATCTAGTAGCCCAGAAAGTAAGCGATCTAATTCGGCATCGATTTGATTGAGCTCGTGGCGCAACCAAAGACGAACATCAGTGGCGACTTGGTCATTACGTGAGCGACCGGTATGTAGCTTTTTGCCGGCATCACCAATATCAGCAGTGAGCGCGGCTTCGATGTTCATGTGCACATCTTCGAATTGCACCGACCACTCAAACTCATCGTTTTCGACTTTTTGTAAGATGGCAGTCAGGCCAGTGATGATGGCGTTCTTTTCATCCTCGGTCAGTACACCTTGTGCTGCGAGCATCATGGCGTGAGCGATCGAGCCTTGAATATCGTAAGGCGCGAGGCGCTTATCGAACTCAACGGAGGCGGTGAAGGCTTCTACGAAGGCATCGGTAGGCTCGGAAAAACGTCCGGCCCAAAGCTTTTTGTCGCTCATGCTATGTCTCAAACGGGGTAAAACGACGCGATTATACAAGTGCTAGCGAGGCTTTGCTGCATTCAGCGCTGTGCGGAGCGATGCAATAACCGATAAAATTCCGTCATATAGCCTTAATGCCAGAAATGGTGACAGAGAAAACCATGAGCAAAGATACCCAAGCCTTTGGCGGTTACCCCTACACACGCATGCGCCGTATGCGCCGTGATGATTTTTCGCGCCGTATGATGCGTGAGACGAATGTGACGCCAGATGACCTGATTTATCCGGTGTTTGTGCTTGAAGGTGAGAATCAGCGTGAGCCAGTGATGTCGATGCCAGGCGTTGAGCGCATGAGCATCGATTTGTTGATCAAAGAAGCGAAACACATCGCAAACTTGGGTGTGCCAGCGATAGCGATTTTCCCAGTGACCCCAGCAGAGACGAAATCTGAAGATGCCGCCGAGGCATATAACCCAGAGGGCTTAGCTCAGCGTGCTGTGCGCGCAGTGAAAGAGGCTGTGCCCGAGCTTGGTGTGATCACTGATGTCGCTCTCGATCCATTCACCACACATGGCCAAGATGGCCTGATTGATGCGGAAGGTTATGTACTGAATGACCAAACGGTTGAGGTGTTAGTCAAGCAAGCTTTGTCACATGCGGCAGCCGGTGCCGATGTGGTTGCACCCTCTGACATGATGGATGGTCGTATCGGAGAGATTCGCGATGCGCTGGAATCAGAAGGGCATGTGCATACCCGTATTCTTGCTTACTCAGCAAAGTATGCTTCGTCTTATTACGGGCCTTTCCGTGATGCCGTTGGCTCAGCCGCAAATTTAGGTAAAGGCAATAAGTTCACTTACCAGCAAGATCCTGCAAATACCGATGAAGCGCTGCGTGAAGTTGCGCTTGACCTGAATGAGGGCGCTGACATGGTGATGGTTAAACCTGGCATGCCTTACTTAGATATTGTTCGTCGCGTGAAAGATCAGTTTGGTGTGCCCACAATGGTGTATCAAGTGAGTGGTGAATATGCGATGCACATGGCAGCGATTCAGAATGGCTGGCTAGATGAAAAAGCCGTGGTGATGGAATCCTTGGTGTGTATCAAGCGTGCCGGAGCTGATGGCGTATTAACCTACTTTGCAAAGCGCGCCGCTGAGTGGATGAATGACTGATCGTTATGCCGTTGTTGGTAACCCTATTGCGCATTCCAAGTCGCCACAGATTCATGCCCAATTTGCGCAACAAACCAAACAAGATTTGAGCTATGAGAAATTGCTCGGAGAGATCGGCGCCTTTAAAGCAACGGTAGAGCAGTTCAAGGCAGAAGGGGGCAAAGGGCTGAATGTCACCGTGCCATTTAAAGAAGATGCTTTTGCAATGGTCGATCGGCTCGAGCCGCGCGCTGAACAAGCCGGCGCGGTCAATACGTTGTGGTTTGATGGCGATAGCGTGGTCGGGGATAACACCGATGGTGTTGGTTTGGTCAGTGACTTGGGCTGTAACCACTTTTTTAATTTTGCTAACGCGCGCATTTTGTTGCTTGGCGCTGGGGGCGCATCTCGTGGCGTGTTATTCCCGTTACTTGATCAACAGCCTTCGCAGATCATCATTGCTAATCGCACCGTAAGTAAAGCAGAAGCCCTTGCCAAGCTAGCTAATAACGAGAAGGCCACAGCGTGTGGTTTTGAGGACTTAGCTGGGCAGCAATTTGATTTGATTATCAATGGCACCGCGGCAGGTTTGTCAGCAGAGGTGCCACCCATTCCTGATGATTGCTTAGCGAGTGGGGGCTGGACGTACGACATGATGTACAGCACTGAGCCCACAGCATTTGTGAAGTGGGGTCAGACGCATGGTGCGGCAAAAACGCTTGATGGATTAGGCATGTTGGTTGAGCAAGCCGCAGCAGCCTTTAAAATTTGGCGCGGCGTTGCGCCAGATACCGAGTCGGTGATCGCTGCGTTGCGTTAAGCCATATGGCGATTCTTTAAGCGCACATAATGCGCAGCAGAATATTTCAGATACTCAAACTCTTTTTCAGTTAGCTCACGTGAAGGCTTAGCAGGACTGCCGGTATAGAGGTGGCCGCTTTTCAAACGCTTACCGGGCGGCACTAGCGCACCAGCGCCCAGAATCACATCATCTTCGATCACCGCTTGATCCATCACGATAGCACCCATGCCAACCAAGACACGATTGCCAATGGTGCAGCCATGCAAAATCACGCGATGACCAACCGTCACATCATTACCAATAATGAGCGGGCTGCCACCAAGTAGATATTCGCTGTCGTGGCTGTTGTGCAGCATGCTGAGATCTTGGATGTTGCTGCGCTCACCGATACGAATCGCGTGCACATCGCCGCGAATCACCGTACCAGGCCAAACGCTACTATCAGCAAAGATTTTTACATCACCGATGACTGTACAGGTCTTATCCAGATAAGCCGAGTCAGCGATCTGCGGCTCGTGATCTTCAAAGGTTCGGATGTCTGACATGATGACCTCGGCAATAACGTGGAACTGACTATAGCAGTCAGGGTCAGAATAAGAACATGATAAACGCTGCTTTCCATCGGTGGTCATGCGAAAATTCACAGATGAAACAAAAGAAAAGAAGACCTATGAATAACCCCTTATTGGATTTCTCTGGATTGCCAAAATTTTCGACGATTGAACCGTCGCATGTTGAACCTGCTGTCGATGAGCTACTAAAACGTAATCGCAAGCGTATCGCAGAGTTGCTCGAGTCGATTGATCAGCCGACGTGGGAAAATTTCATCGAGCCAATGGATCAATGGGATGATGAGCTAGAGCGCGCATGGTCGCCGGTCTCGCATATGAACTCAGTGGTTAACTCTGATGCATTACGTGAGGCCTATAACGCCTGTTTGCCGAAGTTGTCTGACTATGCAACCGAGATGGGTCAAAACGAAGCCTTGTATGCGATGTATAAAAAGCTTGCCGACAGTGATCAGTCGTTTGATGAAGGCCAACGTAAAGTGCTGGATAACGCATTACGCGATTTCCAGCTATCGGGCATCGCACTGAGTGACGATAAGAAAGCACGCTACAAAGAAATTACCCAAGCGTTATCGCAACTCACCAGTAAGTTTTCTGAAAATGTTTTAGATGTCACCAATGCGTGGTCAAAGGTCATCAGTGATAAAGCAGAGCTTGCAGGTCTGCCTGATTCTGCATTAGCGCTAGCGGAGCAAACGGCACAGCAACGTGAACTTGAAGGTTATGTCTTCACGTTAGATTACCCATCGTTCTATCCAGTCATGACCTATTGTGAAAATCGTGAACTACGGCATGAGTTTTATAAAGCGTATAACACACGTGCTTCAGACCAAGGCCCACATGATCCTGTGTTTGATAACACACAATTGATGGATCAGATCTTAGGCCTGCGCCATGAAAAAGCGCAGTTGCTAGGTTTTGATAACTATGCCGAACGCTCATTGGCAACAAAGATGGCCTATTCTACCGAGCAAGTAATGAGCTTCCTAGAAGACCTGGCAAAACAATCTAAGCCACAAGCAGGGCAAGAGCTGAGTGAATTGCGCGTGTTTGCTAAAGAGCAAGGCCATGATGACCTACAGCCGTGGGATGTTGCGTATTTTTCAGAAAAGCTTCGTCAGCAGCGTTACAGCGTTAGCCAAGAGGAAGTGAAGCCTTACTTTCCAGAGACAAAAGTTGTGCCTGGCATGTTTGCGGTCGTTAGTCGTTTATATGGCGTCGAGTTTGTTGAGAAAGACGGCCTTGATGTTTGGCATAAAGACGTTAAGTTTTACGAGATTAAGAATCAGCAAGGCGAGACCTTAGGTCAGTTCTATTTTGATTTGTACGCACGCCAAAATAAGCGCGGTGGCGCATGGATGGATACCTGTCAATCACGCTTAGTTACCTCAAAATATCGTCAAATCCCTGTTGCTTATATGACGTGTAACTTCACACCACCGGTAGGTGGCAAGCCTGCGCTGCTAACGCATGATGAAGTTGAAACCTTGTTCCACGAGTTTGGTCATGGCTTGCATCACATGTTGACACAGGTCGACTATCCCGCGATTGCCGGGATCAATGGTGTCGCGTGGGATGCGGTTGAGCTGCCATCACAATTTATGGAGAACTACTGTTGGGAGCGTGAAGCACTGGATCTTATCTCCGGTCATGTCGATACCAACGAACCCATTCCAGAAGACCTTTATCAACGCATGTTGGCAGCAAAGAATTTCCAATCCGCGATGATGATGGTACGCCAATTAGAGTTCTCATTATTCGATATGCGTATCCATCAAGAATACGATGCAGAACAAGGTGGGCGTGTTGAAGAGATTCTTGCGGATGTGCGCAAGATGGTTGCAGTGATTCAGCCGCCTGAGTGGCATCGCTTTGCGCAAGGCTTCACGCATATCTTTGCTGGCGGTTACGCGGCAGGTTATTACAGCTACAAGTGGGCGGAAGTCTTATCTGCGGATGCCTTCTCTCGTTTTGAAGAAGAGGGTGTGTTTAACCGCTCGACCGGTGAGTCTTTCTTAAAAGAGATTATTTCGCAGGGCGGCCTACGTGATGCAGATGAGTTGTTTAAAGCCTTTCGCGGTCGCAAGCCATCAGTTGATGCCTTGCTGCGTCATTCAGGTATCGCCGCATGAGTGATCACCTCGAACCTGAAGAGCTCGACAAGCTACAAACTGCATTGGTTGAGCACATAGAAGAGTCACACAGTATGCCATTGGATGTGGCGCACGGATTCTTAACTGCCGTTGCCGCGCATCCTGAAGTGATTTCATTAGCCGATGCGCGACGTCGCATTATGGGTCACCTTGAAGATGTCGATGGCATTGATCCTTTGTTAATTAAGTTTCAGGATCAATTGATGCGTGATCTTGAGACGGGTGATTACGGCCCATTGATCATGCAGTATCCGCGTGAAGACGGTAGCTACCTGCCGATTCCTTACGGTTGGTGTGAGGGCTATGCCGAAGGCTTGGGCGAGCTCGATGAGAGCGTTCAGCAGAAAGCTATGGATGACCCACAGTCCAATCAATTATTAGCCATTATATTTGCATTCAATCTCTATAAAGAGAGCGATATGTTCGATCCGCCGGATGAGGATTCGCACCGCGATATGGTGAGTAAGCTTGGAGAAGCGGCGGTTGGGCTGTATCGTTGGTGGTTGAATAAAGAGCAGAGAACCCTGCAATGACCAAATTTCTTTTTGCCATCTTGATCAGTTGCTTAAGTGTCGCACAAGCGGCTTATGTGACCGATCAACTTGCTGCTGGCCTTTATAGCGATAAGTCGCTAAGTGGCGATCCACTCAAAGTTATTACAACCGGGCAGCCGTTAGAAGTTCTGTCGCGCGATGGTAAAGGTGTGCAAGTTCGGTTGAGTGATAAAACCGAAGGCTGGGTTGATAAGGCTTATGTCAGTGATAAGAAGCCAGCTGAAGTTAAATTGCTTGAGGTACAAGCAGAACTGCGCCAGTTAAAAAACAGTAAGACGTTGGCGGCTGCGAAAGATGCTGTAACCAGCTTGCCGAGTGTGCGTGAAGCTAAGTTGAAGCAAGCACTTAAAGAAGCCGAAGATAAACTGAATAGTTTTAAAACGGTAGAGGCAGAGCTTAAGGCTGCTAGACAACAACAGATTGAGCTTGAAACGCTTAAAGAAAAGCTTGGCGTGATTCGTGAAGCAGTCAGCATTGATAAAGTTGAAAAAGTGGATGTGGATCTACCGGTATGGCAACAGATGTGGTTTGCCGCACTTAGCGTCGTGATTCTGTTGTTTGTTGGTATTGCGATTGGTGCTTATGTGATTGATGCGCGCATGCGAAAACGCATGGGCGGTATTCGAATTTAAAAGAAGGGCGCTTAGCGCCCTTTTTTATTTCTTTAGTTTTGAGTCATCCGCATAGTCGAACGAGTCATAGTGCATGTGATCATCTGAAACGCCAGCGGCCAAGAAAGCATCTCGACCTGATTTCACCATAATGGGCGGTCCCGCCATATAGATATCGTGATCAGCAAGATTGTTGATATCGGCTAAAACTGCTTCATGCACATAGCCAGTACGACCTTCCCAGTCTGCATCAGGTTCTGATAACACGGGGATGAATTTGAAATGATCAAAACCGGCTGCCCAAGTTTTTGGTAATTCAGGTAGGTAAAGGTCACGCTTCGAGCGAACGCCCCAATACAGCGTCATAGGGCGTGAGATGCCCATATGGAAGGCGTGTTCAATCTGACCTTTCAGAGGTGCAAAGCCGGTGCCGCCACCCATGAAGATCATGGGGCGTTGTGATTTCTCATCTAAAACAAAAGAGCCATGCGGTGCTTCGATACGCAAGATGGCTTTTTCTTCCATTTGCGAGAACGCCCAATCCGTGAACTTACCGCCATCAACGTGACGAATGTGCAGCTCAATAAACGCATCATCATGAGGTGCATTGGCAATTGAGAACGCACGATGGCGACCGTCAGCTAAGACAAACTCGATGTATTGTCCTGCTCTGAATTGCAAACGTTGGCCATCAGGCAGTTTAAGCAGCAGCCGAATCACATCATGTGCGAGGTGATCGACTTGATGTACCCGACAAGGCAACATGCGCACCTTAATTTCATCCTGCTGAGCGATGGTTTTTACCTCTAAGGTGACATCACCGTCAGGCTTACAAGCGCAGGGCAGACAGATATTTGGGTTTGTGGTGTCTAGGGCAATGGGTTCACCGTAGGGGTAGCTGACCTCACCTTCAACGATGTTGGCCACACAGGCGCCACAACGACCACTGCGACAACCGTAAGGCATAGCAACGCCTTGGCGGATCGCCGAATCCAAAATGGCTTCACCGGGATTAACGGTGAACTGCTCACCACTTGGCATTAGTGTGATCGTAAAACTCATAGAAACTCAAAGGTCAGGATGCGAGAATTTGCGCATTCTCTAAGAAAAGACTCTGGATTAAAACCTAAGGCGACCATGTTAATCGTAGGATGCGGCTATATCGGGCAGCGAATGGCCCAACAACTCATTCAAAATCATCAAGCAGTCACGGGTGTTGTGCGCAGTGAAGCTAGCCTTCATGTGCTTCAGCAAATAGGCATCAATGGTATTCAGTGTGATCTTGATCAGGCCAGTTTGCCGCAACACAGTACCCAAGATGAAACGCTGATGGTGTGTATGCCGCCACCTGCTGTGGGCACAGGCGATACTCGCACAAGTCAATTGATCGAAGGATTTGCACACAGCGGTCAGCCAAAGCGTGTGGTGTATTTAAGTACGACCGGCGTATACGGCGATTGTCATGGCGAATGGGTTGATGAGACATGGCCGGCTAAACCTGAGGTCGATCGTGCGAAGCGTCGTTGGTCAGCTGAGCAGCAGTGGCAAGCATGGCGTGAGGACACAGGCGGCGAGTTGGTCATTTTGCGTGTTGCAGGCATCTATGGGCCTGACAAGTTGCCATTGATGCGCTTGCGCAAGAAATTGCCGATGGTTTCGGAAGCCGATGCGCCTTGGACCAATCGCATTCATGCAGATGATTTAGTCAGCGCATTACTTACCGCCGCTGAAAAAGGTGAGAGTGGTGGTGTGTATAACGCCTGCGATGGGCAGCCGGGTAATATGACCGACTACTTTAATCAGGTTGCTGATCTTGCGGGTTTGGAGCGACCCCGTATTATTTCAATGGAAGAGGCTCGCACCGAATTATCGGATGGCTTGTTGTCGTATTTATCTGAGTCGCGTCGCTTGAGTAATCGCAAGCTAGTTGAAGACCTCGGTGTTACGTTTAAATATCCAACACTAGAGCAAGGCTTGCCTAGCTGCTTTTAAGTTTTATCGAGGCCTAGTGATTCCCACATCGCATCAACACGCGCTTTAACCTCTGCGTCCATCACGATAGGGGTGCCCCATTCGCGATTCGTTTCACCTGGCATTTTGTTCGTCGCATCCATACCCATTTTGCCGCCAAGCCCTGAGACCGGTGAAGCAAAGTCGAGATAATCAATCGGCGTGTTTTCAACAAGTGTTGTGTCACGCACAGGGTCCATACGCGTGGTCATTGCCCAGATGACATCTTTCCAATCGCGAGTATTCACATCGTCATCAACGACCACCACAAACTTGGTGTACATAAATTGACGCAAGAAAGACCAAACGCCAAACATCACGCGCTTGGCATGACCTGGGTATTGTTTCTTAATGCTGACAACTGCCATGCGATAAGAGCAACCTTCTGGTGGAAGGTAGAAGTCAGTGATCTCTGGAAATTGCTTTTGCAATAAAGGAACGAAGACCTCGTTCAGTGCAACACCGAGAATGGCTGGTTCATCCGGTGGACGGCCTGTGTAAGTACTGTGATAGATTGGCTTGTCACGATGCGTGATGCGATCAATCGTGAAAACGGGGAATTCATCGACTTCGTTGTAGTAACCGGTGTGATCACCAAACGGACCTTCAGGTGCATTATCACCAGGGTGAAGATGGCCTTCTAAAACAAACTCCGCCGAAGCGGGTACTTGTAGTTCATTACCGATGCATTGCGTGAGTTCAGTGCGACTGCCACGTAGCAGGCCGGCAAACGCATATTCCGAGAGCGTATCTGGCACTGGCGTTACTGCGCCTAAGATGGTTGCAGGGTCTGCACCTAACGCAACCGAGATAGGGAAGGGCTCACCTGGATGTTTCTGTTGCCAATCGCGAAAATCGAGCGCGCCACCGCGATGCGCTAACCAACGCATGATCACGCGATTTTTACCAATGACCTGCATTCGATAAATGCCGAGATTTTGGCGAGGCTTTTCTGGACCTCGTGTTATCACCAAGCCCCAAGTAATGAGTGGGCCGGCATCACCTGGCCAACAGGTTTGCACCGGGATGTTTTTTAGTTCGACATCATCACCTTCAATCACATGTTGTTGGCATGCCGCGTTTTTAATTTTCTTCGGTGCCATATCGAGCACCTTTTTAAAAATCGGCAACTGCTTCCAGGCATCTTTCATCCCTTTAGGCGGGCTGGGCTCTTTCAGCATCGCTAGTAGCTTACCGATCTCACGCAATGCTTCGACCTTGTCTTCACCCATACCCATCGCAACACGCTTCGGTGTGCCAAATAGATTGCCCAGCACAGGGGTCGATGAACCTTTAACATTTTCAAATAACAGCGCAGGGCCTTCGGCACGTAACACGCGATCACAGATCTCTGTCATTTCGAGATAAGGATCAACTTCTTGTTGAATGCGTTTGAGTTCACCTTGCGCTTCGAGTTGCGCAATGAAATCGCGAAGATCTTTGTATTTCATAAAACTTACTGCGCGTCAGAAGTGCGCGGGTGGTGCCCGATATGTTCCGGTAAGGCGATCAAATGATCATCATGCTCAAGCGAGACCGCTTGACGATAAATATTTAAGGCTTTTTCTGGCTCGTCCATGTGTTCAAGTAGCCTGGCTAATTCGCGGTAAGCCGTGACAGGGCCGTCATTACCCACACTAGCTTCAAGATAAGCACGTGCCTTGCCCCACAATTGCGAACGCAAACAGAGTCGACCCAGACTTAATAGTAGCGTTGCATCATTAGGATATTTTTTCAGGTAAGCCTCAACGCGCGATAAGTGCTTCGCAGCATTCGGGCATTCAAGCTGACCATACAACTCAACCAGTTCAACGTCCCAGCCACGCTTAAGCGCTTGGCGCAAAAGCTCTTCTGCTTCTTGATGGCGCTTACGTTCTTGCAAGTAACTGGCGTAGTCAGCAATCAGCGCAGGGTCTTCACGTAGCGCCTTTGGCACATTGCGCCAGCGATAACTAAGTTGCTCAGGATCGTTATCTAAGAAGCTCGCTTCTAATAATTTTTTATACGCTTTCTTTTCCAGCGACTTGAGTTGATCAGCAGACGCAACTTTTCGCTTTCGTAGTTCTGGCATTAACTCGCTTAAGCGCTCCCAGTCACCAACTTGATCATAAAGATCCATGAGTAAGCGCAACACATAGGTGTGGTTTGGTGCGACATCACGTAGGTGGCTTAAAGTATCTAATGCTTGATCAAGCTGATGATC
This sequence comes from Sedimenticolaceae bacterium, assembly GCA_965659945.1. Taxonomy (GTDB): domain Bacteria; phylum Pseudomonadota; class Gammaproteobacteria; order Chromatiales; family Chromatiaceae; genus VMDJ01. The sequence goes on along the minus strand of CBFHYJ010000001.1, from coordinate 71,350 downwards.
CGCCATCTGCAGTTCTGCTTGAGTGATGCTGACAGCCACATCAGCTGAAGGCATGTGTTTATGTGCCAGACGAATGTAACTATCACGACGCTCATGCGCACCTTGTAGTTGGGCCGCGCGAGCAGCTGCAAGATAATTCAACAAAGGCGTTTCAGAACGATCAGCAAATTTCACCAAACGTTTTTCTGCTTTACGCCATTGACCTTCAGATAATTCAAGCAAGCCTCGGGTCATTGCGTTCTGTGCAGCACGGTTACCACGACGTTGCGACCAATCTTTCACATCCGATGGTAGGCGATAGAAACGTACCAATGCGCGAATACTGAAATACATCACTGCAAAGAGTATCGCGATAATGATCAGCAATAAGACCAGACTCATCTCAACGGTATATACACCGAAGGCCAACATGACATAGCCGTTATCACGTGTTGCGATGACGCCAATGCCGGCGCCAAGCAGGATGACTAGCCAGATCTTAAGCAAACGTGTCATTGATTCACGCTCGGCATCACGTTGATCATCGGCGGCGCGCTAGGTGCGCTAGGCGCAACGGGTTGTGTTGGGTTACCGGCACGCGAGAGATCTTCAGTCAGTTTTTTACGCAATTGCAATTCATGCAGAGAGCGACTTAAGTCCGGCAAGCTAGGTTTGATGTTGATGACTTTGAGTTCATTCACTGAGTCCAACATAGCTTGCGCCAACTGATGACTTGGGTCGAAGTAAGTACTAAGCCAATTAGAAATCGTATTCAAATTATCTTGGAATAGTGATTGATCACCTTTGGCAACCGCCAAGCGAGCCCCTTCAAGTTGAAGGCGAAGGTTTTCGTAAAGGAAGTATTGCTGCTCTGGTGCCAACATCGCTTGTTGCGGCTGATCATTCCGGCGCACACGAATCGTGCTTTTAAAGCCAGTAATTAAATTTTCAAGTAGGGAGTCCCAAGTGCGAGTTTGGCCTTGGGTTGCTATGGCATCAGCTGTAGGCTCACTTGTTGTGCCAAGTGTGTTCTTGGTGAGCTTGAGTTGGGGCACTTGATCAATTAGCGCGCCAAGTTTGGCTGATAGACCGGCAACATCGGGTAGCGAAGTGCTATCAATAGTGTTGATGTCACGTGCTATTTGTTCACGAACCGCAAGCCAACCTGGATCACGCGTATCACGCAAACGTTGATCAGCCAGTAACAGCGCTTCACGTGCAGTGGCTAGATCACGTTCTAAAGAAACGCGATGACTGGCAAGGCGCAGTAGATACTCTGCTTCTGACACCATCCACTGCCCATTGTCTGAACGCAGATGCATTTTCATTTCATCCAGACGCGCAAGCAGAGTTTGTTCACGCGATTGCAGAGCGTCTTGATCGGAAGCGAGTTTGGTTTGTTGCTCGGAGAGTTGAGCACGCGTTTCTTCGATGATCTTTTGTTGCTGCGCTGTGGTTTGATTAACTTGATCTACTTGGCTCGCTTGCGAGCGTGCCTGTTGTTGCGTCTGTTGCAAAGCGGCAGTGAGTTGCGCTTGACGATTTTGGCTCTGTTGGAATTTCGCACTGAGTGCATTTAGCTCTTCAGCAGTGCTTTGCGTTGATTGATAGGCAAAAACTAAAGCGCCAACGGCTAGCCCTAATGCCACCAGAGTGGTGGTCAGCAAGAGTGGAAATTTTTTCTTCGAGGGTTGTGCTGCACTTGGCTCAGTTGTTGAGTCCATTTCAGGTCCAGATTCAGGTTCTGGAGTGACATCGATGACGACGTTTTCTTTATCTTTGGGCTCGGTCATATCAGCGTCAAAACTCTACCGGATTGTCCTGCCCATAAGACTAGCAAAGGCAGTGGTCTGCGTCTTGTTCTATTGCGCTTTGAGTAGCTCGCGATTGATCTCGCAGACCGTCTTGAGTAAAGCCACATCAGAAGGCTGGTCGCTGACATAAATTGCCTCGCAACCGATCTCATCAGCATATTCAGCAATACGCTCGCTTATCACTGCTAGCGGGGTTTGCTTGAGTCGTTCAACGCCATCGTCGCCGATCAGCTGACAAAGGTTTTTAAGTAGCTCGACACTGGTTACGGTGACCACATCAACCCAGCTCGACCAATTTTGAACCAGGTTGCTGGCATTTCGCTGCGGAAGTTGGCGGCGGTATGCCTCTGCATAGCTCACACTAGCACCACGCTCTGTCAGGGTGTCTTTGAGTAGCTCACGACCCCCATTACCACGTACGATGAGAATCGTTTTACCGTCAACCGACTGAAGAGCGGGTAAGGCTAATAAGCCTTCAGAGTTCATCTGCTCACCGGGCAGTAGGGTTGGATCGAGACCACAGTCTTCCAGTGCGCTAGCAGTGGCTTTACCTACCGCGGCGATCTCCAGATCCACCGGAATGTTGTTTGGAAAATGCGGGAAGGCGTAACGCACGGCATTCGCGCTAACAAAAATCAGTAGATCAATTTTTGTTAGATCGGAAAGCTGTTGCTTCAAGCCTTTCTTATCCGAAGGGCCTAAGATCTCAAGAGCTGGAAAGCGCACTGGGCGTCCGTGCGCATCTTGAATTAATTCACAAAAAGCGTCGGCTTGTGCTTCAGCGCGGGTGACCAGCACTGATAGGCCAGCTAGATCACAAGGCTTTTTGCTCATGCGTTTTCGTAAAGCTCACGCAAGATGGTGTCAGCGCCATGTGCCAGTAGCTCTTCAGCGACAACAACACCTAGTTCGGCCGCTTGATCACGCGAGCCACGAATCTCCGCACGAATCACTTCGCTACCATCTACAGTACCAACCAAGCCACGCATAAAGATCTCATCGTCCTCGATAATGGCATGGCCGCCAATCGGTACCTGACAACCACCTTCTAAACGAGCATTCATTGCACGCTCTGCGGCAACACGGTCAGCGGTATCTTTGTGGTGTAAGGGTGCAAGTAACGCATTCACACGCGGATCATCTGAACGACATTCAATGCCCACAGCGCCTTGGCCAATTGCTGGCAAACTGTCTTCGGTATCGAGTGCATGACGGATGCGATCGGCAAAGCCTAAGCGAATCAAACCGGCAGATGCCAAGATGATGGCATCGTATTCACCATCATCGAGTTTCTTTAAGCGAGTGTTCACATTGCCGCGCAGTGATTTGATCTCAAGATCAGGTCGACGATCACTCAATTGACATTGGCGACGTAAACTTGAGGTGCCAACAACAGCGCCTTCTGGCAACTGATCGAGTGAAGTGAATTTGTTGCTAACAAACGCATCGGTTGGATCTTCGCGCTCCATGATCACAGCAAGGTGCAAACCTTCTGGCAACTCTACCGGCACATCCTTCATCGAGTGCACAGCGATATCGGCATCGCCCTCTAGCATGCGAGCTTCGAGCTCTTTAACGAACAAACCTTTTCCGCCAATTTTGGCCAAAGGGGTATCGAGAATCTTGTCACCTTGAGTCGACATGCCGAGGATTTCGACCTCTAAATCGGGATGCGCAGCTTTCAGTGCGGCAGCCACGTGTTCGGCTTGCCACATGGCGAGAGGAGATTTGCGAGTTGCGATACGAATCGTTTCAGACATGTCGAGGAGGGTGCTACAAAAATAAAATCTGGCGCAATGCTACTGACTTGAGCGACTAAAAACAAAGCCTGTCGGCCATTGTGATAGCATCCCGGCCGCAATTTTGAGGACACACTGTGACTGAGCCCCTTATTTTTGAAGCGAATCTGGAAGATTTTGAGCAAAGCGTGATCGCCGCATCCCATCAAACCCCTTTGCTGGTGGACTTTTGGGCGGACTGGTGTGGTCCCTGCCATGCGGTGGCTCCCGCACTGAAGTCAGTGATTGCGGATCGAGAAGGTGAGGTTCGACTCGCTAAGGTCGAGGTCGACGAAGGCGAGAATATGAAGCTGGCCGGTCGTTATGGAGTGCGTGGTTTTCCAACCGTGATGTTGCTCGTGAATGGCGAAGAGGTATCACGCTTTGCTGGCGCTAAGCCTACGCATTGGATCGATCGTTGGATTGATGAGAATCTGGTTTAAGCGCTGAGCCAATCTTTTGGCTTAAGGTACACCTCGTAAAGCTCAGCCTCAGGCGTTCCCGCTTCAGGTGCATAGTCATACTTCCATGTCACCAGTGGCGGCAATGACATCAAGATTGATTCGGTGCGACCACCGGTTTGCAAACCAAAGATGGTGCCGCGATCAAAGACTAAGTTGAACTCTACATAGCGACCACGACGATAAAGTTGAAAGTCACGTTCGCGATCACCATAAGGGGTGCCTTTACGACGCTGCACAATGGGTAGATAAGCCGGCACATAGTGATCGCCCACACTTCGCATCATCGCAAAGCTTTGTTCAAAACCTTTTTCGTTTAAATCATCAAAGAACAAGCCACCGACACCGCGTGGCTCATTGCGATGTTTTAAGTGGAAGTAGTCATCACACCATTGTTTGTATTTGTCGTAGCGATCATCACCAAAAGGTGTGCACGCATCTTTTGCAGTTTGATGCCAATGCTGCACATCCTCGACATTGCCGTAGTACGGTGTTAAGTCGAAGCCACCACCAAACCACCAAACAGGCTCTTCACCCGGCTTCTCCGCAATAAAAAAACGCACATTCGCATGTGAGGTTGGCACATAAGGATTATGTGGATGAATAACTAATGACACGCCCATGGCTTGGAATGAACGACCGGCAAGCTCGGGTCGTGCGGCTGTTGCTGAGGGTGGTAAGCCATCACCATACACATGCGAGAAGTTAACCCCGGCTTTCTCAAACACATTGCCGTTTTCTAAAACGCGTGAGCGACCACCACCGCCTTGTTCGCGATCCCAAGCATCTTCGGCAAATGCTTGACCATCTTCTTCGGTTAACGCTGCACAGATGCGATCTTGCAGATCGAGTAGATAATGTTTAACGGCATCTAAATCGGGGGTGTTACTCATAATGACTTAGCGTAAACGCTTTCCAGTCGTGATGTCAGTGATAGGTGTCGGTTTATCGAGTTGGCCTAAGGCGCCACTCAAGATGTAATCGCAGCCAGGACAGTGTAGCTGAACTTCAAACGCGCTCTTTGCAGGCGCGTGCCCACTGCGATTAGCGGAAGTCGATACGATAGCGTGACCTATTTCTTCACATAATGCCGAAGCGATCGGGTGTGTTGTAACGCGACAAGCGATCTTGTTGTTACCGCCGTTAACCCAACGTGGTAGATCATTTGCTGCTGGCAACAAGAAGGTATGTGCGCCTGGCCATTCTTTGCCAATCTTAGGTAACCACTGATCAAGATCATCAACAAACGGACGCAGCTGTTCGGCATGCGATGCGATGAGGATCAGGCCTTTACTTTCGGGACGTTGTTTTAATTCAAGCAATCGCGCGACAGCATGCGCATCGAGTGGATCACAACCAAAACCGTAAACTGCTTCAGTCGGATAAGCGACGACGCCCCCTTGATGGATGATGCGTGCTGCGAGATGAGTTCGAAAACGTGACGACATGCGCGCAGTGCTTATTCTTCAGGTGGTGCTTCGTAAGCTTCAGCGAAGCTGCATTCCTGCTGAGGACATACTTTTTGCGTACCACTGCGCTTCGTTGTCTTGATGGTCACGATTGGCCAATGACAGGTTGGGCAGGGCTCGGCTAATGGCATGTTCCAAGTCGCGTAATCACACGTTGGGTATGTTGAGCACGAATAGAAAACTTTGCCGCGACGTGAGCGACGTTCCATCATCATGCCTTTCTTACACTTAGGACATTCGACGCCAGTGTCTTTGGGTTTTTCGAGTGGTTCGATGTGTTTACAGTCTGGATAAGAGGAGCAGCCAATGAACTTGCCATAACGACCGGTCTTATAAATCAGTTCAGAACCACACTCAGGGCAGTCACGACCGACCTTCTCAGGTTCAGGTGAATCACCATCGTCATTCAGGTTACGTGTGTAGTCACATTCAGGATAAGCGGTACAACCAATGAAGCGACCATTACGACCTAAGCGGATCGATAATTGCTCGTTACACTTAGGACACTTTTCATCGATCTTTTCTTGCGTGACATCTGAACGTTGAACGTTCTCTTGTGTGTCTTCAATGCGATCAATGAAGGGCTTCCAGAATTTTTCTAGGAGTGGCACCCACTCTTCCTCGCCACGTGAAACGGCATCGAGCTCATCTTCAAGTTGCGCGGTGAAGTTGTAATCAACGTACCGAGTAAAGTAGTTAGTTAAGAATTTGTTAACTACGCGACCCACATCCGTTGGATAGAAGCGTTTCTTATCAATCTCAACATATTCGCGGTCCTGCAGTGTTGAGATGATTGATGCGTAAGTCGATGGACGGCCAATACCGAATTCTTCGAGCGCCTTAACCAAGCTTGCTTCTGAGAAGCGCGGTGGTGGTTCAGTGAAGTGTTGCTCAGGGCGAACTTTAAGCAACTTAACTTTTTCACCTTCGGTCAGCTCAGGCAGCATCTTTTCGTCATCATCGCCTTTACTGTCATCCTTGCCTTCAAGGTAGATCTGCATGAAGCCAGGAGCGGCGATGGTTGAGCCGTTTGCACGGAAGGTGTGACTACCCGCCGTCATGTCTGCAGCCACGGTGTTGATGGTGGCATGAATCATCTGACAGGCAACGGTACGCTTCCAGATCAAGGTGTAAAGCTTGAGCTGATCTTTATCCAGATGTTTAGCGATGCTATCAGGCGTATTTGATACCGAGGTTGGACGAATCGCTTCGTGCGCTTCCTGAGCATTCTTAGATTTAGTTTTAAATGCGCGCGCGGCTTTTGGCAGATTCTCTTTGCCATAGGTGTCGCTGATAAAACCGCGTAACTCGCCAATCGCCTCGTCAGCTAAGTTCACCGAGTCGGTACGCATATAGGTAATCAGACCAACAGTGCCTTCACCGATATCCACACCTTCATAAAGACCTTGAGCAACACGCATCGTGCGTTGTGCGGTAAAGCCTAACTTACGCGCGGCCTCTTGTTGCAGTGTAGAGGTTGTGAAAGGTGGTGCAGGGTTGCGCTTGCGCTGCTTCTTTTCAACCTTGGCGATGACCAGCTCACCATTAGCGGCTTCATTTAAAGCTGACTCAACGGTCTTTGCGCGTTTCTCGTTAGTGATAGAAAACTGGCTGAGCTTTTCATTATCGAAATGTGTCAGCTTGGCGTTAAAGCCTTGGCCGTCTTTTTCGGTATCCGCTTCAACAGTCCAATATTCTTTCGCTTTAAATGCTTCGATCTCATCTTCACGTTCACAGATCAGACGTAAGGCAGGGCTTTGCACGCGACCCGCAGATAAACCACGACGAACTTTCTTCCAAAGTAATGGCGATAAATTAAATCCAACTAGGTAATCGAGTGCGCGACGTGCTTGCTGTGCGTTTACCAAATCCATCGAGAGCTCACGTGGATTAGCCACAGCGTCTTGCACAGCTTTCTTGGTGATCTCGTTGAACACAACGCGATGCACAGTTTTGTTTTTTAGCTTCTTCTTGTCATTCAGCAACTCATAAAGGTGCCATGAGATAGCTTCACCTTCGCGGTCGGGGTCGGTCGCAAGATACAGGGAATCGGCATTCTTTAACTTAGAGATAATCGTTTTGACATGCTTGTCGTTTCGTTCGATGACTTGATACTTCATCGCGAAATGATTGTTAGGATCAACCGCACCTTCTTTAGGTACAAGATCTCGCACGTGGCCATACGATGCGTACACATCGAAATCTTTGCCGAGATATTTTTTGATCGTTTTCGCTTTTGCGGGCGATTCAACGATGACCAGATTCATAGCGATCCCAGTGTTTTTAAGACAAGAAATCGCCGGCATCAGCCGGCGTCCTATTTATACGGATATCTTTGTTTGAGGGCTCGTGTCAAGCCGAGTGGCAAATTTAGCCCCCTCAAGCGAGGCATTAATGAAGGTATGGGGGCTCGCCGTTGTAGACCAGTTCTTCCATCAAAGCGAAGGCGTTTTCTTGCCCTGGCTGGTTCAATAAAACCAGTAAAACTACCCACTTAACGTCATCTGTGGTCAGTTCTTCGGTTTCGATTGCCATGCAGCGCTCAATCACGAGTTCGCGGCTCATTGGATCCAGAATGCACATTTGCTCAAGATTCATCAGCAAGCTGCGGATGTCCATGTCCATCTTCTGTTGTTCAAGATCGGTGTAAACACGGATCGCGCCATTAGGCTGAGCTTCGCGATATTCGCTCAAGCTACCTTGGCACCAGGCTAGCTCGTCTAACCAATCAAAGGCTTTATTAACTTCACCTTTCTGGAAGCCGGCGCTGATCAATTCTTCTTCTAAGGTGATCTGATCGACAGGCACAGACTGCTCGCTATCCATGTAGTTTTCATAGATGTAAACCAGAACGTCGATAAGATTTTCGTTCATGCTGAGAGTCCTTTTTGAAGAGGGAAAGGGTGGCTGTGCGTCTGTTGGAAACGCTGTGATGAGGTCAGGTTGTGATTTGTTCGATTGAACATTTACTGCCTTAACGTAGCCGAATGAACCGTCCACCTGATTCTGATAATACATTACCTTGCAGTTCGAGCAAGAGCAAAATCGACGAGACTTCCGCGGCATTGAAAGGGCTATTTTCAACGATCTGATCTGTGGTTACCGGATCAAATCCCATCGCGTCCAAAATTGCCGCGTGATCGTCATCGAGTTGAGCTGAAACCTCTGGTGTCTCTGATGCATCGAGCGGTCTTTCCGAAGGGGAAAATTTTGGTAGTAGCTCTTCAACGATATCTTCCGCCGTTTCAACTAGTTTCGCGCCCTGACGAATCAATGCATGGCAGCCACGTGCCATCGGGTTATGTATCGAGCCTGGGATAGCAAAGACATCACGGCCGATTTCAGAAGCCAGTCGCGCGGTGATCAGTGAGCCGCTTTTCGCCGCTGCTTCGACCACGAGGGTGCCGAGTGATAGCCCTGCGATCAGGCGATTGCGTCGTGGAAAATTGCCGGGGTGTGGGCCTGTGCCGGGTGGATATTCGGTCAGAATTAAGCCTTTATCGGCTATCTGATGAGCGAGCTTTTTGTGCTCGGCAGGGTAAATCCGATCAAGCCCGGTTCCCATGATGGCGATGGTGCCGCCATTAGCTGCCAAGGCGCCTTTATGTGCCGCAGCATCAATGCCTTTTGCTAAGCCGCTGGTGATCACAATGCCGTTCTTAGCTAAAAATTCGGCAAATGCGCCCGCATTCACCAAGCCGCCTTGTGTGGCGCTACGACTGCCTACAATCGCTAGCTGAGGAAAGCGTAATAGCTCGGTATCGCCACGGGCAAAGAGGGCAATTGGCGCATCGGATATCTCGCGTAAATATGCAGGATATTGCTGCGAAAAGTAGTTAATTAGCTGATTTTCGCTTGAATTTAGCCAGTTTTCGTCAGACTCAATTTGTGCCTCATCGATGCCATCGAGTGCCTTTTTAACGCGTGTATCTGACGATTGGCGCAGTTGAGCAAGTAATTCGCTGATACTGCTCGAAGTATCTAAAAAAGGTTTGAGAGTCGCAGGCCCAAGACCGGGCGCGCGAATCAGCGATAGCCAATCACGGGCCTGACTATCGCTAACTGAAGTGGCGGGTGAAGAGTGATTCATAGGCGAACAGTTTAAGGCTGTCGCAGGTGATCTCCAATCTGAATTCCACTATAGGACTCCATCACAAGGGCATAACTCACCTGATCAAAGGTTTTATACACCAGTGCAAGGCCAACCGATTCTTCGGGAAGTTGGAGTTTAGTCTGGTCTTGTGGATCGTTAATGCGACGACCATCACGTGATAGCGCAAAGACATCGCTACGGGTCACACCATTGGCCTGACCACGATCAATGATCACCGTATCCATCGAAGCGATCAGTGAGCCGGGCTTGGTAAAGCCGATCACTTCACCGTCTTGGAAAGATGATTTTTTCGGTTGGAAGTCCATTACGGTATCGATCTTTTGATGTGGCACCAGATAATCACCTAGCTTCACCTCACGTGGGCTTTGGGTCACTAAGCCGGCGGATACATCTGCAGAGGTATCGTTGGCGCGAGCGACAATCAGCTCGCCAATTTTGATCACCGTTTGACCTAAGACCTCATCAGTATCGGCAGCTTTTATTGCTCAGCGGGTCGGATGATGTCGTATACGCCGCGCGGAGTAACATCGCCACGGATAAACACACGCTGTTCGTTACCCGCTAATTGACGCTGCGCACCGTATTTTGCAATGGAAGACTTACCGCCAAGAATCAAACGTTCTGAGCTCAGGTCAACAATGCGTGGCAATGAATCAAAGTCAGTTTCGCTATCAACCACAAAGCCTGATTCAAGCACCGGTTTAATCGCATTAAGCGGAATGGTGCGCACCGGTTCGGCAACATCGCGGATGCGCATCTGTGGCGTTAAGACAACACGACCACTCGCTTTACGCAGCTGTGGCTTGCCATTGATATAAACCAACTCCACAACATCACCCGGATAGATCCAATGAGGGTCTTCTATTTGTGGATTGATCTGCCAAATTTCTGGCCATTGCCAAGGGTGTTCTAAAAAGCGACCTGAGATATCCCATAGAGTGTCGCCTTTCACCACGGTGTAGCGATCAGGGTGAGTCGGTTTGATTTTTAGTACATCAGCTTGCGCCACCCCTGTTAATAAAAAGATGCCCGCAGTTACCGACAAAAGTGAGCTAAAAAGAGTTTTTTTCATGGGAATTCTTCCATTTTTACTCATTGCAAATGTCTCCATGACCGGTGCTTTGAGGTATCATTTTCAGATGAGAGGCCTTTTCGGCAGACCTTTGTAGAACTAAATGAAATCTTCAGGCGTCGTAATAGAGCCGAAATGACGCTGATTCTGGTTAAAAACAATGGCTTTACTTGATATTTTGCATTTTCCTGACCCCCGCCTACGTGAGGTGGCCAAGCCTGTTGAGCAGGTGGATGATTCGGTGAAGCAGCTCGTGGATGACATGTTTGAAACCATGTACGACGCGCCTGGCATCGGCTTAGCGGCTATTCAAGTGAATGTGCCGATGCGCGTGATCACCGTGGATACCTCAGAAGATCAGGATGAGCCTTTGGCGTTGATTAACCCAGAGATCACTAGTAAAGACGGTATCGAAGAAATGAAAGAGGGCTGCTTATCGGTCCCTGGCGTTTTCGAGATGGTGCAACGCGCAGACAGGATCACCGTCAAATTTCTTAATCGAGATGGCGAGTCGGTGGAGATCGAAGCCGAAGGCCTATTGGCCGTTTGTATCCAACACGAGATCGATCATCTTGATGGCAAATTGTTTGTCGACTATCTCTCAACGCTTAAGCGTCAACGTATCCGCACAAAACTAGAAAAAGAAAATCGTCAACGAGCTTAACCGTTCGTTTCGCTGTTACGGGAAGCAGCCATGAGCAATACCTTACGTATTATTTTTGCCGGCACACCGGATTTTTCTGTATTGCCGCTTCAGGCGCTACTGAACTCCGAACATGAGGTGGTTGCGGTCTATACTCAACCTGATCGCCCATCAGGTCGTGGCCGAAAGTTAACCCCAAGCCCAGTTAAGGAAATTGCGGTTGATGCGGGCATCCCGGTAGAGCAGCCAGTTAATTTTAAAGATGCCGCCAATGTCGAGCAGCTAAACAAGTACCAAGCAGATTTGATGGTGGTAGTGGCCTATGGCTTGTTGCTTCCTGAGAGTGTGCTCGAAGCACCTCGCTTAGGATGTATCAATATCCATGCTTCATTGTTGCCGCGCTGGCGTGGTGCTGCGCCGATTCAACGCGCTGTACTTGCTGGTGATAACGAGTCAGGCGTCGCCATCATGCAGATGGAAAAAGGTTTAGATACAGGCCCTGTTTACTTGATGGAACGGGTGGCTCTGGAAAAAGATGAAACCGGTGGCACCTTGCATGACAAGCTAGCCGAGCTTGGTGCCAGTGCGTTGATTAAAGCGTTGCCAATGCTTGAAGACCCAAGCTGCAAGCCTGCTGTCCAAAATGACGAGCTAGCGAATTACGCAAAGAAGTTAGATAAGAAAGAAGCAACGATCGATTGGCAACAATCGGCTCAAGATATTGAACGTTTAGTGCGAGCCTTTAATCCTTGGCCGGTGGCGCAAACACGTCATGAAGATGCATTTATGCGTATATGGTCTGCTTATGCGATTAAAGGTGAGGCTGCTCAGCCGGGCATGGTGATATCGGCTTCTCGAGAGGGCATTGATGTAGCAACCGGCGATGGCTGGCTGCGCATTACGCAATTACAAATGCCGGGTAAACGTGCGATGAGTGCGCAAGACTTTATCAATGCGCAAGACATTCAAGGCGTGATCCTAGGCGATTAATGCATGGCCTCTTCACGTCGTTTTGTTATCGATAACATACTTGCCGTTATGGATGGCCGCTCTTTAGATGCGGCGATAGAACAAAATGCTAAAGACCTATCCGAGCTTGATCGTCGTTCAGTCGCGGATGGTTCATATGGCTTGGCGCGTTGGTTTAGACAGTGTCATGCCATTGTGGCAGCTCGCTTGCAAAAACCCTTTAAGGATAAAGATCGCGATATTCACTTGGCTCTTATGTTGGGTGTTTGGCAGCTCATGCATAGCCGCACTGCAGAGCATGCTGCGATCTCATCTATTGTCGAGCTGGTGCGTGAATTGGATAAGCCGTGGGCAGATAAGCTCGCCAATGGATTGCTAAGAAAAGTTCAGCGCGAGATGCAAGATGATGCATCAGAGTTAAATGCATTACTTAGAAATGACCTATCGATTGCGTATGCGCAACCTAAGTGGTTTGTGAAAGCGTTACAGAAGGCGTGGCCAGATAAGGTTGAGTCGATCTTAGCGGCTCTTCAAGAGCGTGCACCGATGACCTTGCGGGTGAATACGCATAAGCTCTCATGTGAGGACTATCTTAATCAATTGACCAAACATGACATTCAGGCAGAGGCTTTGCCCGAAGTGCCGTCTGCGCTGATTCTTGATAAGCCTATAGGTGTGTTGCAGTTGCCAGGTTTCGAAGAAGGCACGGTCTCTGTACAGGATGCTGGAGCACAGCTTTCAGCTGAGTTGCTCGATCTACAAGCTGGCCAACGCGTTTTAGATGCATGTGCGGCGCCTGGCGGTAAAAGCATACATTTGGCACAACATCAGCCAGAGATAGCGCTCACTGCTTGTGATATCGATGAGCAGCGCTTAGAGCGCGTGGCGCAAAACGCAGAGCGCTGTGGTGTGACATTAAGCATGCAAGTGCTTGACGCTGAAAACCCACCACCAGCTTGGCGCGATCAGCCTTTTGAGCGCATTTTGTTAGATGCGCCGTGTTCCGCAACGGGGGTGATGCGACGTCATCCCGATGTGCGAATGTTGCGACGAGCGACAGATATTGAGGACTTGGCTGTTCGCCAAGCTAAAATTTTAGATTCCTTGTGGGAATGTTTGGCGTCGGGCGGTAAGCTTCTGTATGTGACCTGCTCGTTGATGCCAAAAGAGAATGAGCAACAGATTCAAGCCTTTATTGAACGACAGCCAGGCGCAAAGGTCATACCTATCGATGCAACTTGGGGGCATCCGCGCGTAGTAGGGCGCCAGACCTTGCCCGGTGAAATGACGATGGATGGATTTTTTTATGCCTTATTGGAAAAGACCAATGCAGAGACTGCTTAGTTTCGCGCTGGTGATCTTCCTGTCTGGCGCGAGCTATGCCGATATGGCGTATGAAAACGTCAAGCTCACGGTGAGTGATGACCAGCGTTTGATGCTGAACGCTTCGATGAAAATCACCTTGTCACCTGCTGTGATCGAAGCGTTGCAAAACGGTGTGCCGATTACCTTTGAAAAACATATTCAAGTGCGTGAGCAAGACGCATGGATTTGGACAAAAGACATTGCTGAATATCGTATGCGTAGCGTCTTACGCTATCGTTTGCTCGAAAAAGTCTATGAATTAAAATGGCTCGATAGTGGTAGTGTAACCAAGCGAGCAACATTGGCTGCAGCGTTAACTCAGCTTGGCGAGATTCAGTCGATGCCATTAATTGCGGTGACAAAGCTGAGCAAGTCGGAAGCCTATAACGTCGAGCTCGATGCAAAGTTAGATATCGAGGCCTTGCCACTGCCGCTTCGTCCTAAAGCGTATATCTCATCCGATTGGTCGCTCAGCGCAGAGACCGTAAAACAGGGCTTTAAACCATGAGGGGTCGCCGTCGCATAGACGTCCTTGCGATGCTCATGCTAGTGGCACTGATTTTTGGTGCACTTTATTTAATGAGTGAAGCGGTTCAGCAAACCAGCGTCTTGGCAGACGATTGGTTTATCCCGCTAATGGTCTTTACGGCGATTGGTTTGATCACGTTGACTGGCGTAGTGGGCGTCAACTTCTTCCGTTTATGGCGTGAATATCGTCGACGTGAGCCAGGCGTTCGTTTGAATGTTCGCTTAGCGCGATTGTTTATTCTATTGTCATTTGTGCCGGTCGCTATTGTTTATTTTTATTCATGGCAGTTCCTATCAAAAGGTGTGGATAGCTGGTTCCAGGTCTCGATTGAAGATGCGATGAATGGTGCTAATGCATTGGGTCAAACGGCACTCGATCTACACAAAAAAGGCTTGGTGAAAGATGCCGAGCGTATCTTGTCGCAACTCGATGATGCATCTGAGATGGCCTTGGGTTTTGCATTAGATGAAGCGCGTCTTAAGTCCGATGCGGTTGAGCTTATTGCGTATCGCTTATCGGGTGCACCTGCTGCAACGAGTCGTGATAATACAGAGATAGTATCGCAACTATTTTCGGATGAGGCTTTTGTCGCGGTCCGTGACGGCACAAGCCAGGTCATGCTCGAAATGGGAACGGATCAACAAAGCTATATCAAGGTACTTGCAGCAGATCCACGTCAACGTCGCGAACTCATTTTACAGGCCTTGTATCCAATGCCTGATCGTTTGCAGGCTTTGATCAAACAGGTGCAGGGTTCGCTAGAAGAATACCGAAGCACGAGCACAACACGGGATGCTATCTTTGACATCTTCGCCATCACATTGGCATTAGCTGCGGTGCTTGCAGTATTTGGTGCGATCTGGGGTGCGTTATACACTTCTCGCCAATTGGTTCGTCCGGTCAGAGATATTTCGATTGCGACAGAGAAAGTGGCAGTGGGTATGTTTGACACCCAAGTGCCAATGCCTAAAGTCGATGATGAACTGAGTTTCCTTGTTGATTCATTTAATCAAATGACGCAAAGAATCGGTCGTGCACGTTATGCCGCCGAGATGAGTAAAAACGAATTACAGCTACAACATAACTATCTTGAAACAGTGATGGGCGCTTTGACCACAGGTGTTATAGCGCTGGATAAGAATGGCAAGATCACTACTGCAAATTTGGCAGCAGAGATGATTTTAGGCTTGCCCTTAAGTGAATTCAAAAAACAGCTTTTGATGAGTTTAGTTGATAAAAAGCCGGTGCTTGAGCCCTTTGTTGATCGCATGTGGCAATCCTTTCAAGGCGAAGCATTGCCTGCTAATACGCAGATCACGTTGTACAGAGAAAATGGCCATCAGACATTGCTATGTCGTCACTCTGTATTGCCTGCTGCTTTGCCTAAAGACCAAGGCCATGTAGTGGTATTCGACGATGTTACCGAGCTAGTACATGCGCAGAAAGATGCAGCGTGGGCAGAGGTTGCGCGTCGTTTAGCTCATGAGATCAAAAATCCACTTACGCCAATTCAATTGGCGTCCGAGCGTTTGCGACATCACTACCTCAAAAAGATGTCTGAAGACGAATCTCGTGTGTTGGATCGTTCGACCACGACGATTGTTAATCAGGTTGATGCATTGAAGTCGATGGTGAATGACTTCTCTGAGTACGCGAAGCCATCGAAGATGGATAGCCGCTTAATCACTATGGATAACTTTATTGGCGATGTTTTAGCGCTTTATGAAACAGCACAGTCGCCAGTGGTATACATACCGGGTGCGCAAGGCGTGAAAATCGAAGGTGATCCAGTACGCTTACGTCAGGTCATTCATAATTTGGTTAAGAATGGGCTTGAGGCACTCGGTGATAAAGACGGTAAAGTTCGAGTCATCACTGAGATTGGCCAATCGAAATCGAGTGGCGCGATGCGCTTTAGGTTGTGTATCGAAGATGATGGCAAAGGCTTTGATGCCGATTCGTTGGGACAAGTATTTGAGCCTTACGTGACGAACAAACCGAAAGGTACCGGTTTAGGTTTGGCGATTGTGAAACGTATTGTGGGTGAGCATGGTGGCACCTGTAGCGCATCAAATCGTCAAGAAGGTGGTGCTAGTATTCAGATAAGCTTACCGGTGCGTGAGCGAACCCAAGAAGTGTTAGAGGTTAGTAATTCATGAGCGCGCCTAATGTCCTTGTTGTAGATGATGAGCCTGATATCCGAGAGCTCGTCGGCGAAATTCTCGAAGATGAGGGTTATCGTGTCTCAACTGCCGAGAATGGTGAGCAAGCACGCCAAGCCTTACGCGATAGCAAACCGGACCTCATCTTTTTGGATATCTGGATGCCTGAGCTTGATGGCATCACCTTATTAAAAGAACTCAGTGAAGATAAAGATCTGCCATGTCCTGTGATCATGATGTCCGGTCACGGCACAGTCGAGACTGCTGTTGAAGCAACACGTCTCGGCGCCTATGATTTTTTGGAAAAGCCTATCTCACTGAATCGTTTAACTACTACGGCAAAACGCGCCTTAGATGCGCATCGCATGTCGATGGAGAACGAAGGTCTTCGCATGAAAGCGGGAGACTTTGTTGAGCCAGTTGGTGCCAGCGCCATTATCACGCGGCTTCGTGAGCAAGTGCGCCGAATTGCGCAGCATGACAGTTGGGTCTTGATGACAGGCCAGCCAGGAGCGGGTCGCGAAACTTTTGCGCGTTATCTTCATCATCACAGTAGTCGTGCGACCCAGCCATTCATCGTGTTGAACGCATCAGGTGTGACCAAAGGCGGTTCAGCGTTTGAGCTGTTTGGTCGCGAGCAAGATGGCAAAGTGGAATACGGCAAGCTAGAGCAAGCCGCTGGCGGCATCTTGTTCTTAGATGAGATCGCAGAGCTAGAGATTTCTGCACAAGCACAGTTAGAAGCCGCGCTTGAAACCGGTGAGTTCTTGCGTGTTGGTGGTGCAGCACCGGTAAAGCTCAATGCGCGCGTTGTCGCTGCAACAGCAAAAGATTTATCCAAGCTGGTATCTGAGAACAAATTCCGTGAAGACTTGTTCTATCAGCTTAATGTTGTACCAATCAAAATTCCTTCATTGGCAGAGCGTAAAGAAGACGTACCGATGTTGTTGCAAGAGGCGGTTAATCGATTCAATTTAGTTGATCGTCTTCCGTTTCGTGAATTCTCTTTTGCCGCGCAAAACTTCCTGCGTGATTACGACTGGCCGGGCAATATCCGCGAGCTACGTAACATGGTGCAACGTGTGTTGATCTTGGGCTCGGAAGAAGAGGTGAGTCTTAAAGAGGTGCAAACTGCCTTGGGCCAAGTCCGTGCTGAAAGTGTCGATGCGTTATCGGTTGGGGTCAGCATGGATCAGCCAATGAAGGATGCGCGCGAAGAATTCGAGAAGCTTTATTTAGAGCATCACTTTTCACTGGCAGAAGGTAATGTCAGCCGCATGGCTCAAGCTGTAGGCATTGACCGAGCCAACTTATACAAAAAATTGCGTGATCGCGGCATCGAGATCAAATCGCGTTAATGACTCCGGCGATCAAGCTGCTTGAGAAGCAGGGCATAAAGCATGCCGTCCATCCCTATGATCACGACCCCAATAGCGAGGCCTATGGCTTAGAGGCTGCTGAGAAAATTGGCGTCCCCTATGCGCAGGTTTTTAAAACCTTATTGGTCGCGCTAGAAGGCGATGCTAAAAAGCTCGCGGTTGGCATCGTGCCGGTGGATAAACAACTCAACCTTAAAGCGATTAGTAAAACACTCGGCGTTAAAAAAGTCGCTATGGCAGATCCTCAACAAGCACAGCGAGCTACTGGTTATATCGTTGGCGGTATTAGTCCGCTGGGGCAAAAGAGTCGCTTGCCAACGATCATCGCCGATTCAGCACAAGCTCTCAGCGAGATGTATGTCAGCGGTGGAAAGCGTGGTTTAGATATCTCATTAGCACCGGCGGATCTTGCCAAGCTGCTGAATGCAAAGTTTGCGGATATATCTAGTTAAACGGTGCCATCTGAGATCTTTCAGGCGTAGAATAATCATATGACAATCATTCAACGTCTGATCACGCTATGAAGATAATCATCTTAGGCGCAGGCCAAGTCGGCACAACGGTCGCACAGAACTTGGCAAGTGAAGCAAACGACATCACCGTCGTTGACCATAACGCCGGTCTTTTGCGTGACATGCAGGACCGAATCGATATCCGCACGGTACAAGGTCAAGCGTCACATCCTGATGTCCTACGCCAGGCAGGCGCTGAAGATGCAGACATGTTGATTGCGGTCACTAACAGTGATGAAACCAACATGGTCGCATGCCAGTGTGCTGCAACCTTATTTAAAACACCTCGCAAGATTGCTCGCGTTCGCGCGCCTGAATATCTCAAGCATCCGGAGCTGTTTGCGCCCGGTGCGATTCCGATTGATGTATTGATCAGCCCTGAGCAATTGGTGACAGATTACATCTTGCGCTTGATCGAGCACCCAGGTGCATTGCAGGTGCTCGACTTCGCTGATGGTCGCGTGCGATTGGTAGCGGTTAAAGCCTATTACGGTGGCCCATTGGTGGGTCACGAGTTACGCGATCTGAATGATCACTTAAAAGGTGCAGAAGCACGCGTTGCGGCGATCTATCGTAAAGATCGTGCCATCATGCCAACTGGACGTACAGTCATCGAAGCAGATGATGAAGTGTTCTTCTTAGCCACCGCTGAAAATATTTCAGCGGTGATGAAAGAGCTGCGCCGTGCTGAAAAACCGTTCAAGCGTTTGATCTTTGCCGGCGGTGGCAATATTGGTCGTCGTCTCGCATCCGCCTTAGAGAATGATTACCGCGTTAAATTGATCGAGCACGATAGCCGTCGATCAAAGCGTGTTGCAGAACATCTGCCAGAGACCATCGTCTTGCATGGTGATGCAGCAGATGAAAACTTACTGCTTGAAGAGAACATCGAAGATACCGATGTGTTTTGCGCGATCACCAATGATGATGAAGCAAACATCTTGTCAGCCATGTTGGCCAAACGACTCGGTGCACGTAAAGTCATGTCGTTGATCAACCGTGCAGCTTACGTAGACCTTGTGCAGTCAGGCGCTATCGATATCGCAATCTCGCCACAACAAGCCACCATCGGCTCATTGCTCACACATGTGCGTCGTGGTGATGTGGTGATGGTGCACTCATTACGTCGCGGTGCCGCAGAAGCAATTGAAGCGATTGCGCATGGCGATAAAAACTCATCCAAAGTGGTGGGTCGTCGCATCGATGAATTAAAGCTACCGACAGGCACCAGTATTGGCGCGATTGTGCGGGGCAATGACGTGCTGATGGCACATCATGATGTAATCATTGAAGCGGAAGACCATGTGATCTTGTTCTTGATCGATAAACGCAAAGTCGTCGACGTTGAGCGCTTGTTCCAAGTCGCGGTCACCTTCTTCTAAATATGTCGTTTAAAGCCATCCAACGCATCTTAGGTATCTTGCTGACGGTCTTTAGCGTCACCATGCTGCCACCAGTCGCGGTGTCCTGGATCTATGATGACAGCGCGATGCTCGCCTTTCTTACCGCGTTTGGCATCATCATCACCGCAGGTATGTTGATCTGGTTACCAGTAGCGCATGTGCGTCGCGAAGCACGAGTCCGCGATGGCTTCATTATCGTGGTGATGTTTTGGACCGTGTTAACCGTAACCGGTGCTTTACCTTTTATCCTATCCACTGACCCTCAACTATCAATTACCGATGCCATTTTTGAATCGGTATCGGGATTAACTACAACGGGTGCAACTGTCATCACGCATTTAGATGAGTTACCTGAGTCGATCTTGTTTTATCGCCAACAGCTTCAGTGGTTGGGTGGCATGGGTATCATCGTTTTAGCGGTCGCCGTACTACCGATTCTTGGTATCGGTGGTATGCAGCTTTATCGTGCAGAAACACCGGGCCCAATGAAAGACTCAAAGCTCACGCCTCGGATTACCGAAACGGCCAAAGCGTTGTGGATGATCTACCTGTCATTAACCGTAGCTTGTGCTTTTGCCTATTGGGTAGCCGGCATGAATACCTTTGATGCAATCGGTCATGCTTTCTCAACGGTAGCGATCGGTGGCTTCTCCACACACGATGCCAGCATGGGCTTCTTTGATAGCACCGCGATTTATTTAGTTGCGGTGGTCTTTATGTTGTTAGCAGCGGTTAACTTCTCGCTGCACTTTGTTGCCTTCCGCTCAAGAAACCCCAAAGGCTACTGGCACGATGATGAATTCAAGTTCTACATTGTGATTCAGCTGATCGTTATCACCGTCACCATTCTTGGTTTGTGGTTCACCAACAGTTACGACAATTGGAACGATGCATGGGTACATGGTTTATTCCAAGCGGTTTCGATCGGAACCACCGCTGGCTTTACCACCGCAGAGTTTTATAACTGGCCAGGCTTTATCGCGATCACCTTATTGTTTGCCAGCTTCGTAGGCGGCTGTGCCGGCTCAACCGGTGGCGGTATCAAAGTGATTCGTTTGTATTTACTGATCAAGCAAGGCATGCGCGAGATCACGCGTTTGATTCACCCCAGTGCACAGATTCCAGTGCGCATCGGTGGCAAGGTGGTTCCCTCTCGAGTCATTGAGGCAGTGTGGGGTTTCTTCGCTCTGTATGTGGCGAGCTTCACTGTGATGTATTTAGCGCTCGCAGCGACTGGACTCGATCTAATGACTGCCTTCAGTGCGGTTGCGGCAAGTATCAACAACCTTGGCCCAGGTTTAGGTGAGGTTGGTTTGAACTATGCCGAGATGCACGATCCGGGGAAATGGATTCTGTGCTTCGCCATGCTGCTCGGTCGACTCGAGATCTTCACTTTGTTGGTATTACTGACACCGACCTTTTGGCGTAAATAGCCAAAAACTATCAATCCGATTTAAATATAAAATTTTACCTATTTTAAATTTCTATCAATAATCCTCTCCACTTAGTTTTTACCTAATAACAGGAGAGGTGAAATGAACTCAATGGTTGGTCAGCGCATCCCTAGCGCTACGTTCAAAACCCGTCAAAACGGTGAATTTGTCGATGTGGCATCAGAGCAGCTCTTCAGCGGTCGAACCGTTGTGGTGTTCTCGCTACCCGGTGCTTTCACCCCGACATGCTCATCAACCCACCTGCCTCGCTTTAACGAGCTAGCGCCAGTATTCAAACAAGAAGGTGTGGATGAAATTGTCTGTATGTCAGTGAATGATGCCTTTGTGATGGATGCATGGAAAGAGCATCAAGAGGCAGACAATGTAACGCTGATTCCCGATGGTAACGGTGAGTTCACCAAAGGCATGGGCATGCTTGTCGACAAGTCTGATCTTGGATTCGGTAAGCGCAGCTGGCGCTACTCGATGTTGGTTAAAGATGGCGTTATCGATCAAATGTTTATTGAGCCAAACGTACCCGGCGACCCATTTGAGGTATCGGATGCGGACACCATGCTCAACTACATCAATCCTCAGGCGCAAAAGCCTGCAGCGATTAGCATCGTCACCAAGCCAGGTTGTCCGTTCTGCGCAGAAGCAAAAAAGCAACTGACAGATCGTGGCATGGCCTATGAGGAAATTAGTTTGGGTAAAGGTATTGGCATCCGCACGGTTCGTGCCTTAAGCGGAAAAGAAACAGTGCCACAAGTATTCATCGATGGTCAGTACATTGGTGGCTCAGATGACTTAATCGCACACTTAGAAACCTCTGAGAAAAAAGCGGCCTAAGGTTAACCGGGGTAGCGTGCTACCCCGAGTTATGGAGATGACTCATGACAACAAAGCATTATGATTTGATCAGTTTAGGCGGTGGCAGTGGTGGCTTAGCGATTGCTGAAATCGCGGCTAAGTTAGGTAAGCGCGTTGCGATTATCGAGCCGAATGGCTTAGGCGGCACCTGTGTTAATCAAGGGTGCGTGCCGAAAAAAGTGATGTGGTATGCCGCACACTTAGCCCATGCGGTGAAGGATGCATCGGGCTTTGGCCATCAAGTAACGCATGATGGGTTTGATTGGTCACGCTTAATTGAAGGGCGTGATCAATACATCAATAACATTACCGAATACTGGGATGGATATGCAGAGCAATTAGGCATTGATGTGATCGTAGGTTACGGTCAATTTGTCGATGCAGATAGCGTTCGTGTAAGTGACATGATCTATCGCGCAGATCACATTGTGATTGCGACCGGTGCAACCCCAATGGTGCCACCGATCTCCGGTGCTGAATTAGGGATCACATCAGATGGGTTCTTCGAGCTAAAGCAGCAACCTAAACGCGTAGCTGTGATAGGCGGAGGTTATATCGGTGCCGAGTTAGCGGGAGTGATGCGTGCCTTAGGGTCAGAGGTCTTTTTGTTTGGTTTGGAGGATCGATTACTCGTCGGGTTTGATGAGATGATCAGTCATACCTTGGCAGACCAGATGCGACAGCAAGGTATCGAGCTGAACGTAGGTGTTGAGGTGAATGCTTTAGAGCAACGTGAAGACGGCATCTGTGTTGCAACAAAACAAGGCGCTCAGTTCGCTGGCTTCGATAGTGTGATCTGGGCAATCGGACGTCGCCCGAATACGGCAAGTTTAAATGTTGAGTTGGCAGGGGTTAAGCGTTTGGACAATGGTTTGATACCAACAGACGAATATCAAAATACCAACGTCGATGGTATTTATGCGATTGGTGATATCACAGGGCAAGTGACATTAACCCCAGTGGCAATTGCCGTAGGTCGTCGATTAGCAGATCGACTCTTCTCCGGTAAGGCTGAGCGAAAGGTCGACTACGCCAACATACCGAGCGTGGTGTTCACCCATCCACCGATTGGTAGCGTCGGTCTAACCGAGACGCAAGCTCGCCGCCTAGGTGAAGAGCTGAAGATTTATGAGACCAACTTCACGCCGATGCGATACGCTTTAAATCAGCATGGCTCGACAACAGCGATGAAATTGATCTGTGCGGGTCAGCAGGAGCGTATTGTCGGGATTCACCTGATCGGTGAAGGTGTAGATGAAATGCTGCAGGGTTTTGCGGTCGCGCTAAAGATGGGGGCAAGCAAAGCGGATTTGGATAATACTATTGCGATTCATCCGGTCAGTGCTGAGGAGTTGGTCACCATGAAAGAGGCAAGAATTGTTGCAGCAGAACCCGAGCTAAAACTCGCTAGCTAACGGGAAAATGTCATGCCTCAGTGATACAGGCAGGGTATCCTGAGGCCATGAATACTCAACCTCCTTTTATCCTTGTCGACGGCTCGTCGTACCTGTTCCGCGCCTATCACGCACTACCGCCACTCACCAATTCGCACGGCGAAGCGACTGGTGCAATTGTTGGTGTACTCAATATGTTGAACAAGCTGATCGATGAATATCAGCCAGAATATATCGCGGTAGTGTTTGATGCGCCGGGTAAAACCTTCCGTGATGAGATGTATAGCGAGTACAAAGCGCATCGCCCTCCGATGCCCGATGATTTGCGTCAACAGATTGAGCCGCTGCATCAGATCATTCAAGCGATGGGTTTGCCCTTGGTCATGATCTCCAATGTCGAAGCCGACGACGTGATTGGCACCTTGGCGCAACAAGCGGCAGATAAAGGCATACCATCATTGATCTCAACCGGCGATAAAGACATGGCGCAGTTGGTTAACAACCACATCACTTTGATCAACACGATGAATGATGTCGTGATGGATCGCCAAGGCGTCATCGATAAGTTTGATGTCACGCCAGAACAAATCATCGATTACTTAGCACTGGTCGGCGATAGCGCGGATAACATTCCGGGCATTCCTAAGTGTGGTCCAAAGACCGCGGCAAAGTGGCTTGGTGAATACGAGACGATCGATAACTTGGTCAAACATGCCGAAGAGATCAAAGGCAAGATCGGTGAAAACCTGCGCGGCAATCTCGATCAACTCAAACTCTCACGTGAGCTCACCACCATAAAGCTCAATGTTGAACTACCCGTAACCATTGATCAGCTAAAACCAAGCGCAGCTAATACTGACGAGTTACGCAAACATTACACACGCATTGAGTCGCGTCGTTACTTGGCTACACTCGATGGTGCGAAAGCTGAAAACAAATCAGTTCAACAGCTAGAAGAAAAGAAAGCTGAGAAGATCGATGTGCAATACGACATCGTGTTCAAGCAAGCTGACTTTGATGCGTGGCTAGAACAACTTAACAATGCAGAGCTGTTTGCTTTTGATACCGAAACGACCAGCTTGGATTACATGCAAGCCGAAGTGGTCGGCGTATCCTTTGCCGTAGAAGCAGGTAAAGCAGCCTACGTGCCACTCACGCATTGTTATCCCGGTGCACCAGAGCAATTACACCGTGATGATGTGCTCGCATCACTAAAGCCCATCTTAGAGTCGGATGCGCATAAAAAAGTCGGTCAGAATCTTAAGTACGATAAAAGCGTGCTAGCTAATCACGGTATCGAATTAAAGGGTATCGCTTACGACACCATGCTCGAGTCGTATGTGTATAACAGCAGCGCAGGTCGTCACGATATGGACTCACTTGCCGAACGTTACCTTGAGCTTAAGACGGTTCACTTTGAAGACATCGCAGGTAAAGGCGCTAAGCAATTACGCTTCGATCAAATCGATATCGAGCAAGCCGGCCCCTATGCTGCAGAAGATGCTGATATCACCTTACGCTTGCATCAGCACTTATGGTCAAAGGTAAAGCAAGAGCCTAGCTTGGCCAACTTAGTCACCGATCTTGAAGTGCCATTACTGTCAGTGCTCTCGCGCATTGAGCGCCAAGGCGTGGTGATTGATAGCACACAACTCAAACAACAAAGCGCGCAGCTCGCCGAACGATTACATCAGCTTGAACAA
Source organism: Sedimenticolaceae bacterium (assembly GCA_965659945.1). Classification (GTDB taxonomy): domain Bacteria; phylum Pseudomonadota; class Gammaproteobacteria; order Chromatiales; family Chromatiaceae; genus VMDJ01. Next base: position 46,301 of record CBFHYJ010000001.1, on the reverse strand, counting down.
CAAGCCTATGAGATTGCAGGGCGCAGCTTCAACATGGGTTCACCAAAACAAATTGGTGAGATCTTCTTCGATGAGTTAGAGCTGCCGGTTGTTGCAAAGACACCAAAAGGTGCGCCATCGACAGCAGAGAATGTGCTGCAAGAACTTGCCGAGATGGGGCATGAGTTACCCAGCGTTATCTTGGAGCATCGTGGCCTTGCCAAGCTCAAGTCGACGTATACCGATAAGTTGCCAGATATGATTGATGCGCAAAGCCAGCGCATTCATACCAGTTACCACCAAGCGGTTGCTGCAACCGGTCGTTTGAGTTCATCCGATCCAAATTTGCAGAACATCCCGATTCGTAGTGAAGAAGGTCGACGTATTCGTCGCGCCTTTATTCCGCAAAGCGGATGGAACATGGTCGCTGCCGACTACTCACAGATTGAGCTGCGCATCATGGCGCACCTATCTGCGGATAAAGGTCTGCTCACAGCCTTCTCTGAAGGTGCGGATATTCACCGTGCTACCGCAGCCGAAGTATTTGCAGCGGATAACCCAGATAATGTTACCGATGATCAACGTCGCGCTGCTAAAGCAATTAACTTTGGTTTGATCTATGGCATGTCGGCGTTTGGTTTAGCTAAACAACTCGGCGTTGGTCGTAACGAGGCGCAGGACTATATTGATCTATACTTTAATCGTTACCCCGGTGTGCAGGACTATATGAATCGCACGCGCGAGCAAGCTAAAGATCAAGGCTATGTCGAAACTTTATTTGGTCGTCGTTTGTATCTACCCGAGATCAATGCACGTAATGGCGCACGTCGTGCGGGGGCTGAACGTGCAGCGATTAACGCGCCGATGCAAGGTACAGCCGCCGACATCATCAAACGTGCGATGCTCAGTGTGGATCAGTGGTTGGTAAACGATAAGCCTGATGTGCATCTGCTGATGCAAGTGCATGACGAACTGGTGTTCGAGGTTGCGCCAAATGACATGGATTCAGCCACAGCCAAAATTAAAAGCTTGATGGAGTCAGCAGCTGACTTGAATGTGCCGCTGTTAGTGGAAGTGGGTAGTGGCGCTAACTGGGAAGAGGCGCATTAAAGCTCAAACCATTGGTCGAGCTTCTCATGCGCTTCATCAACGCCCCAGCGTTTAAGTGATGAAAACAACTGAACGCTAAAGTCGAGGCTAAACTCTTTCAGTGCTGCATCAACACGCTCAAGTGAGATGGCTTGTTCTTTACGGTTCAACTTATCTACTTTGGTGAGTAACACATGTACCGGTATCTTGATGTGGTTAGCCCACTCAAGCATTTGGATGTCGTAATCTTTTAGCGGATGACGCGAATCCATCATTAAGATCACGCCGCGTAAACATTCACGCTTTTCTAAGTAATCGGCTAACGCACCTTGCCAGTCGGCTTTGATGTCTTGCGCGACCGCCGCATAGCCATAACCGGGCAGGTCAACTAAACGACGTTGATCATCAATGCGAAAGAAATTTAGTAACTGCGTACGACCGGGTGTGCGACTGGTGCGTGCTAAAGCGGTTTGTTGACACAGCGTATTAATCGCACTCGACTTACCGGCATTCGAACGACCGGCAAATGCAATCTCGTAACCGTTGTCTTCAGGTGATTGGGATAACTTCGCCGCGCTAGTAATAAAGCTGGCTTGAAAATAGGTCGAGTTCACTGAGCGCGATTCCACTCGCCGGATTTACCGCCGGACTTATGCTCAAGCTGCACATCTGAAATCACCATGCCGCGATCGACTGCTTTACACATATCGTAGATCGTCAGTAGAGCGACTTGCAGCGCACAAAGTGCTTCCATCTCCACACCGGTTTGACCACGCGTTTCAGCACGACAAGAGGCATCAACTTTATGGTTCGCCTCATCAATCTCAAACTCGATCGACACATGCGTTAGGGGTAATGGATGACACAAAGGTACCAAGTCGCTGGTCTTCTTCGACGCCATGATGCCCGCAACGCGCGCAATCCCCAGCACATCGCCTTTCTTATGACCGCCTTGAGCGATCAACGCTAAGGTGGCCGCATCCATCGTGATCGAACCGCTCGCCACCGCAACACGGTGTGTGCTCTCCTTACCGCCAATATCCACCATGTGGGCTTGGCCGTGGGCATCAAAGTGAGTGAGTTCGTCAGACATCAGCGGAAGCCTTAAGTGATAAGCCCCTCAATGAGGGGCTGAATGTTTAGTCGGTGTAGCGATCAATACTCGCTAGGATTTCTTTCTTGGCATCATCAACGCCTTTCCAGCCACCCATCTTGACCCACTTACCTTCTTCAAGATCTTTGTAGTGCTCAAAGAAGTGAACCAAACGTGCCAAGGTTTCATCTGGCATATCGTTGTAGTCTTTCATGTCCTTGTAGAGTGGTGTCAACTTGGTTACTGGAACCGCAAGGATCTTCATATCCACGCCGCCGTCATCTTCCATATCCAACACACCCAGTGGGCGACACTTGATTACCGCACCGGCTTGAATTGGCAGAGGAGCAATCACCATCACATCAACCGGGTCGCCATCGAGTGACAAGGTCTGCGGCACGTAACCGTAGTTACACGGGTAGAACATCGCCGTACCCAGGAATCGGTCAACAAACATCGCGCCTGTCGCTTTGTCGATTTCATACTTCACCGGATCTTTACCCGCAGAGATTTCGATAATGACGTTGATTTCGTCTGGTACGTTCTTACCAGGCTCTACGCGATCTAAGATCATGTTTTTTCCTCAAAAATTAAGTCGGACGCAAATTAGCGAAAACGGTCTCATTCTAGAGCATTTAGCCCAAACGCGAAAACGCAAAGCCATTAGAAAGTTTGATGGTGCGGCTTAATCGGCCCGAAAGGTCCACAGCGCGCTAGCGGTGTAGTTCCACACCAACACAATGCCAGTCACAATGATTTGCGCCGCCAGATAGTGCCAGCCAAAGCCTTCCACGCCGATATACATCATCAGCGTATTGAGCGCTAAGCCAATGCTCGAAATAATCAGATAGCGTGGAGCTGTTTTGCGGTGCTTTTGTTGCGATGAAAATACATAGTGATACTTCATCAGGTAATTCACGATCGAACTGATCGCATAGGCAAAGAAAGACGCCAAGACCGCGCCGACGCCAATCAATTCGACCTGAATCGTCAGCAAGATGTATTGTAAAGCCGTGGCAATCGCTCCCACGCCTGCAAAGCTGATAAAAGTCTGAATCGACAAATTACCCATACATAAAAAAGCCCGCTTTCGCGGGCTTCTTCAACTAAAGCAGCTTAGTTATACAAGTAAGAAGGGTTACCTGCGTTATTCGCGCCCTTCGCTTGTTGTTGTGCAATGCTTGCCTGGAACTCAGCGGCTTTCGCTTCGCTCACAGCGGCATCAAACTTGCCTTCTTTTGCTGCAGCTTCAGCTGCTTTAATCATCTTGCCGGTATCACGCCACTGTGCGCCTTTAGCTGCTTTGTTAGCCGCTTTAGCCGCAGAGATAGCCGCATCAGCATCCGCTTGAGAAGCCGCGAAAGATGCGCTAGATAGAAGTAGAGCAGCAGCTGCTGCAACAAATAATTTTTGGATTTTCATGAAAGTCCAACTCCTAAGTTTTATTAACTCGCTACACAGTTGCCTGTGTGGTCACCGTGCCACCAACGTCACGGCAGCGTTTGACTGCCTTCTTAGGGCAGATTCGCTCGCACTAAGGTACCATTGCCCACTGCAATATGCATCATCATTTCCAGCGATTTTGCATTCGTATATTAGAGGTAACTTATGACTGCGCTGATCACCGGCTCAATGGCTTACGACACCATCATGGTCTTCCAAGACCAATTCAAAAATCACATCCTGCCTGATCAAGTGCACATCCTGAATGTCTCTTTTTTAGTGCCAGAAATGCGCCGTAACTACGGCGGTTGTGCCGGCAACATTGCCTACAACCTGCATCTACTCGGTGGCGAAGGTAAGCCTATGGCGACGGTTGGTAGCGACTTCCAACCATATGCCGATTGGATGGATGCCAAAGGTGTTAGCCGTGATGGCATCACCATGGTCGAAAAAGAATTCACCGCACAAGCGTTTATCACCACCGACCAAGATGACAACCAAATCACCGCGTTCCACCCGGGCGCGATGAACCACGCTCATATTAATAAGGTAAGCAATCATGCAGGCGTGAGCATAGGCATCGTGTCACCCGATGGTCGTCAGGGCATGATCGAGCATGCGGAACAATTCGCCGCAGCGGGCATTCCCTTTATCTTTGATCCGGGTCAAGGCATGCCGATGTTTGATGGCGCTGATCTAACGCGCTTTGCCGAGCAAGCGACGTACTGTGCGTTTAACGACTACGAAGCGAAATTGATGGAAGAGCGCACAGGGAAAAGCATGGAGCAACTCGCTGAGATGGTCGAAGCGGTCATCGTTACGCGCGGTGGCGAAGGCTCTTACATCTACACCCAAGGTCAGCGACTCGAGATTCCGGTAGCCAAGCCAGAAGTCTTAGTTGACCCAACCGGTTGTGGCGATGCCTACCGTGGTGGCTTGTTGTTCGGTTTGATGAAAGGCTACGACTGGGAGATCACCGCACGTATTGCCTCACTGATGGGCGCGTACAAAATCGAAAGCCAAGGTCCGCAGAATCACCGCTTTAGCATGAATGAATTTGCGGTACGTTTTGAGTCGGCCTTTGGCATGCCGCTACCGCGTTAAAACGTGCGTACCCTTGCCGTTAAAGCCCCGCCACATGAGCGGGGCTTTTTTGTCAGAAATGTCTGATTCCACAGTTGCAACGCACATTAGAAAAAAGTGCTAAAATGAGCTCCATTATTAAGGACAAACCGCAGTTACAGGATGTATCACACATGCGATTTCTAACAAACACATTTCAGTTACCCAACAACCTAGAGCAACAGCTCGAGCGCAATGTTGTATCCATTCAAACTATCTTGGGTTCATTAGCCTTTGTTTTTGCGTTAATTGTTGTGGCGCAATTTGCTGGCGTTAAGGCGCTTGCAACAACCAATGTGATGGTAGTGGTAGGTGTATTTTTTATCGTTTCCGCGCTTATGGGCATAGTTACCTTGGCAAAGCATAGAAGGGTATTAATTTTAAGCTTACCCGTGGCGCTACTCTTTCCGTTGTTCTCGATTCTTGTTGTGTATAAAAACGGTTATCTACCGCTTACCTTTGCAATCCCAGCCACATTATTACGCTATTGACGTATCGCGGCCGTTTCCGTTTACTTGTGCCCTACCTGATTATCATGTTATGGGCGATTGCTGAGCACTTCAGTGCGGTGCAAGCAGCAGAGCCTTATGTCTCCCGATTGCTCTTGATTAACGTTTTGTTGATCTACCCGATACATTGTTTAATGGAAGCTGATAAGTGGAATCAGCAGTTATTTAAAAAAATAATTCAAAATATACTGCTTCAGGGAATGATTTTAGTACTCATTCTTTACTTCATAAGATCATATGCAAAAGGAGAGCACGGTAATACGAGTACCTATGTTACCTCGCTAATTGTATTTGCAGCGTTATATTTTGCAGTAAGTCGAGGCTGGCTAAGCACTGTTAGGGCCAAACTGGCCTTTTCTCTCACGCTACTTGTACTCTACTGGTTTTTGGTCGGGCAGAATGGCTTACTGCCGGCTTTTGATGCCCTGATGCTCAGTGTCGCCCTGTTAGGTATTTCACTGCTTGGTATCTACAGCTCGCCCGTCATCGACTTTGCGATGACACCGTTTCTCTCGCGACATGTGATTGCCAGCTTAATTGGCATGGTGGTGTTATACAGCTTATTTAATCAGCGTGAGATGACCAATAGCTTAACCTTTAGCGCGATTGTAAAAGGTATGCCGATAGCGTTGGGTATCACCATTGGCATTATCCTATTAGAACTACCGGCATTCCAAAGTATCCGTTTCGATAGTGGGATCAGCGAAATGCATATGCGATTGATGGTTGGCATGGTCACGATGTTTATCTTGATCACTTGGATCACCTCGCGTTATTGGTACAGCCATGAGAGTCTGCAAAGCACCTTGAATGATTTATCAGAGACCCAAAATGAATTATCAGCCTCGTTAAGTCAGGCGAGAAAACAAACCCAGCAAATGGAGTTGATGGCTGAAGGGGGCGGGGTAGGGTTTTTTGAGTGCGACTTAACAGGCGGAACGTTGCGCGGAAATGCCACCTTAATGGCACGCATGAACCTACCGGAGGATGCAGTTATATCGATGGCACAGGTGGCGCAGAATGTTCCTGAGGCAGCGCGCGAAGCGTTTCAACAGGATTTGCAAGCCTCGATTGAGGCAGGTCCAGGTGCCATAACCACCTTCACGCACCCCTATGTCACCGCATCGGGTGAGCTTGCTTCTTATCGCGTCATCGCGACGACCGAAATGCGCGGCGAAAAGCTATTGGCTTTAGGCGTATCAATCGACATTACCGATGAGTTAGACGCCAAAGATAACGCGGAGCGTGCTGCACGGAAACTCGAGGAAGAGAAAGATCGTCAAAAACAAATGTTTGCGGTGATCAGCCACGAGATTCGCACACCAGCAGCATCGATGAACATGCTGATTCATAACAAAGGTATTACCTGTCAGGATCCAGAGGATGCTGAAAAGATAGAAGAACTTTCAGATCACTTAATTGTTGTCCTTAATGATTTACGTTCGGTAATTAAGTCAGAGCAAATAAAAACAGCTGATGACAGGGTCGTGCAAGTCTTTGTCACCATCGAAAAAATTGCGACATCCCTGAGTGTGCTGTTAGAACAAAATGGACAAGTCATCAAAACTATAACAGATGGCGAGATGCCTACGGTATTGAAGTTCAATGTGCAGTTGGTTCGACAGATTCTGACTAACTTAGTAAAGAATGCTTCAGTTCATTCTGCGTGCTCAGAAATTCTATTAAAAATATCTGCAATCAGAAAAGATGAAACGCAATGGCTAACATCCATTCAAGTTGAGGATAACGGCCGAGGTATTTCACCGGCAGACCAAGAAAAAATGTTTACTGCCTTCGCGCGTGGTTCAACGCAAGCGGATGGGACAGGGCTTGGCCTTTATATTGCGCGTGAGTATGCGAACCAATTTGGCGGTGATTTGACATATCGCTTACGTGAAGAAGGCGGCAGTGTTTTTGAACTGACCTTTATGGCGGAAGAAGCTGTTCAGTATGAGCAGCCGCTTGAGCAAGAAGCGGCGACAAAAACCATTGAGGGTATGCATGTCTTGTTGGCAGAAGATAATGAGGTGATTCGAAGAGTCACAGAAATTGTTATTAATAAGGGTGGCTCAACAGTTGCTATGGCTAATGACGGTATCGAGGCCTTGGCGTTAGTCAAAGAGAACCCTGATAAGTATGACCTTGTGATCACCGACATCATGATGCCGAACATGAATGGCTACGAGTTAACCAGCAAGCTGCGTGAGTTTGGCTTTAGAAAGCCAATTATCGGTGTCACCGCGGCCGTGATTGGTGAAGAAAGTGAGCAACTGCTTGCGATGGGTGCCAATCAAGTGATTGAGAAGCCGGTTGATCTACCTAAGTTAAATGCAGCTTATGCAGCCTGTGTTCAGGGTACTGATGATGACAAGGTTGATCAACATCAAACGTAAGCATCACGCAATAAAAAAGCCCGCTAACGCGGGCTTTTTTGTGGGCGAAGGTTTTATGGCTTGATGTAAGCGAAGCCTTGGCCTTGCAGAATCGCAAGCTCAGCAACCCCGCTAGGCACGATGTCTGCGTCAGATACATCGTGAAGATCAGTCTCAATATTCACCTTACGTCCTTTAACTGTATTGGCGCAGACCTTAAAGCTCACGCCTTGGTTACGCAGACCATCGACCTTTGCAGTCATTTGATCATTAGCATTCGCATGCTTGAACTTAGGTACGCGGCTATGTGCCTCAGGTAGAACGAGCAGTGCTAAGCCGTTGCCATGTAACACCACGCGCAAGTCGAGCTTGTCAGCGCCAACTGCATTGATGTGGTTTTGGATGTTACGCAAAGCGCCACCTTGCTGCTTAGGGTTGTCGTAGTTAATGTGGTAAACCACTTTTTGTTTACCGTGGCCATCAGCCAATGTGGTTTGGCTAAAACCAAACAGTAGTGCAATCGCTATGAAGGCTTTAATCAATGATTTCACGAAACTCTCCTTTGGATTTTTATTGACCTACTTCTATTAGTAGTCAGATGAGTATAGAAGAGAAATTCGAGTTTGGTGAAACTTAAATGCTAGTTGGATAGCCACACAAGGTTGAGCAGCTGGTTTCGAGTAATTGCCAAGCATCGTGCTCGTTGGCGCCTTTTGCCGAGGCGTCTATTTTTGAACACTCAGCCATCAGTGATAACCACTGTGGTGGCTTGAGTCGTTTAAGCGCATTGCTGACCATGGGCTTGCGTTTATCCCATACCTTGGCGCGTGTCAGTGCATGATCCATGCTTAATCCTTTAGCTACATCGGTAGATAAAGAGGCTAGTTGCGCCACTTCCCGATGTAAAGCCCACAGCACCACCGGTGGAGCGATACCTTCGCCTTTTAGGCCGGCCAATATTTTTAGGCAGCGATGTAATTCGCCACGCAGCGCGCTATCCACAAGCTCAAATACATCGTAGCGAGCATTATCGGCAATCACTTGGAGTAGGTCCTCGGCGCTTAACGGGCCGGGCTCGCGCAGTAGGCTGAGTTTTTCGATCTCTTGATGTGCGGCAAGCAAATTACCTTCAACACGATCGGATAGTAGTTGTGCAGCATCGGGTGTGGTACTAAAGCCAGCTAGCTTTAGACGATGTGCTATCCAACCGGGTAGCTGTTTAGGTTCGACCGGCCAGATCTGAATGATCGAGGCGTTTTGCTCAACCGCTTTAAACCATTTGCTGTTTTGTTGTGCGCGATCGAGCTTAGGTAGGGTGATCAGTAGCAGGGTATCTTGCGGTGGATTGCTACAGTACTCGGTGAGTGCTGCGCCACCGTCACGCCCAAGCTTGCCATTTGGTATGCGCAGATCGATGATTTTTTGTTCGGCAAACAATGACAGTGCATTGGCTTCGGCCAGTAGTTGGTTCCAGTCAAAGCTGGTACCGACTTCGAAGATCTCACGTTGGCTAAAGCCGGCATCACGTGCTGCCGCACGAATAGCATCACAGGCTTCGTTGCGTTGCAGTGGCTCATCACCACTCACCAGATAGATCGGACTTAAGCCCTGCTTGAGTTGTGCCGGCAGTTGTTCGAGTCGAACTCGCACAGATTAGTTAATGCGAGCGAGTTGATACATCAACTGATTAACCAAATCGTGACGCATGTTGATGCGCATCTCACGCTCTTCACGTTCACGTGCGAGTGTTTCAGATTCGGTCCGGCCCAATACGCGGGTAACTTTGAGTGGGCGGCGTTCAACGGTTGTATTGCTAGTTTGAACCGAGAAGTTAAAGCTTTCTTCTAATTCGTACTCGACCGCTTGGTTGCTGCTGTTCAAGGTGAGCTGACGCTCGCGTGAGCGGTAGTCAGAAATGGTCAGTACGCTTTTCGCAAGGCTGCGCGTTTCGGTGATAATACTCTTCGCTCCGCGTAATTGACGTGCAAGCTCACGATACAGGTCACTGTTTTTATCAACGCCCGCGATGTAGATCGGGTTATCTATGGTTAAGGTCGGTAGTGCGCCACGTAAGTGGAAGCCGCAACCGGTCAGCACGATGATCAGTAAGCTGATCCAGAGAGTGCGTGAGATGGCGGTGATGTTTTTCATAATACTTTCCTTAATTAGCCACGATGTTGACTAATTTGCCAGGGACGACGATTACTTTACGGATGGTTGTGCCCTCGGTAAAGCGCATAACGTGCTCATCTTGCTGAGCGGCCGCTTCAATCTCGTCTTTACTTGCCTCAGGTGAGACAGAAATTTTGCTGCGCACCTTGCCGTTTACCTGCACCACGATCTCGATCGCATCTTTTTTCAGTGCTTCCGGATCAACCGCTGGCCATGCAGCAGACAGGATGTCATCACCAAAGTTAAGTGTGTTCCACAGGCGATGAGTGACGTGCGGTGCAATCGGTGTAAGCAAACGTAAGACGATGCTCAGGCCTTCGTGCAAGGTGGCTAGGTCGTCTGCATTTTTACCGAGCTTGTTGAGCGTGTTGACCATACTCATGCAGCTCGATACTACGGTGTTGTATTGCTGACGCTCGTAGTCGAACAAGGCTTTTTGTAGATTCTCGTGCACATCACGACGTGCGTTTTTGTTCGCGCCATTCTCAGGCACCTCTGCAATTTGCTCTTGGAGTTTGGCAGCTAAGTTCCACAAACGCTTTAAGAAACGATGCGCACCTTCGACACCTTCGTTTGACCATTCAAGAGATTGATCGGGTGGTGCGGTGAACATGGTGTACAGGCGAACGGTGTCAGCGCCGTACTTGTCGATCAGCTGTTGCGGATCGATACCGTTGTTCTTCGACTTTGACATCTTTTCGATGCCGCCGTAGATAACCGGTTTATTATCGCCAGCATACATGCCGGATAACGGACGACCTTTATCATCACGTTTGATGTCGATGATGTCTGCAGGATTAAACCAATCTTTTGAGCCATCACTGTTTTCGCGATACCAAGTCTCGGCAATCACCATGCCTTGAGTGAGTAAGCGAGTGAATGGCTCGTCGTTATCAATCAGATCTTCATCGCGCATCAGCTTGTTAAAGAAGCGTGCGTATAGCAGGTGAAGAATCGCATGTTCGATACCGCCGATATATTGATCGACAGGCAGCCAGTATTTGGCGCGCTCATCGAGCATCGCGTTAGTCGCATCGGGACAACAGTAACGTGCGTAGTACCAACTACTTTCGAAGAAGGTATCGAAGGTGTCGGTTTCGCGCTTGTCGCCGTTAGCTAGCTCAATGAACTCAGGCATCTTTTTCAGTGGTGAACCTGAACCATCAACAATGACATCTTCAGGCAAGGTCACAGGAAACTCGGTCGCAGCTTCAACGCTACCATCGGGCTTGTGCACCATAGGGATAGGGCAGCCCCAGTAACGTTGACGTGAGACGCCCCAGTCACGCAGACGGAAGTTAACTTGTTTTGCGCCTTTGCCCTCGCGCTCTAACCATGAGGCGATCGCATCAAAAGCAGCGGCAGAGGCCATGCCGTCGAACTCACCTGAGTTAGCCAGTACGCCTTTCTCAACATAGGCAGCTTCATCAATGCTGCAGTCAGAACCATCTGCAGTGATGATCACTTGTTTCTTTTCGATACCGTATTTTTCAGCAAATTCCCAATCGCGCTGATCATGTGCAGGTACCGCCATAACCGCGCCAGTGCCGTAGCTCATCAACACGAAGTTAGCTGCATACACAGGAACGGTTTCGCCAGTGACCGGATGGATAGCCTTAAGACCTATCGGTTGGCCTTTCTTTTCCATCGTTTCGATTTCAGCTTCGGATACACCGCCCTGCTTACATTCTTGAATGAAGCTTGCGAGCTGATCGTTATTTTTGGCTTGCTCGAGTGCCAATGGATGTTCAGCGGCCACCGCGAGATAGGTCACACCCATTAAGGTGTCGGGACGGGTGGTATAGATTTCGATGGTGTCATCGCTACCTTCAATACCGAAGTGCATTTGCACGCCTTCTGAGCGACCAATCCAGTTACGTTGTTGAGTCACTACCTGCTCAGGCCAGCCGGGTAGCTTATCCAGATCATCGAGTAGCTCTTGTGCGTAGTCGGTGATCTTTAAGAACCATTGTTCGATGTCGCGCTTTTCAACCGGTGCGCCAGAGCGCCAACCCTTGCCATCGATAACTTGCTCGTTAGCCAGAACCGTTTGGTCAACCGGGTCCCAGTTAACCGTTGCGGTTTTGCGATAGGCCAAACCTTTTTCCACCATACGGGTGAACAGCCATTGCTCCCAACGGTAGTAGTCTGCATCGCAGGTTGCCAGCTCTCGATCCCAGTCGTAACCAAAGCCTAAACGCTTTAGCTGAGCTTTCATGTACTCGATGTTTGAACGTGTCCAAGCAGCAGGTGCGGTTTTGTTTTTGATGGCAGCATTTTCAGCAGGCAGACCAAAGGCATCCCAACCCATCGGTTGAAGTACATTTTTGCCGAGCATGCGCTGATAGCGTGAGACCACATCACCGATGGTGTAGTTGCGCACGTGACCCATGTGCAGCTTGCCGCTGGGGTAGGGAAACATTGATAAGCAATAGAATTTCTCTTTGCTATCGTCTTCGGTTGCCTTGAAGGACTGTTGGTCTTCCCACTGCTGTTGCGCGGTTTGTTCGAGGGTGGATGGGTCGTACTGCTGTTCCATGTGCACACTAAAATCGGTGTAGTAAAAATAGCTTCGTAGGATACCGCAAAAGCCCCTTCAACAGGCGCCAGACTTAGCTAAACTGGGCGTATTCAGTACGTTTTTAGGGGAAGATGATGATCGAGAAAGAGTATCTATTGGGCGCACTTTTGCTGTCACAGAGCACCGCTATGGCGGGCGATACCGTGGGGGTGCGGCATGTGGGTATGGAGTTGGCACGAGATCTGGCGAGTGAAGCGGTGATGCATTGCCGTGAACAGGGCTATCAGGTGACGGCGGTGGTGGTTGATCGTGGTGCGAATGAGCGTGCGACCTTGCGCGATGATTTGGCCGCACGTTTCACCATTCAGCTAGCTGAGGATAAAGCCAATGCGGTGATCATGGCGGGCATTCCGTCTGGCGAGCTGCGCAAGAACCGCGAAGATATTCGACCTGAACTCAACGAGGTACCGGGCCTGCTGATGCTTGAAGGTGGCTTACCGATTATTGCTGGTGGTCAGCGCGTGGGTGCAATTGGTGTCTCAGGTGCGCCTGGTGGCGATAAAGATGCTGTCTGCGCGCAAGCCGCATTGGATAAGTTTGCTGAGCGTTTAGAGTTTGCCGATTAGAGCAGGAAGATGGTGGCAAGTCCTAAGAAGGACAGGAAGCCCACCACATCAGTTACGGTAGTTAGCAAGACCGAGCCGGCTAGGGCAGGATCAATGCCGAGCTTTTCAAGGAGCAATGGCAGCAAGGCGCCACTGAAAGCGGCGAAGAGTAAGTTGATGCTGATTGCCACGCCAATCAAGCTAGCAATCGCCCAGCTGTCGAACCAGATGCCGGCAACAAAGCCAACGACTACGGCCCAGATAGCACTGTTGAGCGCGCCAACCGCGAGCTCTTTATAGAGTAGGTGACGTGCGTTTTTACTGGTGAGGTGGCCAAGTGCAATACCGCGAATCGCCAAGGTAAGCGTTTGGCTACCGGCGATACCACCCATGCTCGCAACGATCGGCATCAGTACCGCTAGTGCAACGACTTGCGAGAGCACCGCTTCGAATTGACCAATCACCCATGAAGCCAAGAACGCGGTGAGCAAGTTAATGCCAAGCCATATCGCACGGCGACGGGTTGAGTCGAGTACCGGTGCGAACATGTTCTCTTCTTCGGAGAGACCGGCCTGACTCATGAATTGGTGTTCGCCTTCGACACGGATCAAGTCGACCACGTCGTCGACGGTGATACGACCGACCAACAATCCGTCCTCGTCGATAACCGGTGCGGAGATCAAGTCGTAGGTTTCGAATCGACGAGCAACATCTTTGGCAGAAAGCTCAGCCGACATTGGCTTTAGATCTAAGCTCATGATCTCAGCAACCGAATCTTCGGGATTGCCGCTCACCAATCGCCACAAAGGCAATACGCCGAGATACTTGCCGTCACGATTCACCACGAATAGTTTGTCGGTATCCCTTGGCATGTTGTCGCCAATTCGACGGGTGAAACGCATCGCGACATCAAGGGTGACATCGGGGCGGATGGTCACCACGTCGGTGTTCATCAAACCGCCGGCGGTATCTTCTGGATAAGAAAGGACCGTTTCGAGCAAATGACGACGTTGATCGTCCATCGACAACACTAACTCACGGGTGAGCTGACGCGGCATGTCTTGTACCAAGTCAGCCAAGTCGTCGAGGTCGAGGTTGTCAGTGATCGCGAGCCAATCTTCCAGGCCCATGTCTTTGGTAAGTTCGAACTGAGTACCGTCCGAGACTTCAAGCAAGGTTTCACCTGACATCTCATCGGGTAGCATGTGCCAAATTATGTCTCGTTGCTCAGGTGGCAGCGATTCAAGTAGGTGAGCGACCTCGGCAGGATTGAGTGTGTTGAGCAGCTTTTGTGCAGAACGCATCGCACCTGAGTCGAGAATTTCGCGCAAACGATCGACTTGCGGATTTTCTGAGCTTTCAACGACAGCGTTCACGAGCGTGCTCATCCAAGGTAAATGGAGATGGCACTAGTGTAACAGCGCTTTGGGAGCGCGCCTAAGACTGTGGAGACTTTATTCGCCTTCGCCGAAGTAATCGTTGATCAAATCGGTGAGTGCTTGCATGGCTTCGACTTCATCATCGCCATCGGTACGGATGGTTAGCTCCGTGCCTTTACTCGCGGCGAGCATCATCACGCCCATGATGCTTTTACCATCGACTTCTTGGCCAGCTTTATCCAAAGAGACTTTGGCACAAAAGCTACCGGCGGTGCTGACAAGTTTGGCCGCGGCACGCGCATGCAGACCGAGCTTATTGATGATGGTGATGTTGGTTTCTTGCATGGATGAAATTATAGATGTTGTGCGCAGGTCATGATGCCACGTTGACCACCTTCGGCAGCCAATTCGCATAATTCTGCAAGATCAGTATTGGGGTAGTTATACAGACGGATCAGCATCGGTAGGTTAACGCCTGAAACAATATGTACATGGCCGGGGGCGGCAAATTTACGCGCCAAGTTGTTCGGTGTGGCACCAAAGATATCGCTTAGGATGATCACGCCATCACCAGCATCTAAGTTCGCTAAGGCTTGCGAGATCTCGTGCTCGGTGCGCTCGACATCACTATCAATTGGGATGTCTAAGCAAAAGGTTTTTAACGGCGCATCACCCATGATGCGTTGAGCGCTATGCGCTAAGGCAGAGCCGACGCCAGGGTGGGTGACAATAAGAATGCCAACGCTCATGAAAGCTCTCGATGAAAGATTTGAACGTTAGGTAAAAATTCTTGGAAGTGCTTACCTAAGCGTTCGACCATATAAACCGAACGGTGCTGACCGCCAGTACAACCGATAGCAAAGGTTAAGTAGCTGCGACCTTCAAGTGCAAAGCAGGGTGTCCAGTTAGCGATCATGCTTTCGAGCTGCTTGTACATCTCTTGTACGCGCTCGTCTTTTTCTAAGAAGTCAGCAACAGGTTTGTCGCGTCCAGTCATTGGACGCAGGTCGGGATCCCAATGTGGATTGGGTAAGCAGCGCATATCAAACATGAAGTCAGCGTTCGCTGGCATGCCGTGCTTAAAGCCGAAGGACTTGATCAACACCGACATCTCAGCTGAGTCCCGATCCGTCACGCGATCGCTAAGTAAGCGACGCAATTGATGCAGTGTGGTTTTGCTGGTGTTGATGGTCAGGTCGGCAATTTGAGTAAGCGGCGATAGCAGTTCGCGCTCGTCATTAATGGCTGTTTCAAGATCGGTGTCGTGATCGGTCAGTGGGTGGCGACGACGTGTTTCGCTAAAGCGTTTCAACAGGATCTCGTTATCCGCTTCAAGATAGATGATCTCGACGGTCAACTTGTCGGATTTGATCGCGTCAAGTAACAGCGGCACTTTCTCAAAACTTTCGTCATGCGAGCGCGCATCAATACCGACAGCGGTATGCTGCCATTCGTAATTAGCTGATTGAATTTCTGAGGCGAGTGAAGGCAACAAGTTAAGCGGCAGGTTATCGATACAGTTGTAACCGTTATCTTCAAGTGTTGCGAGCGCCACACTTTTACCTGCGCCTGAAAGGCCGGTCACAAGAGTGAGTTTATAAGCTGATGTGTCCATTATCGCCGGTATCTCTGCATAATGCGGTTATTAGGCGACTAATTAATCAGAAGGTCAATCGTCGCTTTGTTGCATGCTAGCTTCTTGGCGTTCAATCAGTAGCTGTGTGGCATCGCTGCCTTCAAGTTTAAGCAGATGATTGCGCACAGCGGCTTCGACTAAGACACCAAGGTTTCTACCTGCGGCAACCGGCAGCGTTACTTGAGCGATCTCGACGCCAAGCACGTCACGGGTGTCCTGAGACATCTCTAAACGCGGCATCGATTTGATCTCGCTTTCGTTCATCCGTTTGAGATGTACGATTAAGCGTAAGAACTTGTTTTGTTTGATGGCGTTAGCGCCAAACATGGCGCGAATATTCAGCACCCCCAAACCGCGAACTTCGAGCAGATCGCGCAGCAATTCTGGACAACGACCACTGACGATCTCAGGTGCGATGCGGGTGAACTCTGGCGCGTCATCGGCGATCAAGCGACTGCCGTTGGTGATTAACTCTAGCGCTAATTCACTTTTACCCACTGCTGCCTGACCGGTGATCAGTACACCCATGCCCAAGACTTCGAGAAAGACACCGTGCAAGGTGGTGCGATCAGAGAGGTTGAGTGAGGCGTAGTGTTGTAAGTGATCAAGCGCGACTCGCGCGGTGATCGATGAGGTAAACAGTGCGATTCCCGATTCTGTGGCGCCTTGGAGCAGATCGTCGCTTGGGCTGATGCGATCGGTGAGTATGACTGCACGTGTTGGGCGTTGGAACAGTTGCGTCATTGCACGTTCCATATCGCGCTCCGGCGCTTGCAAGTAGTCGCGCTCTGCGCGGCCAATCACTTGAATGTAATTCCGGTGAATGAAGTTGAGCGGACCCGCGATGATGAAGCTGTTGGGATCGAGATCTTCAGCCGCTAGAGATCGATCAAGACCTGAGTCGCCGGCAATCAGTTTTAAATCGAGACGCTCTTCTAAATCGCGAAACAGCTCACCAACGGTAATCGAGGTTTTATGCATCGACATGTTGTAGCAGGTCGAGCGCACCTTCTGGAGAGGCTTTTCTTAGTGCATCGGCTTTGGCAGCGTCCCCAAAGAGTGCGGCGAGCTTAGCCAGAATTTGTAGATGCGTATCCGGTGCATCTTCGGGCACCATCAAAGCGAAGATCAGATCGACCGGTTGTTGATCGAGTGCATCAAAGTCGACACCCTCATCGAGTCGGATAAAGGCGCCACGCGTATTTTCGATACCCGGCATGCGTGCATGCGGCAGAGCAACACCACCGGCAAGACCGGTTGAACCCAAGCGCTCACGTTCTAGCAATCGATCAAAGATGTCGTTGGCAAGTTCGGGGTCGTCACGAGAAAGGAGCTTTGCGGCTTGTTCGAGCACGCGCTTTTTACTTGAGGAATCGTCATTAAGGCGAATCGCATCGAGGTTTATAAAACGTTCGTCAAGCATGATGGTCTGTACTAAAAAAGTGTGGCTCTGAAATCAGAGCCACAATGATGATCTGCGGAGTTTACTCCTCTGTTCCCGCCATTTCACGATGTCCTGCACCGCGATGACTTTGCACCTTTTCTTTATGCTTGATGACCTGGCGGTCGAGCTTGTCGATTAGGGCATCGATAGCCGCATACATGTCGTCGTTGCTCGCATCGGCGAAGATATCATTGCCCGATACGTGGACGGTGGCTTCGGCCTTTTGCTCATTTTTCTCTACGGTGAGGATGACGTGCACGTTCGTCACATGGTCGAAGTGTCGCTCGAGCTTGGTAATTTTTTCTTCTACGTAAGCGCGCATTGAATCGGTGATGTCGATGTGATGACCAGTGATGTTGAGTTGCATGTGCTTCTCCTTGGTTGTTGCGTCTATCTAGGCTAGACGCTTGCGTTCGTTTGATGGCGGAATGGCCATCGCTTCTCGGTATTTCGCTACGGTACGACGAGCAACCTTGATGCCTTGGTCGTCGAGGATCGCAGCGATCTTGTTATCAGATAACGGCTTCTTTGGGGTTTCTGCAGCAATCAATTTTTTGATCAGTGCGCGAATTGCAGTCGAAGAGGCCTCGCCACCTTCAGCGGTGCTGACGTGGCTTGAGAAGAAGTATTTGAATTCAAAGGTGCCACGCGGGGTGTGCATGTACTT
The DNA here is from genome assembly GCA_965659945.1 of Sedimenticolaceae bacterium. Lineage (GTDB taxonomy): Bacteria > Pseudomonadota > Gammaproteobacteria > Chromatiales > Chromatiaceae > VMDJ01. The sequence continues at coordinate 28,270 of CBFHYJ010000001.1, read as the reverse complement.
TTGCGTGGTCACACGAGAGATTGTGGATTCGTGCATTTCGACTTTTTCGGCGACATCTCGAAGTACGAGTGGACGCATTGCCTCTTCGCCGTGGTCAAAGAAGCCTTGTTGGAACTCTAAGATGCAGTTCGCGACTTTCAATAAGGTCTCATTCCGACTCAACAGGCTGTTGATAAACCAGCGAGCCTCTTGCAGATGATTCTTTAAAGTCACGTTATCACTAGAATCGTCTGCGCGTCTGATCAAACTGGCGTAAGTCGCATTAATTTTGAGCTTCGGCATGGCCTCGTCATTCAGAGTGACGAACCATTTGCCCTCGTGTTTAAACACATACACATCGGGTTCGATGTAATCCGAGCTACCGGTGGGCAGTGCGCTCGCAGGGCGAGGATTAAGTGAGCGGACCAGTAGCAGGATTTCGTTAAGTTCTTCTTCACCGATCGATAGACCTTTCATGATGGCTTTGATGTTTTGACCGGCAAGGTCATCAAAGTGGTGTTCGAGTAACTGCAGCGCAAGCTCACGCGAATCAAATTCATTAGAGAGCTGCTGGGTTTGTATGAGTAGTGATTCGCGGGTATCTCTTGCCGCGATGCCTGGCGGATCAAATTGTTGGATCTGGTGCAGCACCGCGATCACTTCGTCTTCTTCAACCTCAAGTGGTTGAACTGATTCGATGAGTTCTTCGATGCTGGCAGTCAGGTAGCCATCATCATTCACGCTGTCGATGATCGCTTCTCCAATCTCGTGATCTGACTCTGAGAGGCGACACATCTCAAGCTGCCAACTTAAATGGGCATGTAATGAGAGATCAGCGCTTTGTTGAGCAATGAACTCAGCATGATCATCTGCACTTGGGGTGCTCGCAGTTTGGGTCGGTAGACTGTCGTAGATGTCCTCCCACTGAGAGTCGGTTGCCATTTCATCCGGCATGCTCTCCGTTTCGAGATTCACCTCGGTTTCGTTGTTCGCATCGTTGCTTGAGATATCAGGGCGAAGCTCGTCATCAAGTGATACTTCATTGCCGGCTTCTTCCTCGGTCTCGAGCATCATGTTGCTGTCGAGCGCGTCTTGAATTTCTTGGCGCAAGTCGAGTGTGGAGAGCTGCAGCAGACGGATTGCCTGTTGCAGTTGAGGGGTCATGGTGAGCTGTTGCCCAAAGCGGAGCTGTAGGGACGGCTTCATGATCTAATCAGGTTGTTATTGTTATGTTTCACCTGGGGCGAATCCTTCCGTTTCAATTTGTATGCCAATTGGCTTCCATGCATTGAAATTACAGGATAGCAGCGCTTTTCTACAATCGGAAGTGCTCGCCGAGGTAGGTGGTTCGGACTTCAGGGTTATTCAGGAGTTCGTCGGGTGAGCCATGCGCCAGAACCGCGCCATCATTCATGATGTAGCCACGCGAGCAGATACCCAGGGTTTCGCGCACATTGTGGTCAGTGATCAAGATGCCGATGCCACGCTCAGCCAAGTGCTGAATGATTCGTTGGATATCGATGACCGAGATTGGATCTACTCCGGCGAAAGGTTCGTCCAATAATAAGAATTTGGGCTCTATGGCTAACGCGCGTGCAATCTCCAAGCGCCTCCGTTCACCACCGGATAAGCTGATCGCCATATTGTCAGCTAAGTGTCCAATGCTGAACTCATGAAGTAGCTCGTCACACTTGGCTTGCTGTTGATCTTTATCCAGATCGTGACGCATCTCAAGAATCGCGAGGACATTTTGCGCAACAGTAAGTTTGCGAAAAATAGAAGGCTCCTGCGCCAGATAACTCAAGCCTTGTTGTGCGCGGGCATGCATCGGCTTGTCGGTGATGTCGTTGTTACCTAAGCGCACGCTACCGCCATCAGGGTGCACAAGGCCAGCAATCATATAGAAGCTAGTGGTTTTGCCTGCGCCGTTAGGGCCGAGCAAGCCAACAATCTCGCCCGTATCAAGGTGTACAGAAACACCATTAACCACACTTCGGCCTTTATAACGTTTAACTAGGCCTTCGGCTGAGAGTTGGGACATAGCTTATTTCTTATCGTTTTGTGGCATTAAGCGCATGCGCACGCGCTGCTTACCTTGAGCAGCGCTGCCGCCTTTGACCAAAGATTTCACACGATCATAGGTAATGCGATCACTTTCCATCATGTCGCCACCTTGATCGAGCCAAGCGTTGCCCGTCATCTGCATGTATTCACTATTCATGTCGTACTCAACTTTATCGGCTTTACCTTTAATCAGCGCCCCGTCATCAGCCGTTTGTTGAAAGCGTACTTTTCCAATAGCAACAAAACGTTGTGGATCACGACCTTGGTGGAAGACGGTTACTTTGTCACCTTGAATGCGTAGGCTGCCTTGTCGAATATCGACATTACCTATGTAAATACTTGTGCCATTGCCGTCGTTCATGTCGGCGCTGTCTGCGGTGAGATCAATCGGTTGATCTTTGTCTGAGGTCAGCGCGAAAACAGGTGTGCCGAAAATCAAAAAGAGTGAAAGGGCTTTAAGGTTTTTTAGTTGCATAGTGAGCTTTTGAGTCTGATTTTAGAAGTAGTCGCATCGGTTCAGCTAACCACACTTGGGCGCCAACACCGTCAACACGGTCTCCATTACTGCTTCGCACCTTAACGCGCTCATCGGTTTCGGCATAGTCTTCATTCGGGCGAACACGCAAGTTTTTGGTGTCGACGTTCATCGATGGATTATCGGCGAAAGCTTCGCGACGCATTTTAACTTTGCCTTTTAAAAGGATCAGTTCGCCATCGCCAGAGATCCAGCCGGTATCGCTATAAATGTTCCACGGCGGTTGTGTGCCTTGATGTGCAACGATGTGCGGCGCAAGCAATTCGCTCGTGTCGTCATCTTGATAATGTTTTAGCTCAGGCGTGTTAAGTGTGCGATGAGGTTTGCCATCTTGACCAAACGTGGTGGTCGATAAATCACGCAACATGTAATCGATGACGTGCTCTTCTTGGGTTGAGGTTTGCGCTTCGTCCTGTGATGAGCGTAATAACCAGAAACTGATTAAGAGCAGCAATATCAGTGCGCTATTGATAATGCTCGAGCGAGACATGCTTAGCTTAGATAGCCTTTGATCATTGGAGCTAAAGTGCCTTGAGCTTGCATGATCATTTCGCAGGCTTCGCGTGCAGCACCTTGTCCACCTTTAGATTGACTTGTCCATTCCGCGTTTTCGATTACCACAGGGTGTGCATCTGCCACTGCCATCGGCAGGCCAACTTTGGTCATCACGGGCAAGTCAATCACATCGTCACCCATGTAAGCGATGTTGTTATCGTCTATACCTAACTGTGCTTTTAGTTCTTGGTAAGCGATGCTTTTATCCGCAACACCTTGGAAGACATACTCAACACCGAGGTTAATCATGCGTTGAGTCACTACGTTAGAGTTGCGGCCGGTGATGATCGCAATCTGCACGCCAGAGTCCTGCAGCATCTTCATGCCATGACCATCTTTGGAGTTGAACATTTTGTACTCTTCGCCACTGTCGCCGAAGAACAAGCCGCCGTTGGTTAATACGCCATCAACATCAAAGATAACTAATTTAATCTCAGCAGCTTTAGTAGATATATCACTCACAGTTGATTCCTTTACATCACGCCTGAGCGTAATAAGTCATGCATGTTGAGGGCGCCAACAAGTTTTTTGTTGTCGGTAACCAACAAGGCGTTGATTTTCTTTTCTTCCATTAAGGTCAGCGCTTCAGCTGCAAGCGTATCTTGCGGAACGCAAACGCCCCCTGCTGTCATGACATCGCGCACGTCTGCACTTTGCAGATCCTTGCCTTGTTCAAAGCAGCGGCGTAGGTCACCGTCTGTGAAAATACCTTTGAGTTGATCGCCATCCATGATGGCGGTCATGCCAAGACCTTTAGCGGTCATCACCATTAAGGCATCTTTCAAAGGATCTTCAATAGAAGAGATGGGGAGACGGTCACCGCTATGCATGATGTCGCGCACGCGTAACAACAATCGTTTACCAAGGCTGCCACCTGGATGTGACATCGCAAAATCTTCTGGGGTAAAGCCGCGGGCATCAAGTAGAGCAACAGCAAGCGCGTCGCCCATGACTAATGCCGCTGTGGTACTTGCGGTAGGTGCCAGATCAAGTACACAGGCTTCTTTTTCAACACCCACATCAAGGTGAACGGTCGATTCAGTTGCGAGAGTTGAGTTTGGGTTACCGGTCAAGCTAATCAATGGCGCTTGCATGCGTTTAATTAACGGCAAGATGGTCACGATTTCTGCTGTCTCGCCCGAGTTAGATAAAGCAATCACAACATCACCGGGGGTGATCATGCCGAGATCACCGTGGCTGGCTTCACCTGGATGAACAAAGAAAGCGGGGGTGCCGGTGCTCGCTAGGGTAGCGGCTAGTTTGCTTCCAATGTGACCTGATTTGCCCATGCCGGTAACCACCACGCGACCTTGGCAGGCGATGATGGTTTCGCACGCTTTAACAAAGTCATCGCCGAGTCGTTGCTTCAGCGCCTGAACCGCAGTCGCTTCGATATCGATGACCGATTGCGCTGTGGCGAGTAATTTTTCGTGGCTTTCTATTTTCATCGTGAATGTCCTTTAACCTGCAACATACAGCCAGATTTGGTAGGCGACAAATGTTGTGAGGAGTAATACACCTTGCCAGCGTAAAACACGGCCGCTGCCATCAGCATGACGACCCATCATCAAGATGGCTAATGTGAGTACGAGCATGACAGGGATGTCACGCATTATCACTGCGCTTTCGACCGCGGTAGGCCCAAAAAAAGCTGGGATACTGAGTACCGCTAAACTATTAAATATGTTCGATCCGATCACATTACCGACGGCTAGATCGTGCTCATTCTTTGCCACGCTAGCAAGGCTTGCGGCCAGCTCGGGCAAGCTCGTGCCGATAGCTACAATAGTTAAGCCAATCACTAAATCACTTACGCCAAAGAACAAGGCGACTTCAGTTGCGCCCCAGACCATGGATTTAGAGCCAGCCAGTAGCAAGGCCAAACCGATCAAGGTCCAAAAGATAGCGCGCCCGGTAGAAAGATCTTTCGGGATTTCGGCATCGTATTCTTCGGTGATGGGGTCTTGAGTGCCACCTGTCGCGAGCTTAAAAGTACGCCAAAGCACAAAGCCAAGGCCTGCGATCATGAGAGCGCCATCGATGGGAGAGATCTCAGCATCAATTAAAAGTGTGGCAACACCCAAGCTCACCATTAACAGGATGGGATATTCACTCTTCAGCACGCGAGAGTGGTAGGTTAGGGGTGCCACAACGGCGGTCGCGCCAAGTATTAGGCCAATGTTGGCGATATTTGAACCGATCGCGTTACCTATGGCAATCCCAGGTGCGCCATCTAAGGCGGCCATCAAAGAGACCATCATTTCGGGTGCTGAGGTGCCAAAAGCAACAACGGTCAAGCCAATCACGAGTGGTGATACACCAAGGTTGCGTGAAAGTCCTGCGGCGCCAGCAACAAAGCGATCAGCGCCCCATATCAATATGAGTAAACCGAATAAAATGCCTGCGCTGGCTAAGAGCATGAAATGTCTCGCGAGTTAAAAATATCGAGGCGCATTCTGCGGGATAAGCGCGAGGGAATCTAGGTCAGGTGCCGCGGGTGCGGGTTTTGCCGCATCGTAGACAGCTTTGTTTGGTGACAAGCTTGCCGGCCTTGCTATCAAATTGCGTCGTCGTATCCACAGACCATTTATGGTGACCAGAGCGACACAAGGTATTGCCTTTGTGCTGCTCACTCAGTTTGGTTTTTTTAAACGCGAGTATGTCTGCCATGCGTAGACTCTAGCGCATCTTTTAGGAGTCTAGCTTGAGCGATCGACTGTTATTGGGATTTTCCGGCTGGCCGCTGATATGGCCTGATTATTTCCCCGAGGATCTGCCAGAGGATTGGCAATTGGCCTATTACAGTAACGATGCGGATGCGTTAGTTCTGAGCGCGGATGAGCTGCATGCGATCGATACCGAGGATCTTGAGGAGTGGTGTGACGATCTTCCTGAGTATTTCCGCTTTTATCTCAAAGTCGATGCGGTTGCTGATGTGAGCACGAAACATTTAGATGTACTTGGTGAGCACCTTGGTGCGTTTTTGTTGCCGGGATTGGCTGCAAAATCTGGCAACGATCAATGTTGGGTTGCCACGAGAGATAACAGTTGGGGCGAATCCGATCAGCCACGTTTGGCCTTTTTGGAGTATGAACAATCGGATTTGCGGTCAATGCGTGAATGTTTGCAAAAACTGCCGAAAGAGCTAGAGGCGTTGATCTTGAATCGAGACATTAGCGACCCACGAAGCCTCGCGGAGATCAAAACATTAACGCAATTACTGGGCGTAGCTTGACCTGCGCCACCCTTATTAAGAGAATGCTTATCTTCATATCTATTCTTTGTGCCCACTTTTGAACGACGCTATCAGTACCAATCAGACGCCTTTAGTCCAAATTCGCGACCTTAATTTCAGTCGAGGTAATCGCAAGATTTTTGATGGCATCAATATGGATATCCCTCGGGGCAAAGTGACCGCGATCATGGGGCCGTCGGGTACGGGTAAAACAACCTTATTAAAGTTAATCGGCGGCCAGCTAAAGCCAGACTCGGGTGATATTTACGTTGATGGTGAACACGTCAACGCCCTGAATAACAAGGCCCTGTATCAGCTGCGTATGCGCATGGGCATGCTCTTTCAAAGTGGTGCTTTGCTGACAGATTTGACGGTTTTCGACAATGTTGCTTTCCCATTACGTGAGCACACAAAGCTGAGTGAATCGATGATTCGTAAGCTAGTACTTTTGAAACTCGAAGCCGTTGGTTTACGTGGTGCACGTGATCTGATGCCATCTGAACTGTCTGGCGGTATGGCAAGACGTGTGGCGCTTGCGCGAGCCATTGCGCTCGATCCAATGATGATTATGTATGACGAGCCGTTTACCGGACAGGATCCGATTTCTATGGGTGTCTTGGTGCAGCTGATTCGTAAATTGAATGATGCAGCGCGCATCTCGAGCATTATGGTGTCACACGATGTGGCAGAGACCATGCAAATTGCTGACTGGGTCTATGTGATTTCAGAAGGCAAGGTGGTTGAGTCGGGTAGCCCTGAGCAGCTCAGATCGCAAGGTGGAGAGTGGACTCAGCAGTTCATTCAAGGTCTGCCGGACGGCCCTGTACCTTTCCACTTCCCGGCAGACGACTTGGCTAACGACCTTGGAGCTTGCTTGTGATCACACGTGTTTTAGCTCAACTCGGCGGCGTTGGCTTGAGTGCTTTATCGAGTATCGGTCGCGCACATTTACTGATCTTGAATATGTTGGCGGGATTGAGTGACATCATTCGTCGTCCTCGCTTGTTAATCGAACAGCTGTATTCGGTTGGTGTTCTGACGATTTTGATTATCGCAGTTGCCGGCTTGTTTGTTGGCATGGTGTTGGGTCTTCAGGGTTATTACATTCTTTCGCGCTTTGGTGGTGAGACCGCATTGGGGCTGATGGTTGCTGCCTCTTTGGTGCGTGAACTAGGCCCCGTGTTGACCGCACTGTTATTTGCGGGCCGCGCAGGTTCAGCACTCACCGCTGAGATTGGTCTTATGAAGGCGACTGAGCAGCTATCAGGCCTAGAGATGATGGCGGTTGATCCAAAGCATCGCGTGTTATCGCCTCGTTTTTTTGCCGGTCTGATCTCAGTGCCTTTGCTCGCAGCGATGTTCAGCTGCTTGGGTATTTTTGGCGGCTGGCTTGTGGGCGGTGGCATGTTAGGTGTCGATCAGGCGGCCTTCTGGAATGGCATGCAAGGCGGCATCGACTTTAGCGATGACCTTGTCAATGGTTTTATTAAATCGGTGGTGTTTGGTCTGGTTTGCACTTGGATAGCGATCTATCAAGGTTACGACTGCATACCGACATCTGAGGGTGTGAGTCGAGCAACGACCCGCACAGTAGTACATTCATCATTGGCTGTATTGGGACTCGATTTTGTTCTGACGGCTTTAATGTTTGGTTAAGTTGACTGAATGATTCGGGAAAAACGATGAACAAATCAAAAGTAGTAGAAATTTGGGTTGGCGGTTTTATGTTGGCCTGCATTGTGGCGTTATTCTGGCTATCGATGCAAGTAAGTAATCTTGGTACCTCATATACCGGCGACACTTTCCATGTCACAGCGAACTTCGACAATATTGGCGGTCTAAAAACAAAAGCCCCTGTCACTATGGCGGGTGTTGAGGTGGGTCGTGTGACATCCATTGTTTATGACCCTCAATCTTTCCGCGCACGAGTTGGTTTGGATATTCAAACTACTTACACCGGCAAGATTCCTGAAGATACCTTTGCAAAGATACTGACGGCGGGTCTTTTGGGTGAGCAGTACATTGGACTCGATCCAGGCGGCGCTGAAGATCCGCTGAAAGAGGGTAGCGAGATCATGATCACGCAATCAGCGCTGGTACTTGAAGAAGTGATTGGTCAGTTTTTGTTTAGCAAGGCGAGTGAAGGAGCTAAATAATGCGTTTAAAGTTGAACTTATTTGTTTTGCTAGTGTTCTTCTGGAGCACATTGGTATTTGCGGCAGATGATCCTCAGCAGGTCGTTAAGAATACAGCTAACAAGGTACTTGCTGAGGTTACTTTAAATAAAACGAATCTTGAGCAAAATCCCAAGCTGATTTATCCGGTTGTTGAGCGATTGATCGTGCCTTACTTTGATTTCAAAGCGATGGCTCAGTCTGCGATGGGGCGTTTTTGGCGTAACACTTCCGATGAGCAGCAGACTCGTTTAGTCAATGAATTTAAAGAGTTGTTGGTCGGCACTTATGCTACAGCCTTGCTGGGTTATTCAGGTCAGGAGATTGAATATCCACCTATGAACATGGAAGCAGGCTCTGATCGCGCCATGGTGCCAACTAAGATCTCTGCTGCTGGTGGTCCGCCTATTCCGGTTGATTACCGCTTAAAGCTCCGTGACAACGGCTGGATGGTGACTGATGTGGTTATCGATGGCATTAGCTTAGTGACAACCTACCGCAGCAGCTTTGCGCGTGAAATTCAGATGGGCGCTGCAAAATCAAAGGGTAAAGATCGTATGGCTTTAGGTATCGATGCTTTGATTCAGACCTTGGCAGATAAAAACAACTCAAAATGAACAAGGCCGCGCTAACTATCGTTGATGCACACAACGCAACGCTAAGCGGTGTAGTGGATTTTGATACGGTGCCAGTCCTTTATGATCAGTTAATTGCTTGGCTGCCAAAGGCAGCTGATGTGACGATCTCATTACAAGATGTCGAGTCTTGTAACAGTGCTGCCTTGGCGATGATTGTTGAGCTGAAGGCAGATGCGCTGAAATTGGGCACTTCGGTCTCCTTTGCCCACGTGCCGAAAGAGCTCGAAGACTTGGCGCATCTTTCTTGTAACGCGCTGCATCTGATCTGAGCCTTGGGTTAGCGATAAAACGCAAGAAATCCCCCTTAAAGCGCTGATTTTCTTTATCATTGCGCACTTTCTCGGCTGAAAAGCCAACACATCACAACAGAAGACGATTTGAGTGGATAAGTTAGTTATCACTGGCGGGCGTCCGTTGAACGGCGAAATACGTATCTCCGGCGCAAAAAATGCGGCATTGCCCATTGTGGCGGCTACCTTGTTGGCGGCAACGCCGATGACGGTGACGAATGTGCCTCATCTGCAAGATATCACCACCAGTATGGAGCTTTTGTCGCAGATGGGTGTTGAGCTAACGATCGGTGAGCGGATGACTATCGAGGTGGATGCCTCAACCATCTCTAACCCGGTGGCACCGTATGAATTGGTTAAGACCATGCGTGCATCCATTTTGGTGCTTGGGCCTTTGTTGGCGCGTTGCGGCAAAGCTGATGTGTCTTTGCCAGGTGGTTGTGCGATTGGCTCACGTCCGGTGAATTTACACATCGATGGCTTGCGAGCGATGGGCGCTGAGATTGAGGTTAAAAACGGCATCGTGCATGCCAAAGCGGAGCGTTTGAAAGGCGCGACCATCGTTTTTGAGATCGTCACCGTGACCGGCACCGAGAACTTGATGATGGCGGCTACTCTCGCAGAGGGCACCACGATTCTCGAGAATGCGGCGCGTGAGCCTGAAGTTGTTGATCTTGCGAATTGCCTGATTGCAATGGGCGCAAAGATCACTGGTGCTGGTACCTCTAAGATTGTTATTGAAGGTGTACAGAAGCTGCAGGGTGCTGAGTATTCGGTACAGCCTGACCGTATCGAGACAGGAACCTTTCTGGTCGCTGCTGCAATCACCGGTGGAAAAGTCAAAACACGCGATACCGATCCAACCCTATTAGATGCGGTACTACAAAAACTGCGTGATGCCGGTGCAGAAGTCACCTTGGGTGATGACTGGATTGAGCTTGATATGCACGGTAAGCGAGCAAAGGCCGTTGATGTGCATACCGCGCCTTACCCTGCGTTCCCAACCGATATGCAGGCGCAGTTTATGGCGCTTAATTGTATTGCCGAAGGTGCTGGCGTAGTGCGTGAGACGATCTTTGAAAACCGTTTTATGCACGTACAAGAACTACAACGTATGGGCGCTAGCATTGCGGTTGAAGGTAATACTGCGATGGTACGCGGCGTTGACAAGTTAACCGGTGCGCCAGTTATGGCGACGGATCTGCGTGCGTCGGCGAGTTTAATCATTGCTGCTCTGGCGGCAGAAGGTGAGACCCACGTTGATCGCATCTATCATGTCGATCGTGGTTACCAAAACATTGAAGAAAAGTTACAAGGACTGGGGGCGCGTATTCAGCGTGTGCCAGGTTAATGAGTATGAATTTTGAAGCGCCAATAACGATTGCCTTATCGAAAGGCCGAATCTTTAAAGACACGCTGCCGTTGCTTGAGGCGGCTGGCATTCGTCCGCTGGAAGATGCGGATAAGACGCGTAAGTTAATTCTTGAAACCAATCATGAGAATGTGAAGTTAGTTTTGATTCGTGCGACGGACGTACCTACATATGTTCAATGGGGTGCGGCTGATTTTGGTGTGACCGGTAAAGACGTCTTGATGGAGCACGGTGGTGAAGGTTTATATGAGCCACTTGATCTGCAGATCGCAAAATGTGAGATGTGGGTTGCGGGCTATCCTGATGCCGACATTACTCAGCGACGTTTACGTGTTGCAACCAAATATGTGAAGTCAGCACATGACTTCTTTGCCAAGCGTGGTCAGCAGTGCGAAATGATTAAGCTTTACGGTTCAATGGAGCTCGCTCCGATCGTTGGTCTAGCTGACATCATTGTCGATTTGGTGGAATCGGGTAACACACTTAAAGCGAATGGCTTAGTTCCACTGGAGTATATGTGTGGCATCAGCTCACGCTTGGTCGTGAACAAGGCGTCTTGGAAAATGAAACATAACGAGTGCTTAGGCTTAGTAGATACTCTTAGCCAAGCTCTCAAGCAGAAGTAAGTGTCATGGCAGATATTCGTAAGCTCAGCACCACTGGTGATAATTTCGATGCGCAACTGGAACAGTTGTTAGCGTGGGAGTCTGTGTCGGACAATGCAGTCAATGATGTTGTGAAACAGGTGGTTGCTGACATTCGCTCACGAGGCGACTTGGCTCTGATGGACTTCACCAATCGTTTTGATGGTTGGGAAGCAAATGCGCCAAGTGATTTAGCGATTCCGGTAGAGCGTTTGAAACAAGCGTGGGAAGGCCTAAGTTGCGAGCAACAACAAGCGCTGCAACATGCAGCAGATCGCGTCAAAGCCTATGCCGAACATCAAAAGATGGATAGCTGGCAGTACACTGAAGCGGATGGCACTGTTTTGGGTCAAAAGGTCACGCCGTTAGATCGCGTTGGCTTGTATGTGCCTGGCGGTAAAGCAGCTTACCCTTCATCGGTACTGATGAATGCGTTGCCAGCCAAAGTGGCGGGCGTTAAAGAGCTTGTCATGGTGGTGCCAACGCCACGTGGCGAAGTGAATGAACTAGTTCTTGCTGCGGCACATGTCTGTGGTGTGGATAAAGTGTTTGCCGTGGGTGGTGCGCAGGCGGTTGCAGCACTTGCGTATGGCACTGAGTCTGTTCCGCCAGTCGACAAGATTGTTGGCCCAGGCAACATCTATGTGGCAACGGCTAAGCGCACAGTCTTTGGTCAAGTTGGCATCGATATGATCGCGGGTCCATCAGAAATCTTAGTGATCTGTGATGGCCAAACAGATCCTGATTGGGTGGCGATGGACTTGTTCTCACAGGCTGAGCACGATGAAGATGCACAATCGATTTTGTTGTGCCCAGACGCTGAATATTTGAAGCAAGTTGAAGCCAGTATCGATAAGTTGCTACCTACCATGCAGCGTCGAGAAATTATTGAGACCGCGTTACGTGCGCGTGGCGCCTTGATTCACTGTCGCGACATGGATGAGGCTGCCAAGGTAAGTAACTTTATTTCACCTGAGCACTTAGAACTGTCAGTCGCTGAACCTGATAAGTACGTCGACAAGATCAAACATGCGGGCGCGATCTTTATGGGTCGTCACACGTGTGAATCCTTGGGCGATTACTGCGCGGGACCAAATCATGTGTTGCCAACCTCACGTACAGCACGTTTCAGTTCACCTCTCGGCGTGTACGATTTTCAAAAGCGCTCAAGCTTGATCATGGTGTCTGATGAGGGCTCACAAACGCTTGGCCGCACGGCATCTATTTTGGCGCGTGGCGAGGGCCTTGAGGCGCATGCCCGCTCTGCGGAATACCGCTTAAAAGATTGATTCATGGCGAAAGATGCAAAAGCCTTAGCTGAACAATGGGTGCGCTCAGAGATACGTGCGCTCTCGGCTTATCATGTTCAAGATGCCTCAGGCTTTATTAAGTTGGATGCGATGGAGAATCCATTCACTTGGCCAGATGCGCTGCGTGATGAATGGGCGGAGCTGATTAAGCAAACAGATGTGAATCGTTATCCTGATCCGCATGCGCAAACACTAACCAATCAAATCGCAAAGAACATGGGTGTGCCAGAAGGCATGCGTGTGATCCTTGGCAATGGTTCTGACGAGCTGATTCAAATGATTGCAATGAGCTTGTCTGGTGATAACCGTGTGGTGATGTCGGTTGAGCCAAGCTTTGTGATGTATCGCATGATCGCCACGTTTTGCGACATGCATTATGTTGGCGTTAATTTAGATGCGAACGATTTCTCGCTAGATACCCAAGCCATGTTGGCGGCGATTGAAGAACATAACCCGGCGGTAATCTTTTTAGCGTACCCAAACAACCCAACCACTAATTTGTTTGATGCGGATGGCATTAAACAAATCATCGAAGCTGCTGAGGGCTTGGTGGTTGTTGATGAAGCGTATGCGCCATTCACTGATAAAAGCTTTATGCCATTGTTGGGTCAGTACCCAAACTTGGTTGTGATGCGTACGGTATCGAAAATGGGCTTGGCGGGTTTACGCCTTGGTTTGTTGGCAGGCCCTGCTGAATGGCTGAATGAATTTGATAAAGTGCGCTTGCCTTACAATATCAACGTACTGACCCAGGCGAGTGCAGATTTTGCGCTTAAGCATCAGGTAACCTTTGATGAGCAAACACAGTTGTTGCGAAAAGAACGCGATCGAGTCATCGAAGGCTTGAGTCAGCTATTAGGCATTAAGGTGTATCCATCGGATGCCAACTTTATTTTGATGCGCACATCTGAAGGCAAAGCTAAGCCATGGTTCGAAGCGTTAAAAGCCAAAGGGATCTTGATCAAGAATCTCGATGGCGGTCATCCAATGTTGATTGATTGCTTGCGCCCAACAATCGGCACACCAGATGAGAACGATGCCTTCTTGGCAGCAATACGTGAGATCGCGGCTTAATCCAAATTGGTAGGTCGTTCGACCACTTCTACATGCACCGTTTGTGAATCACCATCGCGAGTGAGTTCTATCTTTACATCATCACCGGGTTGAATGTCGGCAACCAAGTCGACCATCACGCGTGCCGTTGTGGCAGCAACACCGTTGACCTTCTGAATCACATCACCAGGCTTAATGCCGGCTTTGTCTGCTGGACCATTGCGTAGAATCTGAGCGACTAACAAACCTTTCGTATCACCCAGTCCAAGTGCTTGTGCAAGCTCAGGCGTGACAGCTTGCGTGGTGGTTACACCGATCCACCCGCGCACGACGCGACCTTTATCTCGAATTTGCTCGAAGACCTTGTTCACCAATTGCGCCGGGATAGCAAAGCCCACACCTTCTGAGCCGCCACTCTTAGTGTAGATGGCGGTGTTAATGCCAATCACATCACCGTAGGGATTAATCAAGGCGCCGCCTGAGTTGCCAGGGTTGATTGCTGCATCGGTTTGAATGAAGTTGTCATAATTGGTTAAGCCCAATGACTGACGACCCAATGCACTGACAATACCCATAGTGACCGTTTGGCCAAGACCAAAGCCGTTGCCAATAGCCAACACCACATCACCAATCTGAAGGTGTTGTGAGCGACCTAATTGCGCGACAGGGAAGTCATCACCAGAGGCTTGGAGTACAGCGAGATCAGTTTCGGGATCGGTGCCAACTACGCGTGCTGCCATGCTGCGGCCATCGCGTAAGACAACGCGAATCTCCGAGGCGTTTTCAATCACGTGATGATTGGTAATGATGTAACCGTTTTTATTAACGATCACACCTGAGCCTAAGTTGTTACGTTTCTCTACGCGTGGCTGCGAGAGCTCTTCGCCAAAAAAGCGACGGAATAAAGGATCAGAAAAGAAAGGATGTGCCTCGCGACGGGTGAGCGTGGTGGTAAAGATGTTCACCACGGCCGGCGCTGTTTTTTGTACCGCATCCGCATAAGACACAGGACCTTCTTGGCGCGCCAAGTTCATTACCGGTGAGGTGTACTGAGGGTCGCCGAGAAAGTCAGGTTTAAACACTAAGACTAAGAAAGCGGCCGCTAGACCGGTTGCAATCGAGGTGAACACAAAGGTGAAAGTTCGGTAGAGTCGCATTAGTGGCCGTTCCTCTGGCAATGCTTGTACTTAAGGAGCATAGAGTACGGAATCTGATGGTCGCTGTCATGACAACCGAGGAAATGCTGATGACAACTGTTGCGGAGATAACACGTTATTGCGATGAGCTGTTGGATGCGCGCAGTTTCGAAGACTATTGTCCGAATGGTTTGCAGATCGAAGCCTCCGATGAGGTCACCAAGATTGTGTCTGGCGTGACGGCAAGTGCTGAGCTGATTGATGCGGCGATCGAGCAAAAAGCCCAATTGCTGCTGGTGCATCACGGCTATTTTTGGCGTGGAGAGCCGCAACCCTTGGTGGGTATGAAGGGGCAGCGCATCGCGAAATTGATCAAAAACGGGATCAGCTTGCTGGGGTATCACTTGCCTTTGGATGCACACGCCTCACTGGGGAATAATGCGGGTTTGGGCAAGGCGCTTGGCCTTCAGGGGTCACCAATAGATGCTAAGTCATTGATTTGGAAAGCGGAAAGTGATCTTGATCTTAATCAGCTTACGGCAAAGGTTCAACAAGCCACCGAGCGTGAGCCTTTAGTGATTGGCGAAAATCGTCCGATTAAGCAGATTGCTTGGTGTACCGGGGCGGCTCAGGGTCAGATTCATAAGGCGCAAGCTGCTGGGGCTGATGTCTACATTAGTGGCGAAATCTCAGAATCTACGGTGCATACCGCCCGCGAAATGGGCATTGCCTATATTGCCGCAGGGCATCATGCGACCGAGCGATTTGGCGCTAGATCCCTTGGAGAGCACCTGGCGGGCCAGTTTGGTCTTGAACACCAGTTTGTCGATATCCCAAATCCGGTCTAAACCCAAACAACTTTTGGCATGGATTAGCCCTCTTTTCTTGACCCCACCTCGCCCTATATAAGAGAATCGCGGCCGGATTGTGGGTTTTATTAGTATTTTCGTATGAAATGATTTGCCTCAATTGCTCGCAATCGACATAAAAATCTGAGGCTATCGGGAGTTTTCAATGAGTTCAGAAGGCGTAGACCTGAAAAAGCGCCGCTTCTTGACCGCGACAACGTCGGTTATCGGAGCGGTTGGCGCTGGTTTTGCCGCTGTCCCTTTCGTTGCTAACTGGCAGCCATCTGCGCGTGCGAAAGCCGCCGGTGCTCCAGAAGAAGCGAATCTCAGTGGTTTAGAAGAAGGTGGCCTGTTGCGTGTTAAGTGGCGCGGCAAGGTATGTTGGGTTGTTCATCGTACCGATGAAAATATTAAGGACTTGGCATCGTTAGATGGCAAGTTGGCTGACCCTTCATCTGCTGTTCCACAGCAGCCTGCATACTGCACCAATGCAACACGTGCAATCAAAGATAAGTACTTCGTGGCTATCGGCATCTGTACTCACTTAGGTTGTTCACCAACCTACCGTCCAGAAGTTGCACCAGCAGACTTGGGTGGTGATTGGAAAGGTGGTTTCTACTGCCCATGTCACGGTTCTAAGTTTGATATGGCGGGTCGTGTGTATGCCGGCGTACCAGCACCAACTAACTTGGTAATTCCACCACACATGTACAAGTCTGATGACGTAATCATGATCGGTGTTGATGGAGGTGCGGCATGAGTTTCTTAAATTGGATTGATGAACGTTTCCCACTATCAAAGGTGTGGAGCGAGCACTTAGCAGATTACTACGCACCAAAGAATTTTAACTTCTGGTACTTCTTCGGCTCGCTTGCGATGTTGATGTTGGTGAATCAGATCGTTACGGGTGTTTGGTTAGCGATGGCGTACAAGCCAGATGCAGACTTAGCGTTTGCTTCGGTCGAGTACATCATGCGCGACATGGACTACGGTTGGTTGATTCGCTATATGCACTCAACTGGCGCGTCGTTCTTCTTTATTGTTGTGTACCTGCACATGTTCCGCGGCTTGATGTACGGTTCTTACCGTCAGCCACGTGAGTTGTTGTGGATCATCGGTGTGGTTATCTACTTGGTGATGATGGCAACGGCATTCATGGGTTACTTGTTGCCATGGGGTCAGATGTCTTACTGGGGTGCACAGGTAATCGTTAACCTGTTTGCGGCAGTTCCGTTTGGCATTGGTGAGCCATTGTCAGAGTGGATTCGTGGTGACTACGTCATCTCTGATGCAACCTTGAACCGCTTCTTTGCGCTGCACTTCTTGTTGCCATTCGTTTTGGCAGCATTGGTGTTTGTTCACATTGTTGCGTTGCACAAGGTTGGCTCTAACAACCCAGACGGTATCGAGATCAAAAAGAATAAAGATGAGAATGGCATCCCACGTGATGGCATCAAGTTCCATCCTTACTACTCAATCAAAGACGTGTTTGGTATTGGTGTGTTCTTAATCTTCTTTACCGCGGTTATCTTCTTCGCGCCAGAGATGGGTGGCTACTTCATTGAAGCACCTAACTTTGAGCCAGCGAATCCATTGAAGACGCCTGAGCACATTGCGCCGGTTTGGTATTTCACACCGTTCTACGCCATGTTGCGTGCGGTTCCGCCAATGTTTGGCTCTCAGTTCCCAGGCGTATTGGTGATGTTTGGTTCAATTGCGTTGTTCTTCATCCTACCGTGGTTGGATCGCAGCTCAGTTAAATCAATCCGTTACAAAGGCCCAATCTTTAAGACTGCGTTGGCAATCTTTGTTGTGACCTTCGTCTTCCTTGGTTACTTGGGTGTCGTGGCTTCTACTGAGATGATCTTAGGTGTGGAAGCGTCTATTTGGGCGCCAATTTTCACAGCGATCTATTTCGCCTTCTTCTTGTTGATGCCTATCTACTCGAAGTTGGATAAAACCAAGCCAGTACCGGAGAGGGTAACGTCATGAAAAAGCTGATTGCAGTTGCAGCTCTGGCGCTGTTACCTCTGACCTCTTTTGCAGGTGGTGGTGCAGCTGTCCAACTTGAAGATGCAAATATTGACCTGACTAACCACGCTGCAATTCAGCGTGGTGCTAAGTACTTCACTAACTATTGTATGGGCTGTCACTCAGCTCAGTACGTGCGTTATCAGTTGATGAAGGAAGTGGGTTTGACTGAAGAAGAAATCAAAGAAAACCTCATGTTCGATAAGAGCAAAAAGGTTGGTGATTTGATGACTATCGCCTTGCATCCAGATGATGCGGGTAAGTGGTTTGGTGCGCCTGCGCCAGACTTAACGTTGGAAGCGCGTCTTCGCAAAGGTCCAGATTGGATCTACAGCTACCTGAAAGGTTTCTACTCAGATCCTTCACGTCCTATGGGTGTGAACAACACTGTGTTCAAGAACGTGGGCATGCCTAACGTTTTGTGGGAACTCGAAGGTATTAAAGAAGCGGTATACCGTTACGACGTGGCACACAATGGTCTCGCTGTAGAGAGCTTTGATAACAAAGCGGATGCAGAAGCAGCTGCTGCAAAGCACGGTGAAGGCTACAAGGTAGAAAAACACGTTGAATCACTGAAGGTGGTTAAGCCAGGTCAGATGTCTGCTGCTGAGTTCGACCAGGTGGCACGCGACCTTTCTACTTATCTGGTGTACATCGCGGAACCTAATAAGCTGGAGCGTCAGCAGATGGGTTTGTGGGTCATCTTGTTCCTCTCGATCTTCACCGTCATTGCTTATATGACGAAGAAAGAGTGGTGGAAGGACGTCCACTAAGCGAGTAATCGCAAGGCTTAGCGCGGCGTTAGCGCTGTAGCAGAAGCCAAAAGGCGCGCAGTTTGATATACTGTGCGCCTTTTTTTATGAGTCTAGACAGAAGCGTATGTCCGCATTGGATAGGGCTTGCAAGGAGTAACAATGGCTGAAGCTGCGAATCGACGTACCGTGATGACCCTTTTTTCTGACCCGGTCAGTATTCACAGCCATCGTATCCGTCTGGTTCTCTCTGAGAAAAATGTTACCTGCGAGATTGAAGATGTGGATCCAACCGCGATGCCGGAAGATCTACTTGATCTCAATCCATACGGTACCGTGCCTACATTGGTCGATCGTGACTTGGCATTGTTTGATACCCGCGTGATGTGTGAATACATTGATGAGCGTTTTCCTCATCCGCCATTGCTACCAGTCGATCCAGTCACTCGTGCAAATATCCGTCAGTACATGAGCCGTATCGAAAGCGATTGGTACCCAATGGCTGAAGATATTTTGGCCGGTGGTAAGGCTGCTACGAAAGCGCGTA
This sequence comes from Sedimenticolaceae bacterium, assembly GCA_965659945.1. GTDB lineage: Bacteria > Pseudomonadota > Gammaproteobacteria > Chromatiales > Chromatiaceae > VMDJ01. The sequence continues at coordinate 9,107 of CBFHYJ010000001.1, read as the reverse complement.
AAGAATTAAAAGAAGCACTGACTGCTTCAGCGCCAATCTTTGCCGCTAGCCCATTCTTTATGAGTGAAGAGTACACCTTGGTTGATGCGACCTTGGCTCCACTGTTGTGGCGTTTAGATGTTCTTGGTATTGAATTGACCGGTGCAGCAAGCAAGCAAGTACTGACTTATGCAGCGACGATGTTTAAGCGTGCAGGTTTCATTAAGAGCCTTACCGAAGGCGAACGCGAGATGCGCGGCAAGAAATAAGCCGATGACTTCCAATCGCCCATATCTCATTAGAGCATTGTATGAGTGGCTGGTCGATAACGATCAGACACCTTATATGCTCGTTGATGCCATGCATGAGAATGCACAGGTGCCAACACAGTTTGTGGATGATGGCCGTATTGTGCTGAATGTCAGTCCCAGTGCGGTGATGGACCTTGAGTTAGGAAACGAGTTCATCAGCTTTAATGCACGCTTTGGCGGAAAAGCACAGCAGATCTTTGTGCCACCCGATGCGGTATTGGGTATTTATTCCAAAGAGAATGGCGAAGGGATGCTCTTTCCGAGCGATGGCGAAGTTTATGAAGAGGTTGAGTTCATTGATGACGATGATCAACCAGAGCCTCCTGATGATCCAATGCCACCTCGCAGCAAGCCTGCGCTAAAAATCGTTAAGTGATTAATGGATTGAGACAACTGCCTCTTGGCTGGGCGAGTCGATGTGATAGGTTGCTAAACGACTACCTTGTAAAACCAACGAGCCAGTTCTGCGCTCAGTGCCTTCAATAGTGTAATCAAAACGATAAGTACGCTTTAAGCGTAAACCTTCGCGTGGCCAGCTAAGGCCCAGACGACGCAGTGCGACGGTTTCATCAAGTAACTGCACATCATGCTTTAAGCAGAGGCGAGAGGTGAGCTGGACGGCGAGTTCATGGCTGCGAGTGCTGTCAAACCAAAGCCAAACCAGAAAGGCGATAAAGAGAAGTGGTGTGATATCGACAAGCTGCATCTAAGTGCGCTTAAAGATCAGATCCCAAACCCCATGACCTAAGCGAATGCCGCGCTGTTCAAACTTAGTTAGGGGGCGCTCTTTAGGACGCTCAACAAAGCCATTTTCTGCAGTGTTGCTAAACAAATCAGCTGATTCATTGAGAACCTCAAGCATATGCTCGGCATAAGGTTCCCAGTCGGTTGCTGCATGGAAGAAACCATTTGCGGCTAACTTGTTATGCAGCAGCTCTAAGAAGCTACGTTGCACAATGCGGCGCTTGTGGTGTTTCTTTTTATGCCAAGGGTCAGGGAAGAAAAGATACAGGCCGCGTAATGAATGATCTGGGGCCATATCGCGCAGCACCTCAATCGCATCATGCTGGCAGACGCGTACGTTAGTGCATTCAAATTCTTCTAGACGCATTAAGAGGTGACCAACACCAGGGCCATGCACCTCAATGCCAAGATAATTTTGATCAGGATTTTGACGCGCCATCTCGGCCAGTGACTCGCCGTTACCAAAACCAATCTCGATATGCACAGGGTTGTCGTTGCCAAATACCGCCGACCAATCGAGTGGTTTGGTAGCGTAATCAATGCCAAGTGTGGGCCAAAATAATTCGAACGCGCGTTCCTGACCTTTGGTTAGTCGACCTTGGCGCAGCACAAAGCTGCGAATCGCACGTTGGCGTTTGTCGTCATTAACTGGTGCAGACATAACTTAGTCGAAGAACAAACCATCAACCGGTGATGACGCTGAAGCAAAACGTTTAGCGGGCATGCGGCCGGCTAAGAAAGCTTCGCGTCCTGCTTGGATGGCTTTCTTCATTGCTGAGGCCATCAAAACAGGTTTTTGAGCAGCAGCAATTGCGGTATTCATCAAAACACCATCACAGCCTAGCTCCATGGCAACAGCAGCATCCGATGCAGTACCAACGCCGGCATCTACCAGTACGGGTACTTTTGCGTTCTCAACAATGGTCATGATGTTGAGTTTGTTACGTACGCCGAGGCCAGAGCCAATTGGTGCAGCAAGGGGCATTACAGCAACGCAACCCATCGCTTCAAGTTCGCGAGCAATGATCGGATCATCGTTGGTGTAAACCATGATCTTAAAGCCATCTGCGATGAGTTCTTCGGCAGCCTTCATGGTTTGCATGACATCAGGGAACAATGTCTTCTCATCACCCAAGACTTCCAACTTTACTAAGTCATGCCCATCGAGTAATTCACGTGCGAGCTTGCAGGTACGTACGGCGGTTTTTGCATCGTAGCAACCGGCGGTGTTAGGTAAGTAAGTGAACTCAGACGGCGGTAAGACTTCGAGAATGTTTGGTTCATCCGCATTCTGGCCAAGGTTTGTACGACGTACAGCGATGGTCACAATCTCAGCGCCGCTCGAATCAATCGCTTCACGCGTTTCGGCCATGTCTTTGTATTTGCCCGTACCCACGAGAAGGCGTGAGGTAAAGGTGCGACCTGCAATGGTCAAAGTATCTGTTTGATCAGTCATGGATTAACCACCGCCAATAGCTTGAACTATCTCAACGCGATCACCTTCATTTAATAGGCAATCAGCATGTTCACTGCGAGGCACAAGCTCATCATTCACTTCGACAGCAATACGCTTGTCGGTGAGCTCCAAAGCATCAATCAAACTCCCGAGCGAGCTGTTATCTGCAAGCGAATGGGTTTTTCCGTTGAGAGAAATGTTCATAGGTGTAAGAAATTTGTTAAAGGCGCATTTTACCCTAGCAGGGCCGTTAACTCAGTAAGCAAGCGCTGCTTTTAGTTGTTTGGCTAGCTGTTCTGCCGATTCGCCATGCGATGCGGTTGAGAGAATCTTGCCCTCACGACCGACAAAATAAATCTTCGAGCTGTGATCCATGGTGTATTTCATCGCGGAGTCTTCCATTGCCACTTTGGCGTAGATCACCAGGTAGCGTTTTGCGATCGCTTTTAGATTCTCCGCATCTGTCGAGGCGCCAATAATCGACGGGTGGAAATATTTGGCATATTCGTCAGCTTTTGCTGGCGTGTCGCGATCAGGGTCGATGCTGATAAAGAGTGGCTGAATTTGTGCCATTTCATCATGTGACAAGCTGCGAAGCGCCATGCTCAGACCGCTGAGTGCGGTAATGCAGACATCTGGGCATGCAGCAAAGCCAAAATAGATCGGAACGATTTTGTCGCGGAAATCTTCCAGCTTCACATCGCCGTTAGCGCTTTGCACAACAAAGTCACCGCCGAGGTGTTCGTAACCGGTCACCGATTTTTGTTCGGGCATGCCCAACCAGATGCCGAGTGCGATGCTGATAACAGCCACAAGGATAATTGGAAGTTGTTTCATGGTCAGCTTTGATTGCGATTTGAATAAAGATCAACCTACCATACTTGATGGCTGTAAATCCGATAAGCAAAGTAGACTTTTCGCAACGCGTTCTGGATTGGTTCGATCTGTACGGGCGAAAGAATTTGCCGTGGCAGCAATCGGTCTCGCCGTATCGCACCTGGGTATCCGAGATCATGTTGCAGCAGACCCAAGTCAGTACTGTGATCCCTTATTTTGAGAAGTTTATGCAGCGGTTTCCGACGGTATGTGATCTGGCGAATGCGCCGATTGATGATGTGCTGCACCACTGGTCTGGCCTTGGGTATTACGCGCGTGCACGGAATCTTCATAAAACAGCGCAACAGGTTTGCACTGAGATGGTGGGCGAGTTTCCACAAGATCCTGTTGAGCTAGAGAGCCTGCCCGGTATTGGTCGATCAACGGCTGGTGCAATCGCAAGTTTGTCGATGAACCTGCGAGCAACGATTTTAGATGGCAATGTGAAGCGTGTTTTAGCACGCTTTGCTGCGATTGATGGATGGCCGGGGCAAGCGAAAGTGCTTAGTCAGTTATGGGAGCTTGCTGAAAACTACACACCAGATCAGCGTGTGGCTGAATACACTCAGGCGATGATGGATCTTGGCGCAATGCTATGCACTCGTTCAAAACCCCAATGTGATGCCTGTCCACTGAGTGATGCGTGTTTAGCCTATGCACAAAATGATTGGCAACGTTACCCAGGTAAAAAACCGAAAAAGACATTGCCGGTGAGAACTGCTCATTGGTTGGTTTTGAGTAATGAGCGAGGTGAGCTGCTACTCCATCAGCGACCACCCACGGGAATCTGGGGTGGACTATGGAGCTTTCCTGAACTGCCTGAAGGTCAAACCATCGATGTGTTCTGTCGCGATCGATTTGGTCTTGAAGTGAGTCTGGGTGAGAAGCTGCCGGTAAGACGTCATACCTTTAGCCACTTTCATTTGGATATCCATCCGCAGCAATTACTGCTGCGCAAACGCGGTTGCGTGGTCTTTGAGGCAGATGATCTCGTTTGGTATAACACACACCGCCCCGATGCTCGGGGATTGGCGGCGCCGGTTGCGCGTCTGCTCGATGAACTGACTTAGGAGATTCTCATGGGTGCAATGGTGAATTGCGTAAAAATGAAGCGCGAGCTGGAAGGCTTAGATAAACCACCATATCCAGGTGATTTGGGTCAGCGTGTTTTTGAGAATGTTTCTAAAGAAGGCTGGGCAGAGTGGTTGAAGCATCAGACCATGCTGTTGAATGAATATCGTTTAAGCCCGATCGACCCAAAAGCGCGTAAATTTCTTGAAGAGCAGATGGATAAGTTCTTTTTTGGTGATGGCGGTGAGACCCCACCAGAATTCAAGCCAGAATAAGGGTTTTAGCTTGACGTAGCCCTGTCATGTCGCTTTAATACGCGCCTCTTGACGGTCTCGTCAGGCAATTTGCCCGGGTAGCTCAGTTGGTAGAGCAGAGGATTGAAAATCCTCGTGTCGGTGGTTCGATTCCGCCCCCGGGCACCATACAAAGCAAAGCCGAGCTTCGTGCTCGGTTTTTTTGTGCCTGCTGATTTGAGTTTATGCCCTCATAAAGTTCCTTAGCTCTTCGGATTTCTATTGTGTTGTACATTACGCGTCACTAATACAGCCGCTTTGGCATTTACTACGCTGTTGCGTTTTTTTGCACGACGTCACTGCCGAAGAGACTAAAAAATTATCGGACATAGCCTGTGTCTGAGTACAAAAACTAACCGAAGGATACTTAGTAATGATCAAGCCAATTGGTTCTGACGAGCTACAACCACGCTTCGTTTATGACGTTGCACAACATGATGCATTGAGCAAAGAAGCGGAGTCACTGCCTTCAGTGATTATCAGCTCACAAGCTGCCGGTAACGCAGTCATGATGGGTGCGGGTTACTTCAACCCTCTGAAAGGTTTCATGAACCTAACAGATGCAATGGGCGCAGCTGAAAAGATGACCCTTAGTGATGGTTCATTCTTCCCAGTGCCTGTGATGTGTTTGCTTGAGAATGCGGATGCGATCGGCGATGCAAAACGTATTGCTTTGCGTGATCCTAACGTTGATGGCAACCCAGTGTTAGCTGTAATGGATGTTGAAGCGATCGAAGAAGTCTCTGCTGAGCAGATGGCGATCATGACCGACAAAGTATATCGCACTGATGATTCTGAGCACCCAGGTGTTGCAGCATTCAACTCACAAGGTCGTACGGCTGTTTCAGGTCCAATCCAAGTATTGAACTTCAGCTACTTCCAAACTGAATTCCCAGATACTTTCCGTACCGCAGTTGAGATTCGTAATGAAATCGCTGAGCGTGGTTGGAAGAAGGTTGTTGCATTCCAAACCCGTAACCCAATGCACTTAGCTCACGAAGAGTTGTGTCACATGGCAATGGATCGTTTGGGTTGTGACGGTTTGGTTATCCACATGTTGTTGGGTAAGTTGAAGAAGGGCGATATTCCTGCGCCAGTTCGTGATGCTGCGATTCGTAAGATGGTTGAGTTGTACTTCCCACCTAACAGCGCAATGGTCACTGGTTACGGTTTCGACATGCTCTATGCAGGTCCACGTGAAGCAGTACTTCACGCTTACTTCCGTCAGAACATGGGTGCGACTCACTTCATCATTGGTCGTGACCACGCAGGCGTTGGCGATTACTATGGCGCATTCGATGCACAAACCATCTTTAAAGATGAAGTACCTGCAGGCGCAATGGAGATCGAGATCTTCGAAGCTGACCACACTGCATGGTCTAAGAAGTTGAATAAAGTGGTAATGATGCGTGAAGCACCAGATCACGAGAAAGATGACTTCGTATTGCTATCAGGCACTAAGGTGCGTGAGATGTTGGGTGAAGGCATTGCGCCACCAAAAGAGTTCTCGCGTCCTGAAGTGGCTCAAATTTTGATTGAGTACTACCAAAGCTTGTAAGAGCTGAGGCTCAAGCGAGCAATAAAAAAGGCGTGCTTAGCACGCCTTTTTTTGTGTCTCTTACTTAGCGAATTAAGTCGCTAAGCGAAGCGTGATTAAGGCTTCTTAGGAGTCTCGTATGGCTTTTCCTTTTGGAACTCAACCCAAGTGGTTTCGTAACCAACAAAGAATTGGCCTGGGGTGATTTCTTTCTGAGTAGTTGTTACCCACTTGGTTTCACCAGTCGGTACTTTTGGACGAGTAAATGTGCCACCGCTCATAATCGTTATCCTCTATGGTTGTTGTTGGAAGGAAAGTAACAAAGCGTCAGCCCCTTCCAGAAAAAACTGACTGTTAATCTTTGCGTGTGTAGTGAGCGTTTTTAGGGATCACATGGCGCACGCCGCCTTGGGGGTTCTCAACATCACCGGTGTAACGCGGGATGATGTGAACGTGGACATGAAAAATACTCTGTCCAGCTGCCGGACCAACATTCACCCCAATATTGTAGCCATCAGGTGAGAACTCTTGATCTAGCAATGTCTTTTCTTCAGTGATCAGGGACATGATGGCACTGACTTCTTCTGGATTTAAATCGAAGAAGCTCGCTACATGGCGCTTTGGGATCACCAATGTGTGGCCTGGGCTTACCGCATAACTATCACGAGCACTATAAGCATGTTCGTTTTGTAGCGATACGCCGCGAGGGTCTTTGCAGAAGAGGCAAGGATTGTTGGGGTCTCGTTTTTTAGCTACTTCTTCAGAGGCCACAGCAAGCTCGCTTTAGTACTTCTTTAAACACACGTTTAGATCTAAAACTATTAGAACTAAGCGCAGCAAATCTATCACTGTTTCCGAATATTACCTAGTCGCCTTATAGGTTTGTTCTATAGCGATTTTTTAAACCCGCATTGCAGAATCTTATGATGAAGGGCGAGATTGCTGCTGATAAGAAATAAAAATTGCTCCATTTTTTGAGGAAATGTAAGGGTTTTGTCGGGGTATAGAAGAATATTAACGAAGTTTTATATACAAAACAGCGATTTAGGAGGCAATGCCTGTCCGCATAGATTTTTTATATGACCCTGAATATATATCTGAGGTGACGCATTGACTTGATGGGGATATCCTCGCCGAGCTAAAAAATTTAGTGAGGTTTAATAATAATGTTTTCAAGCAATCCTTTTGATTTCCTAGCGGGATCATTTATTACAAACGATGTGATGCAAGCGTATCTCATCCTTATGGTTATTTTTGTCGCTGGCGGCACCATTCTTCACGTCGCGAAAAAGAAAAGTGCACGTTATTTCTCTGAAATGGCTGCTTCGCACCGCGCTAATGCTAAGCGTTCGGTTGGCGCTGGTGAAAAGATGGGTATTGCAGCAGGTATCTTGGTTAACGAAGTCGCACTTGCTGGCGAGTTCTGTAACAAAGAGCGTCAGGTTTCTCACTTCTTAAGTATGTGGGGTTTCATCCTTTACTGCATTGGTAACGTTGTTCTGATCTTCGGTGATGCGACAAGCGCGATGGGCGCTAACTTGTGGCACTGGGGTGCGTTGATGTTAGTTGTTGGTGGTGCGTGGTTCTGGTTCCGCATTCGTGTTGACGTTTCTGCAGAAGGTACTAAGTGGTACAAGCTAGTAGAGGCTGACATCTTTATCGTTTCTTTGATGCTGACCGCATTGTTCGGTTTGATCTGGTCATCGCAAGCAGCTGGTCAAACTTTGGGCATGAACGTTGCAACATTGTTCTTTGTCCTATTCGCGATTTCGAACACCGTATTGTTCGGCAGCGTATTCTGGTCTAAGTTCTCACACATGTTCTTTAAGCCTGCAGCGGCTTACCAGAAGAAGGTATCTAAGGCAGATGGTTCTAACTTGAACTTGCCTGCTGAGTACGATCTTGCAGATCCTGCAACTCACGCTCGATACCCTGATCTGCCGTTGTACATGGGCACCAACCCACCAAACATGGGTAAAGGTATTCGTGCTCGCGCAGCAAAGAATTACTAAGAACTAATAAGAATTACAGAGAGAGAAAAATCATGCCTACTTTTGTATATATGACTCGATGTGATGGTTGTGGCCAGTGTGTTGATATCTGTCCATCAGACATCATGCACATCGACAAAGGTCTCCGCCGTGCTTACAACATCGAACCAAGCATGTGTTGGGAATGTTATTCGTGCGTTAAAGCGTGTCCTCACAACGCGATTGACGTACGTGGTTACGCAGACTTCGCTCCACTAGGCCACTCAGTTCGTGTTAACCGCGACGAAGAGAAGGGCATCATTTCATGGCGCATCAAGTTCCGTAATGGCAAGAAAGATATGGACCTATTGGCTCCTATCACTACCGTGCCATGGGGATCAGGTCAGCCTGAGCTGAAGAATGTTCCAGCACCTGGTAACGACCATGTTGCAAGTCAGCATTTGTACAACGAGCCAAAGTACATCCGTATGGACGAGGCTGGTGTACATACTCTGGAATCTAACGGTCTAGAGATCAAAGAAGGAGTTCAATACTAATGGGCTACAAAACTATCATTGAAGACGATATCGATATCCTCGTTGCAGGCGCAGGCCTTGGCGGTACCGGTGCAGCTTTTGAAGCTCGCTACTGGGGTCAGAATAAAAAGATCGTTATCGCAGAAAAAGCAAACATCGACCGTTCAGGTGCAGTAGCACAAGGTCTGTATGCTATTAACTGTTACATGGGTACTCGCTTCGGCGAGAACAACCCAGAAGATCACGTTCGTTACGCTCGTATCGACTTGATGGGCATGGTTCGTGAGGACTTGGCGTTCGATATGGCACGTCACGTTGACTCAGCAGTACACCA